>DATKSV010000063.1:0-42084 GCA_035531535.1 Candidatus Nanopelagicaceae bacterium | reverse complement strand
AGCGCTAGCCTTCCAAGCTGGATGTCGCGAGTTCGAGTCTCGTCTCCCGCTCCATTGGCCAACTCGGTATCTGAGCAGCCGCCGGATCCAGGGCTTCCCCGTCCGTTCGGCGCCGGCCGACGCGGTCATCGGGCAACCGAGCCTGCCACGGTCGCCATCACCGGACCCTCCCCCGGACGTCGTCGCCGGGCCCAATGGATCACGCGCGCCGCCATGTACGCCAGCAGGGAGAGACCGGCTACCAGGAATCCAATCGGCAAGCTGCTGTCGTAGCCAATTACGATTGACACCCAAACCGTCCCCAGAGCGATCCCCACCGAATACAGCATGGCGCCCCATGGGGTCTTGGCCAGATACCAGCCGGCGGCGGCTGGCCCGATCATCAAACTGAAGGCCAGCAGGGCTCCGACCACCGGGACCGTCAGGCTGGCTGCCAGAGCCACCAGAAGTGTGAACGTGACATTCATGGCGGTCAGGGACACGCCTCGAGCCGCAGCGAAGTCGGGGACCGTGGAGGCCAACAACAGGGGCCGGTACACGACCGCAATGACGCCGATCAGAATGACGCTCAAGATCGCGATAGCTACCATTTCGGAGCCGCTGATGCCGAGCAGCTGCCCGAACAGCAGGGCAAACACTTCAGGGGCATAGGTGTTGCCCACGGTGAGGAAGAGGTCGCCTAGCCCCAGCGCAGTGACCAGCGCGAGCGCAGTGATCACTCCATTGTGGCTGCGACGACGCATCAGACCCATGCCCAGCGCCATCAGGATCGCGAATACACTCAGCCCTAGGATCGAGTTCACGCCGATCAAAAAGGCGCCAGCCGCCCCCGTGAACGCCCCCCGCGGAACCGCATGAGCCACGAAGGCCTCGCCTCTCAGGTTGACAAAAAAACCCACCAGTGCGGCCAGCACCGCAATCGCGCTGGCCGCGACCCAGGCGTGAACCACAAAAGAGTAAGTGAACAGCCCCGGGGCAAAGACCGTGTGCCAGATGCCGGTCACCATCGCCCTCCGGCCCTAATCCCGCGGACCAGCACTGGTCCGCGGGATCGCCTGCCCTATCGAGTAGGCGACGACCATCACCGCGACTACGAAGAAACTCACCGGCCAGCCGCGGCCGGCAGGCGGCCAGTTAAAGCTGTCATAGGCCAGCAGGATCCCCAGCCAGGTGTCCACCAGAGCGAGCACCACAGATAGTACGATCGCCAGACCCAGCCGCCGGGTGAGGTGAATGGCGGTTGCCGCCGGACCGATCAGAAGTGCGGTGCTCAGCAGCGCTCCCATGACTAGGGCGGATTGCTCAACAGCCGCGATCATCGCCACCAGGAAGAGGAAGCTAACCAAACCCACTGGGACCCCTCGACTGCGGGCTCCGTCCGGATTCACCGTAGACAGAAGAAGTGGCCGGTAGACAAATCCCACTACGACCACAGCGGCCACGGCCAGCCCGACCATCGGTAGCACCAGGGCTGGGCTAACCGTGAACACGGAACCGAACAAGATCTCCTGGGTGACCCCAGTTGAGGTGGACACCTGCCCGATGAGGTAGATAAATAGGGCGCTCAGCCCCAGCATGGCGGACAGGACAACCCCGGTCGCGACATCGCGCTCCCGCGCCCGCCGGCTCAGCGCGTCCACGGACGCTCCCGCCATCAGGCCGGCACCCAGAAAGCCCCATATGGCTTGGACGCCGACCAGGACTGCACCCGAAGCCCCGGTACTACCCACATCGCCCAGGGCATGCCCCAGGAAAGCCTGGCCCCGAATTATGACGAATACTCCAACCACGGCCGAACAGACGGCCACCGCACTCCCCAGAATCAGAGCCGACTGGACTTGACCGGTCTGCAGAAAGCCCGGCGCGACCAGATAGTTCAGCCAGGACATCGTGGTATGAGCGGGCGCCGCTCCGTTGTCGCCGGTGCGCCGGGCCACGACTCGATACCCTCAGGCCAGAGCCGGAACCCCGTCACGGTTCCACCGGCAAGCTTCTTGGTCGTCCATGAGGAAGCAATTCCTCATGGCCCAGCGGCACCATCTCGTCGCCGGCGAATACCAGGATCCGGCCCTGCACTCGTACCACCTCGACGGGCTGCCCATAGAGCTCGCTCAGTACGTCGGAACGCACCACCTGCTCCACACTCCCCAGCAAGGCACGCCCTTGGGCAATGTAAAGAACCTGGTCCATGACCCCCAGCAGGGGATTCATATCGTGGGCCACAAAAAGCACCGTGATCTGAGTCTCCTTGGCGATCTCGGCGATCAGATGAATAATGTCGTGGCCGCTGCGAATGTCGAGATTGGCCAACGGCTCGTCCAGCAGCAGAATCCGGGGAGACGTGAGCAGCGCCTGAGCGATCAGAAGGCGCTGGCGCTCGCCTCCGGAAAGGGTACCCACCGCCTCATCTGCGTAGCCAAGGGCGCCCACCCGCTCAAGACAGGCATCGATCCGGCGCCGGCGTTCCTTGGAGGGGAGCGGAAAGCCCCACTTCTCCCCGTCCAGGCCGAGCCCGACAAGATCCCGGGCGCGCAGGGGCAGGTCAGGTTCGGCGGCGAAACTCTGAGGCACGTACCCGATCTCTCGGCCACCGCGCCCGGCCGATTGCCCGAGCACTGTCACCCTGCCGGCGTTGGGGCGCTGCAGGCCCAGCACCAGTCGGATCATGGTCGTCTTGCCGGCACCGTTGGGGCCGATCACCCCGACAAATGCACCCGCCGGGATGTCGAATTGGAGTTGCCGAAGCACCATATGGCGCCCAAAGGCGACGTCCACATGATCGAACTGCATCGCTGGCAACTGTGGCGACACCTGGGCCCGCCTAACTCAGCCGAACCGTCGACAAACCGTGGCTGAGAGCGTTGTATATCGCCATGGTCTCGGCCACCATCCAGGCTTGGTAGGTGTAGCGCGCTGGCATGGTCTCGTAGACCCCCACCACCGGCACCTTGTGGGCACGTGCGACCTTCAGGAAGGACGCCGTGCTGGCGTCAACCGCTTGCTGGTTGTACACGAAGACCTTGACCTGCCCCCGAGCCAGCAGATTGTCCTCGATGACAACGTCCTGGGGTGATGGGTCCACGCTGTTCATGATCGCGGCCTGTAGCGACCATGGCGTGACGATCGAGAGACCTCCGGCCTGCAGCAGGTAGTCGGCTACCGGTTCCGTTACCGCCACGGCGGAGCCCTCAAAGCTAGCTTGGATGTGCGCGAGATCGTGATTCCAGGTCCCCAGCGAGGCCACGAAGCTAGAGGCGGCCCGCTGGAAGTAGGCGGCCTCGGTAGGCCGGAGTCGACTCAGGTCCCGCGCGATGATCGGTGCCAAGCGGGCCATGGTGTTCGGGGCATACCAGAGATGGGGATTGAGCGTGTGCGGGCCGTATCCCAGTGCGCTGGCAGCTGTCAAAATCACCCGGCCCGGTGCGGCCGCGGCGGACTCCAGGCGGTTCATGAAGGAGTCGTATCCAAGTCCATTTTGAACGATTAACTGCGCCCCGCCCACCAAGAGCGCGTCCGTGGTGTCCGCCTCATAGGTGTGGGGGTCGACATTCGGGTTGCTCATGATGCTGTGCACCGACACATACGGCCCACCGATCTGCTCGATCACGTTGCCATACTCATTTTCTGCCGCTACTGCCTTGATCACCCCGCCCCCAGAGGTCGATGGCCCCGGCTGCGGAACGGAGGCGGCACCACAGCCGGCCAGTAGCGCTCCCAAAAGCCCGACCACGCTGCCGACGACGAGCTTGCGGTGCCTGGGGATCTTCACCCCCGTCCGCCATCGCCGGCGTGCCGGAATTCGCCAAGCGCGAGCGGCAGCCCATCAGTCTGGCCAACCTCAGTCGGGTAGCCGGTGTTGCGCCCCTGGCAAACGCCAGCCAAGCCGTTTAAGGCGGCCCAGTACCTCAAGGCGCTTCCCCGACGGCGACGGAGAGGCTCACAACCTCGGCCGAACTTGAGCTCCTAATTTCGTAGGCAGCGTGACCCGCTAGCTCGCAACGAGCACAGGTGCCGGTGAGCACCAGATGGTGGTCCGATACCGTAAATCCAGTGGCCATGGCGATCGCCGCCAACGAGGAGTCTAGGAGGCCACAGGGAACCGGGGCGACCTCCCCACAGGCCAAGCATCGCAGGTGATCGTGGTGGTCGCTTCGGAGTTCGAAGTGAGTGCGCCCGTCGTCCAGCTCAAGCCTCCCCACCGCCCCTTCCCCTTCCAACTTCGCTACCGCGCGAAAGACCGTCGAGAAATCCGCCTTGACTCCGGCCACACCGAGGCTGGAGTGGAGCTCATCGAGCGTCCAGGCGTGGTGACCTTCAGCCTTCATCAAGGCCAGCAACTCGCCAGGAACTCGAGGTCTCCTTCCCATGTGCCTCATTCTACATACCGCAACAAGTTTGTGCAAGCCACTTGGTTTTGCGTCATCAGCCGGATGACCATCACGTCCAACCCGACCTCAGCGGCGCAGCCAGGACATATGGCACCCTATGCGGCAGCCCATGAGTGAAGTCCCCGGGTCTGTCCCGCCTCCGACGCCGCAGCTCTACTCCGCGGCTCCGACTGCGGACCCCTTCAAGGCCAGCCGCTTGGCGGTGGTCGGAACTGGGGTGATGGCAGAGGCAATCACGTCCGGCCTTTTGCGCCAGGGGTTGCTGACTCCGAACCAAGTGACCTGCAGTCATCCCCGACCGGCTCGACGCGAGCAGTTGCGCGGGTCCCTGGGAGTCAATGTGACCGCCGACAATGGGGAGGCCGTCCAGAACGCTGACCTAGTGCTGCTAGCGGTGAAGCCTCAAGTCCTGCCCCGGGTGCTTCCCGAGGTGGCGCCCAGACTCACAGAGGGAGCCCTAGTGGTAAGCATTGTCGCTGGGGCCAGCACCAAGGTCTTGCGGCGGGCTCTTGGACACCACCCGCTGGTACGGGCGATGCCCAACACTCCGGCCCAGATCGGCGCTGGCATGACCGTCTGGTTCAGCACCCGGGACGTCGGAGCGGACGACATCCGGCGCGCCCAACTGCTGCTCGCGGCCCTGGGCGAGGAGATCCAGGTGCAGGATGAGGCCCAGGTGGCGATGGCAACCGCAGTCAGCGGTACCGGCCCCACCTATACCCTGCTCTTCATCGAGTCACTGATCGACGCCGCGGTGCATCTGGGCTTCCCCCGGCATATCGCGCGTCGGCTCGTGCTCGGAACCGCCAGCGGCTCGGTCGCGTTCGCCGCCCAGAGCAACAAGCATGTCAGCGAACTCCGGGACATGGTCACATCCCCGGGGGGGACCTCGGCGGAAGCCCTCGCCGCGCTGGAGCGGGGACGCTTCAGAACGGTCCTCAGCGACGCCGTCTGGGCCGCGTACCGGCGTACCGTCCAACTGGAAGCCAATCTGGAGTCCGAGTCGGTGGCCCCCAGCCCGGATTGAAGGACACTCGGGGGCCAACTCTCACGTCGGCCCACCCCGAAGTCCTATTCGCCGGCGCCCTGGCGACTGCGACGGCGCTGGCGAGCCCTTAGGGACTGGTCCAAGACCAGCTTGCGCAGCCGCACCGACTTGGGTGTGACCTCCGCGCACTCGTCCTCAGCGATGAAGTCCAGAGCTTGTTCCAGAGAAAGTTGCAGGTGCGGACTTAGCCGTACCAACTCCTCGGAGGTCGAGGACCGCATGTTGCTGAGTTTCTTCTCCTTGGTGGGGTTGACGTCCATCTCGTCGGCACGAGCGTTCTCGCCCACCACCATCCCCTCATAAACCTCGGTGCCGGGGCCGATGAGCATGCTGCCGCGATCCTGCAAGGACATCAGTGCCTCAGTGGTTGAGAAACCCCTCCGGTCAGCCACCATGGAGCCATTCCGACGGGTACGGAGTTCGCCATGCCACGGCTCCCAACCATCGAACACACTGTGAAGCACGCCGGTCCCTCGAGTTTCGACCAGAAACTCGGTCCTGAAGCCGACCAATCCCCGAGCCGGCACCCGATAGTCCATTCGGACCCAGCCGGTGCCATGGTTGACGATCTCTTCCAGGCGCCCCTGACGGAGGGCCAGCATTTGGGTCACCACTCCCAGGTACTCCTCAGGGACATCAACTGCCAGGCGCTCCATGGGCTCGTGGAGCATCCCGTCGATCTCCCGGGTCACCACCTGGGGCTTGCCAACCGTCAACTCAAAACCCTCGCGGCGCATGGTCTCAACCAAGACCGCTAGCTGCAGCTCGCCGCGCCCTTGCACTTCCCAGGTGTCTGGGCGCGCCGTGGTAAAGACCCGCAAGGAGACGTTCCCCACCAGTTCGGCATCAAGTCGCCCCTTGACCAAGCGGGCGGTCAGCTTGCTGCCCTCGGTCCCCGCCAGCGGCGAGGTGTTGATTCCAACGGTCATCGACAGGCTCGGCTCGTCGACCAAGATCGCCGGAAGTGGCCTTGGATCCTCCGGGTCCGCCAGGGTGTCGCCAATCGAAATGTCGCCGAAGCCGGCCACCGCCACAATCTCACCGGGGCCAGCGCTCTCCACGTCGATCCGGTCCAGCGCCTTGGAGGCATATAGCTCTGTGACCTTGGCTGTGACCACCGATCCATCCACCCGGCACCAGGCCACCGTCGCACCCCGGGTCAGGGTGCCCTGATGGACCCGGCAGATGGCGAGCCGGCCGACATAAGGAGATGCGTCCAGATTGGTCACCAGTGCCTGCAGCGGATGGCCCGGCTCATATACAGGCGCAGGCACGTGCTTGAGGATCGCCTCAAAGAGCGGTACCAGATCGGTGCCCACCGCATCGCGCTTGGCGCTGGCCCACCCCAACCTGGCGCTCGAGTACAAAATCGGGAACTCAAGCTGCTCCTCGTCGGCATCCAAGTCCAAGAAGAGGTCCTCCACCTCTCGGACCACCTCCGTTACCCGGGCGTCAGGTCGGTCGACCTTGTTGATCACAACGATCACGGCCAAGCCCGCCTCCAGGGTCTTGCGCAAAACGAACCGGGTCTGCGGCAGAGGTCCCTCGGATGCGTCGACCAGAAGCAGGACCCCGTCCACCATCGCCAGCGCGCGCTCAACCTCACCGCCGAAGTCGGCGTGCCCAGGGGTGTCCACGATCGTGATCTTGGTCGGCCCGTACTGAACCGCCGTGTGCTTGGCGAGAATCGTGATTCCCTTCTCGCGCTCCAAGTCGCCGGAGTCGAGCACCCGGTCGGTCAGCTCGATATTGCTGCGGAACGCTCCCGTCTGCCGGAGCATCACATCCACCAGGGTGGTTTTGCCATGGTCGACATGGGCGATGATGGCGACGTTGCGCAGATCGTTACGGACTTCCATGGCCGATCCAGCATAGCCAATGGGGTTGGCGGCAGACGAGTACGGTCTCGGTCCACGCCATGCGGGTGTGGCATCGGCGACCCCTAGCCCCGGGCCGACGAGCGACCGGGCCGCCCCGCCAACGGACACTTGACGTCCTCCCCGGCGGCGAGATCCTCTCCGCCCGGCTCTCTCACTGCGCCAGAGTCGCCATGCGATATGTCTCCTGTCTGGACCCCAGCGCGATTTGGAGATCCGCGTCTTGCGTGTGGTGGCCCGGTCCCAGGTCGACATCACGACTTTCGTCCGATGGTCGCAGCGGCGAGCGGGCCGCTCCCGACACGAGCGTCCGAGCTTCCTCTTCGGTCGGCTCCGCTAGTTGACGATCAGATCGGACCACAAAGTCCTCGAGTCCGATCTAGCCCGCCCAGGGTCAACAGTCCACCCCGGGACCGGCTCTGAGCCCGGGCTTCCTCAGGGATATGCGCCAAGCTCCCCTATCCGTTGCAGCCAGTCCGATTCGACCTGGCCTTCATCTCCTTGATCGGTACCTCGCGGTGAGCGCTCCGGCAGCACGGCTCAGAGATGTCCATCCAGGGCCGCGGGCAACTCCAACCTGGCGCACACGCGCCTTCATGGCCTATAGTTGCTCATGCAATCACACGCGCCGGCCACGACATGGCGGCGGCCGGCCTTGGAGGAATCGCTCATGCGCCGATCAGACCTAGGCCTACTGACCCTGAGGCTCGCGACTGGCGCTGTGCTCGCGTCGCATGGGCTGCCAAAGTTGGCGGGAGGGCCGGATTCCAGCCCGCCAGGCTGGCTCAGCCGCCTGCTCGGGACCAACTACGGACCAGCATGGGAGAAGAGTGGGACCGACGCCTTCGCGACCAACCTCGACCGGATGGGCGTCCCCATGCCCGGGTTGGCGGCCCGCGCCAGCACCTGGGCGGAGCTGGGCGGAGGACTGGCTCTGGCGGCAGGGGCGGCGACACCGCTGGCCAGCGCGGCCGCAGTCGCCAACATGGCGGTCGCCGTTCGCGGAGCGCATTGGAAGACCGGGTTCTACGGCGCGGGCGGGTACGAGTTTCCCCTGTTGATCGGAGTCGCCGCCGCGGCCATCGGCCTGATCGGTCCCGGGCGACTCTCGGTGGACCAGCTCTTCAAGTGATCCCGGCCGCCTCCCGGCGCCGGGAGCTGGGGGCCAGCCCCGTCCACAGCTGAGGAGCCGGTGGCGCCCGCCCAAGCGGCTGGTAGCGGCGAGGTCCGAGCGACCGGCGCCAGCTGGCTGGCGGCCAGACTCGTGGCCTTAACCTCAGAAGCCGCGCTGGGGATCGTTGATAAAGGCCACCTCGCCGCAGCTCGGGCAGACCATGATGTGCATCACGACATTACGTTCGGTCGCCTGGTTGATGAGGTTATCCATCCCCGCTCCCAAGACCAGGTCGGCGCCGATTCCGAACCCGCGCTGAAGCCCACCCGTACGCAGAGTGTGAGCCCCCCGGTATTCCATCTGGGTCTGGCAGCCGGCGCAGTTGTGGGGCGGGAGCTGGCTGGCGGGCTGACCGGACCCCATCCCCTGCGCCATGTCCTCAAGGTTTTTGAAGAAGCTCACAGGTTTTCCTTCTGAATCGCTAGGGCCGGCTTCGCGCCTGACTGAGACTGCAGTTTAGCCTGGACGTCCGCTCTTAAGGCAAGCTCATCGGCGAGTACCCTGGCCGCCGAAAGGGACAACTCATGAGTCGCTGTGACCAGGGTCACCTCACCCTCTTGAAGGGTGCTGGCCAACCGCTCCAGCGCGTTCCACCCAGGCGCATGCTGCAACTCCTCCCGATATCGGCGGCGGAACTCCGGAAGTAGGTTGGCCTGGTGGTGGTACCACCGCCTCAGCTCGGTCGACGGCGCTATGGCCTTCATCCAGACCTCGAATTGCCCGGAGTCACGGGCTAGGCCACGAGGCCAGAGCCGGTCCACCAAGACCCGGCCACCTTCAGCCGAAGACCGGGGAGCATATACGCTCGCACCCAGGACCAGACCGGTCCCGGCACCATCGCTGGGAGCGTCAGCCGCGTTCAGGCGCACCCAGGTCCCTTTCGATCTCACCCAAAGCCTCGAAATGTTCATTGCGGAGGAGCCAGACCCGGGCGGTGGCCTGGTCCACCGGCCGGGCCGTCGACACAGCGCCGGTCAGGTCGGTCCAATGCCAAAGCAGCCACGTCCCCGCCACGTGTTGCAGCGCCTCGTGTTCATCGGAGGTGCCCGTCGCGAATGAGACCGCGTTGCCAGCGGCACAGGTCGTCGCTTCGGCGAACCAGTTGGGATCGGGCGCGTCCATACTGTCGGCCGGGTGGAACCCGTTGCCGCCTGGGCTGACCTGGCCCCCGCGCTCGGATCTCGTCACTCCTCAAGCTTGCGCCAAAGGCCAGCTCTGTGCAGGTTCCCCAAGCGCTCCGCGCGCGGGCTCCCGGTAGCAGGCCAGCCGACTCCGGTCCCTCTAGCTAATCTCCACCGATCGAAGGGACCTAACTGCCGCCTTCATCGCCCCCCGCGCAGCCCCTCTTTACAACCCTTTGACAAGGCGGAGGCCGAATTACGCACCGGTTTGACGACCGGCCTGCCAGGCTCTGGCCATGGCCGATGCGATCGCGATTTTGGGAACTGTGGGCTTCGTACTACTGGGGATCGCCATGATCCGCTGGCTGGAACACATCTGATGGTCACCCACCTGATCCTGCTGGCGCTGGCGGTGGCCCTGTTTGTCTATTTGGGATTCGCGATGTTCAAGCCGGAGGCCTTCTGAGTGGTCCACTTCGTGCTGACCCTGGTGGTGCTGATCGCCGTGCTCGCCATCGCCTGGCGCTTTCTCGGTGCCTATCTGGCGGCGGTATACACCGGGCGGGCCACCTGGTGCTCCTTCGCGGAGCGGCCGATCTACCGCCTCCTCGGGGTCGACCCGGAGCGGGAGCAGACCTGGCAGCGCTATGCCGTCTCCTTGGTGGTCTTCTCGGGCGTGGCGCTGCTCGGCTCCTACCTGGTGCTCCGGCTGCAGGGAGTGCTGCCGCTGAACCCCCAGCATCTGGGCGGGGTCCCAGCCGCACTCAGCTGGAACACGGCCGTCTCGTTCCTGACCAATACCAACTGGCAGAACTACGCCGGCGAGACAACGATGTCCTCCCTCAGCCAGATCCTGGCCCTGCAGATGCAGCAGTTCGTCTCCGCAGCTGTCGGGATCGCGGTCGCGATCGCCCTGGTTCGGGGCTTCGCCCGCCGCGGAGAGACTACCATCGGCAACTTTTGGGTGGACACCGTGCGAGGCTGCCTCTACGTCCTGCTGCCAATCGCGTTCCTGGCCGGGATCATCTTCGTCGCCCAGGGCGCGGTCCAGACCCTGGCCGGGCCGGTGCTGGTGCACAACCCTCTCAACGGGGTCACCCAGCTCATACCCCTAGGCCCGGTGGGCTTCATGGAGGCGATCAAGCAGCTGGGAACCAATGGAGGTGGCTTCTTCAATGCCAACGGAGCGGACCCCTTTGAGAATCCCACCGCCCTCACCAACTTTCTGTCGATCGCACTGGTCTTGGCGATTCCGGTGGCCCTCACCTATACCTTCGGCAGGATGGTCGGTTCCCTGCGCCAGGGGGTCGCCCTGCTGGCCGCGATGGCGATCATCTTCGGCATCTGGACCTCCTTCACCACCTTTGCCGAGGCCCAACCCAACCCGGCTGTGGCGGCAGCCGGGCTGCGCCAGCAACCGACCGGCAACATGGCTGGCAAGGAGGTTCGCTTCGGGGCGCTGAACTCAGCCCTCTATGGGGTTGCCTCCACCCAGACCTCGACCGGTTCCGCCGACGCCTCCTACGACTCCTTCAACCCCATGGGCGGCTTCGGCCTGCTGACCGGGATGATGCTGGGCGAGGTGACCCCAGGGGGCACCGGAACTGGCCTCTACACGATCCTCCTGGACGCGGTGGTGGCGGTCTTCATCGGTGGGCTGATGATCGGGAGGACGCCGGAATACCTGGGCAAGAAAATTCAGGCCAGAGAGGTGAAACTGGCCAGCCTGGGAGTCCTGGTGATGCCAGTAACAGTCCTGGTGTTGGCCGGAATCGCCACCGCTCTGCCGATCGGAAGGGCCGGGGCGTTCAACGCCGGACCCCATGGCTTTTCGGAGATCCTCTACGCAATCACGTCCCAGGGCAACAACAACGGTTCGGCGTTCGGCGGATTCGGTGGCAACACGGTGTTCTACAACATCCTGGGCAGCATCGACATGCTGATGGGACGCTTCGGGATCATGATCCCGGTGCTGGCGCTGGCGGGAGCGCTCGCCGCCAAGCAGGTGGTCCCCAACTCGGCTGGGACATTCCGCACCGATAACCCAATGTTCGTCGTATTGCTCCTCGGCGTGATCCTGATCGTCGGCGGTCTGACCTTCTTTCCCGCCGTCTCCTTGGGACCGCTGGTGGAACAGCTCAGCCACGGGAGGTTCTTCTGATGGCCATGCTCAGCGCCCCACTCTCCAGCGCGCCGGGACCGGGATCTGAGCCCCACACGGTGGCCAGAGGGCGGGGATTGTTCGACCGCCAGATCCTGGCGCAAGCGCTGGTCGGATCTTTGCTCAAGCTGGACCCCCGGGTCCAGATCCGAAACCCGGTCATGTTCGTGGTGCTGGTGGGCACGGTGGTCACCCTGGTGGAGGCGATCTTCCACCCCAGCGTCTTCAGCTGGAGCATCACCGTGTGGCTCTTCCTGACCGTCATCTTCGCCAATTTCGCAGAAGCTGTGGCGGAGGGCCGCGGCAAGGCCCAGGCCGACACGCTCCGAAGAATGCGATCCGACACGCTGGCCCGAAGGCTCGGCCCCGCCGGAATTGAGGAGTCTGTGACGTCGGCGGATCTCCGCCGGGGAGACCTGGTGGTCTGTGAGGCCGGGGACGTGATCCCCTCTGACGGAGAGATCACCGAAGGGATCGCATCCGTCGACGAGTCGGCGATCACAGGTGAGTCCGCGCCGGTGATTCGAGAGTCCGGGGGTGACCGCTCGGCGGTCACCGGCGGAACCAAGGTGCTGTCCGATCGGATCGTGGTTCAGATCACGGCAGAGCGGGGCCACACATTCATGGACCGGATGATCTCACTGGTGGAGGGTGCCAACCGGCAGCGCACGCCCAACGAGATCGCCCTCACCATTTTGCTAGCCGCGCTTACGATCGTCTTTCTGCCGGTGGTGGTGAGCCTGTACCCCTTTGCCAAGTACGCCGGCGGGACCGTCTCGATCGTGGTCCTGGTGGCCCTGCTAGTGTGCCTGATCCCGACCACCATCGGCGCCCTCCTGTCCGCCATCGGGATCGCCGGGATGGACCGCATGGTCCAGCGCAACGTGCTGGCCATGAGTGGTCGAGCGGTGGAGGCGGCGGGAGACGTGCAGACCCTGCTGCTGGACAAGACCGGGACCATCACCTTGGGCAACCGGATGGCCTCGGCGTTTGTGCCAGTGGGCGGCCATCGCGACCGCGATCTCGCCCAGGCGGCGCTGCTCTCCTCGCTCGCTGACGAGACGCCCGAGGGCAGATCCATCGTGGCCTTCGCGCGGGACAGGTTCGAGATCGCCGATGCGGTCCCGACCGGGCCGACCCTCTTCGTGCCCTTCTCCGCCAACACCAGGATGTCTGGCCTGGACATCGGCGATCGCCAAATCCGAAAGGGCGCCGCCGACGCGGTCCGCAGGTGGGCCGAGGACTTGGGAGGTAGGACCCCCGACGAGTTGGCGGAGGTGGTCAACCGGATCGCGGGCGCAGGTTCCACCCCTCTGGTGGTCGCCGACGGGCCGGAGGTGCTGGGCGTCATCGAATTGAAGGACGTCGTCAAGCCAGGGATCGCCGAGCGGTTTGCGGAACTGCGCAAGGCCGGGATCAGGACTGTGATGATCACGGGCGACAATCCGCTCACGGCGGCGGCGATCGCCCGCGAAGCCGGGGTGGACGACTTCCTGGCCGAGGCCACCCCGGAGACCAAGATGGCCCTCATCCGACAGGAACAGGCCGGTGGCAAGTTGGTCGCCATGACTGGAGACGGCACCAACGACGCTCCCGCCCTGGCTCAAGCGGATGTCGGCGTCGCCATGAACACGGGGACCACTGCCGCCAAGGAAGCGGGGAACATGGTGGACCTCGACTCCAACCCCACCAAGTTGATCGAGGTGGTCGAGGTGGGCAAGCAACTGCTCATCACCCGGGGCGCCCTCACCACCTTCTCCATCGCCAATGACGTGGCCAAGTACTTTGCCATCATCCCCGCCCTCTTCGCGGCCACCTACCCCCAGCTCCAGGCCCTGAATGTGATGCGGCTACACAGCCCCCAGAGCGCTGTGCTCGCGGCGGTGATCTTCAACGCTCTGGTCATCGTAGCCCTGATTCCGCTCGCCCTTCGGGGGGTGCGCTGGCGGCCGTCGGGAGCCGCCTCGGTGCTCCGCCGCAACGTCCTCATCTACGGAGTCGGCGGCATTCTGACTCCCTTCATCGGGATCAAGTTGATCGACCTCTTGCTCACCGCCACCCATCTCTACTGACCCACAAGGAGCCAATACCCAATGCTGGCCCAGCTGCGCGGCGCCGTCGTCCTAACCCTCATCGCCATGGTGGTCTTCGGCCTCGGCTACTCCCTGGTCGGGACGGGAGTCTCCCAGGTGTTGTTCCCGAGTCAGGCCAATGGCTCGATTGGCCCGGACGGCTCGACCCTGATCGGCCAGCGCTGGACCGGACCAGGCTGGTTTCACGGCCGCCCCGACTCCGACAACCCGCTGGTGGCCAATGGGCAGCCGGGCTCATCCGGGCCCAGCAACCTCGGGCCTCGATCGAAGGTGCTGGTGGCGCAGACTCGGGCCCTGATCAGGTACTGGCAGCAGCACGGGGTCAAGCCAACCGCTGACCTGGTCACCACCTCCGGCAGCGGACTTGATCCGGACATCACTCCCGCGGACGCCCTGGCGCAGATCCCCATGGTGGCACGTGCGACTGGTCTGTCTGCCGCCAGGTTGCGACGACTCATCCAGAGCCAGACCCAGGGGCCGGAACTCGGCTTCCTCGGCCCGGCCTACGTCGATGTGCTTCAGCTCAACTTGGCCCTGTCCCGCCTGCGCTGACCGCTTCCGGGATGAGTCTGGTCCCGAGGATGTGGATGTCGGTGTCGCGGGCCCTGCGAATGACCTCTAGCGCTACCGGGCGCTCCCAGGGAAGTCGGCGCCGGATACGAGGAGCGGGCATGATGATGGTGGTGACTTGGTGGGTCTCCGCCCAGCTGACCAGGGTTTCCGCCACCCCGCCGTGCTCTGTCATCGGTACCAAGCGCACCCCGTGAGCGGCCGCCAGCTTCGAAAGCTCTTCGATAGCTGTCACCTCGGCTCGGCTGGGGCGGACCGGGGTCACGGTGACCAAGACCACGGTCGCGTCCTCGCGCCGGGCCATGCGAATGCCTGACTCCAACAGCCGGCGCGCCAGGTCCACACGATCGGGGCGCAGAGCCACCGCGATTCGCTCCTGCACCGCCCACACCGTGCGGATCGACTTGGTGGCAATGTAGCGCTGCAGGCGCTGCTCGGTGTGCCCAGCGACCCTTCGCATCGCCGCGCCGCGGAGCTCCTCCAAGAGGTCCTCCTGGAACGACCGCAGAGCGGCCGCCACCCGTGACGCGTCCACGATCCAGCCCGATCTCACCCTCTCCCGGAGCTCCGCCGGGGGTAGATCGACCAACTCGATTTCTTCGGCGCGATCAAGCGCCGCATCCGGCAGGACCGCCGTCTGGCCGTCGGAGTCATCGCGATATCCGACCAGCGCCTCCCGGGCAACCTGGAAACCGGGGAGGTCGATGACACCCACGGCACCAACCACATTTATCCCCGCGTCGAGCAGACGCTCAACCTGCTGGTAGCGAGCCTCGCCGGTGTTGAGGTCACGTACCGCCAGATCGTCGACGCAGACCACGCTCGGGTTCTGGCGCAGGACGGCGTCGACATCGATCGCCCCAGTCGCCAGCGAGGGGACCACCTTGAGGCCCGCCAGCAGCAGCTTGACCGCGGACCGATCACGCCCCCCCACAGCGGCCACGACCACCTCCGCCCCACGCCTCTGGCGCCTGCTCGCCTCCTCCAACATCCGAGTGGTCTTGCCGACTCCGGGCGCGTACCCCAGGTACAGCCGCAGGGATCCCTTAACTCCCCTGTTGGCCTCGGAAGTCAGCAGCGAGCCCGGGTCAGGCCGTCGCTCTAAGTCTCCTGACGGCCTGGTTCCCAGGCGTCGACCGATTACGTGGAGGTGGCGTTCCCCCAGGTTGTCCAGCAGCCGGACCAGCAGGGCCTGCTGTCGCGAGTCTGCTCTCGAGCCCATCGGGGCCGCCACCACCAGGTCCGTAGCCCCGGATCGGGTGATCTCCTCCACGATCAAGTCGACCGAGCCAGTTGCCGGACAGCGGCGGAACTCAGCCCCCAGGTCCTCGGCCAGGACGCCGGCTTTGGCGACCAGACCAGCATCCTGATCCCGGCCCTCCAGAGCCAGAACGGTTACTGGAGCTGAGAGGCGCCGGCCCATCCTCACCCCGCGCCGAATCAGCCCCTGGGCGGTGTGGTCGAACGGAGCCAGGATCAGGACCCGATCGTGGGAGGAGACAGCCATCTGGGTGGCCGCCTGGGCGCGCTGATGCTCGACTGTATAGAGCAGCGCCAGTTCCCGCAGCGCGGCGAGGTTGCCTTCCCGAAAGAAGCTCTGGAGGGCGACCTCCACGCGCTCGGGTGGATAGATGTTCCCGTGGCGCATGCGCTTGCGCAGAGCTTCTGGAGTTATGTCAGCCAAGCGCAGCTCCCTGGCGGAGTCCAGCACGGAGTCCGGGACAGTCTCGCGGACAGCCACTCCGGTCACCTGCTCGACCACGTCACGGAGGCTCTCAATGTGCTGGATGTTTACTGTGCTCCACACATCGATGCCGGCAGCTAGGATGGCCCCGATATCCTGCCAACGCTTCTCATGCGGGCTGCCCGGCGCATTGGTGTGGGCGAGCTCGTCGACCAATGCCAGCTCAGGGTGGCGGGCCACGGTGGCGGCCACGTCCAACTCCTCCAGCTTGATGCCACGATAGTCGACGATGCAAGGCGGCATGCGCTCCAGTCCCTGAAGGGCGAGTTCCGTGAGCGGGCGACCATAGGTCTGAACCCAGGCCACCACCACGTCTCTCCCATGCGCCAGCTGCTGGCGCGCCTCCTCGAGCATGGAGTATGTCTTCCCTACTCCAGGCGCGGAACCCAGGAACACCGTCAGCTCGCCTGGTCTCACCTAGCAGCTCCGGGGCGGGCGCACCCTATCAATGGTCCCCCAGGAGATAGCAAGCGGCCCCGACGAGCCCCATGGCGCGCCCTCGAATCGGTCGGCGGAGTTGCGGTTGTTACCATCCACGAAGAGACTTTAGTGAGATCCATCCTCAAGCTCCGCTCGCCCGGCTCGGGACCGGTCGGCCCCTCGACTGTTCGAGACTGGCCGCGGCCCGGCTGGCGGCCTGCGATCCTCGGAAGTCTGGCAACCCTGCTGGGACTGAGCCTCCTCACCGCCCTGCTGGTTCGGCTAGGCGTGCCTCACCAGCCACAGGCTTACAGCTTCCTCTACTTGGCGGTGGTCACGGTGGCGGCTAGCGCCTTCGGCTTCTCGGCCGCCCTGGCCGGGTCGGTGGCGTCAGCCCTCCTGGTTGACTACTTCTTCCTCCCTCCGGTCGGCCATCTGACGATCTACTCAACTGACCAGACCGTCGGCTGGGTAATCTTCCTACTGGTCTGCTTGGGCGTGGCAGCCCTAAGCACCAGGCGACGACGCCACCTGCTGGCGCTCCAGTCGACCGCCCGGGAACTGGAGAGTCGGAACCTCTCCCTGCGGGAGGCTGAAACAGCTCTCAAGCAAAGCCTGCAGGCCCGCACCGAGCTGGCGCGCACGGAGGCCGCCTTGGCCGCCACCCAGCGAGCGGAAACATTCAGGCGTGACCTCCTGGCAACGGTCAGCCACGAACTCCGAACCCCGCTCGCCGCTCTCCTCGGGTACAGCACGGCTCTGGCCGACGGCTCTGGCGCCGACCGGGGTCAGCTGTCTGAGTACCCGGTTCTGATCGCAGGCGAAGCACGCAGGATCGATCGCCTGATCGGGGAC
Source organism: Candidatus Nanopelagicaceae bacterium (assembly GCA_035531535.1). Lineage (GTDB taxonomy): Bacteria > Chloroflexota > Dormibacteria > Aeolococcales > Bog-877 > AG-12. The sequence goes on along the minus strand of DATKSV010000063.1, from coordinate 24,633 downwards.
CTCCTGGAGATGGCCAGGATTGAGAGCGGACAGCTGCACGTGGAGAGCCAGGTTATGGATCTTGGCGAAGCCGCTCGCGAGGTCGGCATCCGCTGGGGCAACGACCTCCAAGTTGCCGTGGTTGTGCCCGACGGCCCAGTCTTGGTCGTGGCCGACTGGGACAGGGTTCAGCAGATCCTGGACAATGCTCTCCGGAACGTGAAGGCGCACGCCGGCTGCGATCGGTCCGAAGTGGTCGTAAACTCGCCCTCGGCTTTTCGAAGCACCGCGGCTGAGTGCCTGGTACGCGACCGCGGCACCGGCATCCCGCCCCAGGTCCGAGAGCGACTCTTTGAACGCTACTCGGCCGGCAACAAGTCGGGAGGCCTTGGGCTCGGCCTGGCCATCAGCCGGGGCCTGGCCGAGGCGATGGGAGGTGCCCTTTGGGTCGACGGCCCAGCGTCAGGGGGCACGGAGTTGCACCTCCTGGTCCCCCTCGCTCCCGTCCCAGACGGGGCCGTCGCTGCGGTACTTGAGCCATGAACGGCCCGGGCTATCGCACAGCCACGGTTCTGGTGGTCGAGGACGATCCGGGGACTGGCCGCTTCCTCCACGACACACTGATCGGAGCCGGTTACCGGGTGCAGAGCGTCGCCGATGGGAAGGGGGCCATGGGCGCGCTCGGAGCATCCCATGTCGACCTCGTGATCCTGGACCTAGGCCTTCCCGACATGGACGGGATGGATGTCCTGCACACCATCAGGCAATGGGACCAGATGCCCCTCATCCTGGTCGTGAGCGCCCGAGGCCAGGAGGCGGACAAGGTGTCCGCCCTGCGCGCTGGCGCCGACGACTACCTGGCCAAGCCATTTGGCACCTCGGAGCTGCTGGCACGCGTAGAGGCGCGGCTCCGCCGCCACGACCCCGACCCCGGAGACCTGACCGTCGATCTCGGGTCGATCCGCGTCGAGCTGGGCGGCAACCAGATCTTCGTGCGCGGTGTGCCCATCCGCCTCACGCCGATGGAGAAGGGGGTGCTCCAGGATCTGATCCGGCATCGTGGCAAGGTCAGGACTCACCGCGAGATCCTGGCCGCCGTGTGGGGACCTGGATTCACCTCCGAGCACGCCTACGTGCGCACCATCGTCCAGCGCCTGCGCGCCAAATTGGAGGAACACCCAGACTCTCCCAGCTTGATCCTGACCATGCCCGGAGTCGGGTATCTGTTCCAGGACTCGCCGGACCGACGAGCTATGCCCGGTCAGCCACCGAGGTAGGACATCTCCACCTTCCCACCTCCGATAGGTGGGGGTACCTGCCCTCGCTCCTCCGAATAGCGATCACGGCGGTCACGCCACAGCGAGCTGATGACCCGTCTAACTCCCTGATCCCCCGCCTCGGTCCGCAGCACCGGTCTGAGATCCAAGCCGCCCCGGGAGAAGAGGCACGTGTGCAGCCTGCCGTCTGCGGCGAGCCGAAGTCGAGTGCAGCCGTGACAGAAGGGAGCACTCACCGACGTAATCATCCCCAATTCGCCGAGCCCGTCCCGGTAGCGGTAGCGGCTGGCCACCTCCCCTGGATAGCTGGGTGGGATCTGGTCCAGCGGCCAGCGCTGACCAATTGCCTGCACCAACTCGGCTGCTGGAACCACCTCATCCAGCTTCCAGCCGTGAGTCTCGCCAACATCCATGTACTCGATGAGACGCAGGGCGTGGCCGCGTCCACGGGCAAACTCGGCGAGGTCGAGGATCCCGCCGTCGTTGAGTCCCCGCCGTACCACCGCGTTGAGCTTCACCGGCCGCAGTCCCGCGGCCACCGCAGCCTCCAACCCGGCGATGACCTGGTCCAGCTCCACCCCGACCCCATTCATGATCTGGAAGATCTCCGGATCGACCGAGTCCAGGCTGACCGTGACCCGGCTCAGACCAGCGGCCGCCAGGTCCGCCGCATAGCGGGACAGCAAAGCTCCGTTGGTCGTCATGGCCAGGTCCTCGAGCCCCGGGATCGCGGCCAGCTGCGCGATCAAGACGGGCAAATCGCGGCGCAAGAGGGGTTCCCCACCGGTGAGTCGGACCTTGCGCACACCCAGCTCAACCGCCACCCGCACCACTCGGGTGATCTCCTCGAAGCTGAGCACTTCAGATCTAGGTAGGAACTTGAAGCCCGGTCCGAAGACGGCCATGGGCATGCAGTAGCTGCAACGGAAGTTGCAACGGTCGGTAACCGAGACCCGGAGGTCGCGGAGGGGCCGGTTCAGCTGGTCAGTGACCTCTGCCATGTGGCGATCCTACGCCGACCTCGAACTAGAGGCGTGGCCACAGGACCCCTCCGTCAGGACGCCAACGCCCCGCGAACCGACTGTCGCACAGACCCCATCGTCTTCAGAACTGCCGTGGGCTCGTACCCGACGTGAGCCATGCAGTTGGCACACTTGGGATTGTTGCCCCGGCCGTACTGGCTCCAATCGGTGGTTTCCAGCAGCTCCTTATAGCTACTGACGTAACCATCGGCGAGCAGGTAGCAGGGCTTCTGCCACCCGAAAACGGAGTAGCACGGGATTCCCCAGGGAGTGCAGGCGAGCTCCACCTTGCCCTCGAGGAAGTCCAGGAACATTGGAGAGTGGTTGAGGCGCCACTTCTTGCGCCGACCGTCGGCGAAAGCTTCCTTGAATATGGCCCGGGTCCGGTCGACTCCCATGAAGTGCTCTTGATCCGGTGCCTTCTCGTAGGCGTAGGCCGGCGAGATCTGCATGTTGTCGACTTCCAGATCGTCGTTCAGGAAGTCGAGCACGTCGCGGATCGATTTGGGATCGTCCTGAGTAAAGAAGGTGGTGTTGGTCGTGACCCGAAAGCCCCGGCGCTTCGCCTCCCTGATCGCTGCCACCGCCTTGTCGAAGATGCCCGCCCGGGAAACCGACTCGTCGTGGCGGTCGCGCAGCCCGTCGATGTGCACCGACCAGGCAAAGTAAGGCCCGGGCTTGAAGAGGTCGAGCTTGCGCTCCATCAGGATCGCGTTGCTGCAGAGATAGACAAACCTCTTGCGCTCGACCATGGCCGCCACAATCTGGTCGATCTCCTTGTGGATCAGCGGCTCACCCCCGGCGATGGACACCACCGGAGCACCGCACTCCTCGATCGCGTCGATGCACTGCTGAACCGAGAGCCGGCGCCGCAGGATGTCATCGGGATGCTGGATCTTGCCACAACCCACGCACTCGAGGTTGCACTGGTAGAGCGGCTCCAACTGCATGACAAGCGGGAACTTGTCAACCCGGTGGAGCTTCTGAGACATCAGGTAGGAGCCGACCTTGATCTTCTGGCGAAGTGGAATTGACATGATCTTCCTCGATAGCCCGCACTCGGTCGGGCACCACCGGATTTGTTTAGGACTCTAAACCTTGACACTATCGTAGAGTCAAGCCAGATGGAGACCTTGCAGTCGGCACAGAGCGAGATGGCGCCCCGACTCAAGATTGGCGAGGCGGCGACCCTCACGGGGGTCAGCCCGGGGAGGATTCGCCACTACCAGGCGCTGGGCCTGGTCAGCCCCGCCCAGAGTGCCAGCGGGTACCGCTATTTCATTGCCCAGGATCTGGTGAGAATCCTCCAGATCGACCTGCTGCGAAGTCTGGGGATGGGGCTGGAGGAGATTCGGGCGTCACTTCCGGGCACTGCCGACCCCAAGTCACTCCGCGACGCCCTCGAACGCCACCGGGATACGCTTCAGGTGGAGCGAGCCCGGCTGGATGGCCTCCTGGCCGCAGTTGAGACGGCGCTGGCCGCTCCGGAGGCGAGCGCTGAGACGATTGCAGCCTTCCTGGCCTCGGCCCACTCCACTCCCCGAGACAGTCTGGGGATCTTCGGTCGCCTGACCAAGCCCTTGTCCGAACCGGCTGCAGCCAGCTGGCAGCGCATTCTCGGCAGTGGATGGGAACTCCCCGTCCATCCCGCCTTCGGCCGCATGCTCCTACCGCCGCAAGTGACCGAGGTGCTGGAGCAACTCGCCGCGGCCGCTGGCAACGAGATCCTCTTCGACCGAGTCCGGCAGCTGGCCGTCGCCATCGTCGCACTCGCTCAAAGCGGCCCCCCGGAACGCGCCCAGCTGCGCCAGTGTGCCGTCGACTGGGTGCTTTCATTTGAGTCCGCCCCCCTGCCACAGGATGTCCAACGGGCCCTGGATCGGACGGTGCCCAGGATTCGCGAGTTGGAGATGCTGAACCAGGGATTCCAGCTGTGGGCCGAGTCGATATCACCGGTGGCAGCGACCGTCCTCCGGCTCATCCACGAGGAGGCTCAGGCCCGCCACTACCGGGTGCTCGGGGTGCTTCCAGCTCAAGGCCCAAGCCCGAGTAGCAGGCACCCCTAGGCCATCGCCAATACCCCTGAGGGGTATAGTGAGCGTAAGTTACAAGGGGGATCCAAAGATGCTGGCATTGCATGTGCTGGACCTGATCTGGATGGGTCTGGAGCAGGGGTTGGCCATGGTTTGGGCAACTCTGTGGGCGCTGGCGTTGGGGTTCATGCTCTCAGGGGCAGTGCAGGCGTTTGTCTCTCGCCAGGAAATGCGAGACTTGCTGGGAGACCGCCGCCCCCTTGCCCTGCTGCGAGCCACGGCGTTCGGGGCCGCTTCGTCCTCCTGCTCCTACGCGGCCTCCGCCATGGCCAAGTCAATCTTCGCCAAGGGTGCCGACTTCGTGGCCGCGATGGTCTTCATGTTTGCCTCCACCAACCTGGTGATCGAACTCGGCATCGTACTCGCGGTTCTCATCGGCTGGCAGTTCACCGCCAGCGAGTTCTTCGGCGGCCTGCTCATGATCGCCCTCTTCGTGCTGGTCGCCAGAGTCACCCTCCCAAACAGCCTGGTGGAGCGGGCGCGGGAGCGTCTCAACCGGAGCGAGGGGCAACCGGGGATGGACCTGACCGCGTCCTGTGCGGTGGGAGCCAACGCCGCGGTTACTGAGGCCGCAGATGCCGAGATCCCCTGGCGGGAGCGCCTGCGCAGCCGCCAGGCCTGGAGCGACGCCGCCGGGTACGCCGCGGCCGATCTCACCATGCTGCGGAAGGAGCTGGCGATCGGCTTCGTAGTGGCTGGCTTCCTCGCCGCTCTAGTCCCCTCCGCCTTCTGGCAAGCCCTGTTCCTCACTGGGCATGGCTTCTGGTCGTCCCTGGAGAACGCACTCCTGGGCCCGTTCATAGCCATGATCAGCTTCGTTTGCTCGGTGGGCAACGTACCCCTGGCGGCCGCGCTCTGGAAGGGGGGCATCAGCTTTGGCGGGGTGGTCAGCTTCATCTTTGCTGACCTCATCAGCTTCCCTCTGCTGCTCATCTACCAGAGGTTCTACGGCACCCGACTCACACTGAGGATGCTGGGATCGTTCTGGCTGGTCATGTCGGCTGCCGGGCTGATCACCCAGTACGCCTTCGCCGGCCTCCATATCCTGCCGACGGCGCGACCCCGGGTCATAGTGACCCATGCCTTCGCCTGGAACTACACCACCTGGCTCGACCTGGTGGCCATCGTCCTGCTCTTTGCTGTGTTCTGGGAGGCCCACCGGCGTCGCACATCACACACGGAGGGCAAGTACGCCACCGACCCAGTCTGCGGGATGCAGGTTGACATCCCTATCGCGCCCGCGACTGCCACCATCGCCGGCCACACCTATTACTTCTGCTCAGACCGATGCCGCGACAGGTTCGTCAAGAACCCCGAGCCCTTCCTCGCCTCCGGGCCGGCGGCCATGGACAAAACCACAGCCTCACCTGCCACCGACCCGGTCTGCGGCATGACCGTGGACCCAGCGACTGCTGCGGCCGACCTCATCCACGAGGGTGATACCTACTACTTCTGCTCCACTTCCTGCCGGGATAGGTTCGCCGAGAACCCCGAGTCCTTCCTTGCCTCCGGTCCGGTGGGCATGAACAAGGCCTCCTCTCCACCTGCCACCGACCCGGTCTGCGGAATGACCGTGGACCCAGCGACTGCTGCTGCCGCCCTCACCCGCGGGGGTGATACCTACTACTTCTGCTCCACCGGGTGCGCAGCGGAGTTTGAGAAGCGCGGACTGGCAACGCCTCAGGGGATTGGGGCCCCGCGAGGGTCCAAATGACGACCGATGAATCTGGCCCGAAGTCAACGTTTGGCCGGACTGGGGTTAGGAAGGGGTCGTACCAGGCGAGCAAGCCCGAGTTGCTAAGGCGCTTCCAGCGAGTGGCCGGCCAGGTCGCAGGGATTTCGCGCATGGTGGAGGAAGAACGGTACTGCCCAGAGGTCCTGGTTCAGATCCGCTCAGCCAGTGCCGCCCTCGACCAGATCGGCTACCTGCTGTTGCGTGACCACCTCGCCCACTGTGTGGCGGACGGTGTCCGTCGAGGCGAAGGGGACGCCTACCTCGATGAGGTGATGGCGGTGATTCGAGGTTACTCCCGACACTAATCTGCCCGTCCAGCGCTGGCTCACAACGACCTAGGCCGGAAGGATGCGGTCCTTCGAAGGGGGGACCGTGGTCGTAGTCGGGGCCGCGTCAAGTCGCGCCGAGTTGTGGCATTCGGTCCCGATTTGAGATCGGAGAGTTGGCTTCGACGCGCCCAGACGTGCCGCCGCGTGCCGCCTTTCGTCGCTCTCTCGGCTGTCAATTTGGCGGTAGCAGCCCCTGGCGCGTAAAGTCGCGCTATGAGCCGGTTCCCCGCGGTCTTCCGAGCGCTCAAGCGCCTCGCTCTGGACGAGCGCCTACCCCGGCCGGTGCGGTGGCTGCTGGTCTTCGGCCTGCTACCGATCCCCGGCCCGGTGGATGAGGTGGCCCTGGGAGCGGCGGCCATCCTGCTGCTTTGCTACCGGCGGAGGGTGCGCGAGATCCTGGCGGGGGTGGCCCCATGAGGCGTCCCAGGGTCTGGGTACGCTCTCCCGGCTGCGGGTGCATTGGCTGCTCGGTACCACTGGTCGTTCTGGCGGCTACGCTCCTGGCGGTGGGCTTGCGGTGAACCAGCCCCGGAATGGACGCTGCTGGGGCTGCATGGGGATCCTCGCCCCGCTCCCACTCACCTCCGCGTGGACGGACAGCGCCGAGACACGGAGTTGCTGATCGGAGTGCTCCCCATCGCGGGCGCCGACGTGGTGCAAGCGCGGCGCGGCTCTCCGCGGCCGACGGCCGGGCCTACGGTCATCCGCGGGAGTGCAGCACGTGGTGGGGGTCATCGGCAAAGTGGTGCAGCTTGGCCACATCAAAGTCAAGCCTCTGCAGCGGGCGCAGGCGCAGAAAGGCCAGCGCCAGCAGCGGCCCAAGGAAGTAAACCCACAGATCCCGGAGATCCCCCGAGATGAGAGCCGGCCCTAGGCTCGGCGCCGGGTTGGTGCTGGACCCCGAGAGAGGTCCCTCCAGCCAGACCAGCACGCCGTAAAGAGGCGGGAAGAGCCAGGGAGTGTGTGGGCGGAGCCGTTTGGACCCCAGCATCCCGAACAGGCCGACCACCAGGCAGAATGTGGCCCCGGTCTCCCCGGCCACCACCCGCCAGGGCCCTGCTGGTCCGGGCAAGGTGGCTCCATATGCGATGCTCCTCCCCAAGCCTCGCCAGGCCAGCAGGGCCACCGCACCGACGGTGGCCCCAGCCATCTGGCCCAGGATGTACCCTGCTGCCAGCTGGGCCGAGATCTTGCCCCTGAGCCAGAACGAGATGGTCACAACCGGGTTGATGTGGGACCCGCTGATCTTGCCAACATGAGAGAAGGTGATCGTCGCGCCGACCAGCCCGAAGAGGAAGCCGGTGATGGCGCGTCGGAGTGCGGCGCTGGGGAGGACCTGGGCCAGCGGACTGCCATGGCCGAAGTCGAGGATGACCACCGACAGCCCGACGCCAACCAGCAGGCCGGTCCCGATGAGCTCCGCGGCCACCGGCTGCCACGGCACGCCGCGCGACGCGGGCCGGGGCGGCAGTCGCCCGTCGGCAGTCACCCGAACGGGCGCCGAGCCTGCTCTTGGTGCCTTCCCGCTCAAGCGGACCGCGGCTCGGCCCGAAGGCAAGCGGGCAGGTGGTGGTGGCTAGCGATCCCTGGCCTGGCCAACCCAACCTAGGGCGTCGCGGGAAGCCCACTCCTATAAGGCCGATCGAGGCGAGGGACTGAGGGCACGTCAGTCTGGCGCCGCCTTACCGCGATTGTGAGCATGTGGCAATGGTGCTGTGGGGACCCCGGAAGTCGGTCCAGTTGATATGGATCACCTTTTGGGGTCATGACACTCCTGCCGATCTCGCGTTCTCATTGGTAGTCAGGGCCGCGGAGGAACCCCGCGCGACTTGTTCCGAGACTGCCCGTCTTCCTTGACCACAGTCTTGACCACAACGCCGACGGCTGGGGGCGGTCAGGAGTGGTCAATGGCGGCCGGTCGCGAGTTCCAGGCAGACGCTGACGCACGTCGACGGTACCCCTGGCCGCATCTGAAAAGCCCGCTGTCATCCTGAGCGGGCCAAGGACTTCCTAGGGCTGAAGGCCGCAGTCGACCGCCTTTGGGTCGCAGGCACACACGACGCCGTGAAATTGGGCGACATCGTCCTCGAGTGCCGCGCGGAGCTGTGGGTGATCTCTCCCGGTGTTCCGAGGCCGGAGTTGGGCGAGGCGTGGAAGCGAAGTGTGGAGTTGCTCCGCCAACTTCAAGCTCAGTTCGCCGGGGTTGCCGGGAGGGACCTCGGCCAGAAGCTGATGGACATCAAGGACCTCGCCACCGAGCCACTGCCCGGCCCTACCGGAAGCCGGCGGCCGAGAAGCGGGATCAGGAGACCGCCAGGAAGGCTGACGGAGAGGTGGGGCCGGCCCAGTCGTTGGCCGCTCGCCCCGGGCTGTCGGCCAGGCTGCCGATGGTCACGCCCATGGCGGAGTGCCTCCCAGAGCTGTCCGCTGGCAGGAAGATGTCAACGAAGACGTCAATTGACCGCCGAGGGGGTCCGTCTGCCCCACAGATGAGACCAAATGGGCTGGGGCGGAAGGATTCGAACCTTCGAATGGGGGATCCAAAGTCCCCTGCCTTACCACTTGGCGACGCCCCAACGGTCGACCCAGAGTAACGGGATGCATTGCTGCGGAGACGGCCAGGCCATGGAAGCCAGCCTCTATTTGGTACCTGCGGGACCCCACTGCGCCATCCTCAACCGAGGCCCGTGGGCACTGCGGGCATGCGACCGAACCGAAAGCGATCGATGGCGGCTAGACAACCATCAGGGTGAGTGAGCGGGAGACGCTCGTCGCCAAAGGGCAGCAGGTTGACCGTTACATTAGGGTGCCGGTCCGACAGCTCCCGCAAGAGCCCTACGTCCACGCTGGCGTCGTGGGCTGGGATGACCAGTTCCACGGGACAGCTAATCTGGCTGAACCACTCCGCCGCGTTCGATTCCACCAGGCAAGATCTAAGTGTCTCCTCGAAGGCGGCGGCGGTCCTGGCCGCCACTTTGGCGCCAGCCACCGGCAGGGGCAAGTCGAGATGGACCGAGCCCGCCACCAGCCGCGGCAGGCGCGCTCCCATCCGTAGCCGGCCAGGGACAACGAGAGAGAAACGGCGGCCGACCCTACCAGCTGCCCGTGTCGTCTTGAGATGAGTTCGAGCACCCGCGCTATCCCGGTAGATGGGAGCCCCGAGTGCTACCACTGCGGCGACTCTCTCGGGCTGCTGGCTGGCCATCTTCAAACCAAGCACCGCACCCAGACCATGCCCCACCACCAAGATGGGGAGCGTGATCTTCAGTTCATCCAGCATGCGAATGAGGGCCGCCACGTGTGCTTCCGGTGAGTAGCCATCATCAGAGGCCGGGGACCTTCCGAAGCCCAGGAGGTCTGGAACCAGCAGAGGACCCGGCTCGGCCAGCTCGTCGAAGGCAGCTCCGAAGTAGTTCGCCGACCCCTCCACGGAGTGCAGCAAGAGCACGGGCTGGTTTCCCGCTCCCATCGTCTGGCAGCTGAGGTAGGCGTCCTGAACATACCGCTCCGGTGGTGCCCAGTTCAAGTTCCGACGGCGCCACAGCAACCGGGCCGAGCGGGCCGCGACTCCGCTACTGCCGAGGGCGGCCGCCGCGATGGCGGTGTTGCGGACTCTGTGCCTAGCCATTCCCAACCAACTGGTCGGCGTATGGCAGGCGGCCGGATTGGAACTGGAACATGGGGTCAGCCATCATGATAAACGAGGCGCATTCCAAGCCTGCCGGTGGCTCCGCGCTCCCAGGATCACGATCCTGGTGGGCGAACTCCCGGCGGCTGGGTGCGCCACTGCTCGGCAAGCCGCCGGAACGGCTCCAGGGCTTGAGGATTCTGCACTGCCTCCAGGCTCAGGACATCACTGGCTCTCATCCCCTGCAGGATCCGCTTGACCGGTACCTCGAGCTTCTTTCCACTCAGCGTCTTGGGGATCTCGGAAACCGCCATCACCAGGTCGGGCACATGGCGCGGGGAGACAGTGTCTCGGATCCGCAGCTTGATCTTGGCGATCAGGGACGCATCGAGAGCGACATCCGGAGCCACCACCACAAACATCGGCATGTAGGACCCCTGCGGGTCTCGGGGGACATCGACCACCAGGCAGTCGCGGATCTCCGCCATCCCCTCCAGCGCTCGGTAGATCTCAGAGGTGCCCATCCTGACCCCATGGCGGTTGATGGTGGAGTCGGATCGCCCGTAGATGACCGCGCCGCCATCAGGGCGGATCTTGATCCAGTCCCCATGGCGCCAGACCCCGGCGTAAGTGGCGAAGTAACTCTCCCGGTACCGGCTGCCATCGCGGTCTCCCCAGAAGTAGATGGGCATGGATGGCATCGGCTCGGTGATGACAAGCTCTCCGACCTCGTCGATCAGGACCCTGCCCGACGGGTCGAAGGCCTCCACCCGCGCACCCAAGCCCCGACACTGGATGACCCCACTGCGCACCGGCAGCCATGGACTACCCAGCAAGAAGGCGGTGCAGAGGTCGGTTCCGCCACTCAGGGAGGAGAGCCAGAGATCCTGTTTCACTTCTCGATAGACCCAGGCGAACCCGGCTGGCGAAAGCGGCGAGCCGGTGGACCCCAGAAAGCGCAGACATTCGAGATCCAGGTCTCGTCGCGGTCTCACGCCCGCCTGCATCGAAGCTGCGATGTGCCCAGCTGAGGTGCCGAAATGGGTGATCCGCAACTCCTCTATGAGCCGCCAGAGACGGTCCGGCCCCGGGTGAGCGGGGCTCCCGTCATACAGGACGACGGTCGCTCCTACCAGCAGGCCCCCGACCAGGTAGTTCCACATCATCCAACCCGTGGTGGTGAACCAGAAGAACCGACTCCCGGAACCCAGGTCGGCGTGAAGTGCCAGTGCCTTCAAGTGCTCCAGCAGGATTCCACCGTGACTGTGGACTATGGCCTTCGGCAGCCCGGTGGTTCCTGACGAGTAGACCACCCAGAGGGGGTGGTCGAAGGGCACCGCTTGGACCTGTAGCTCGGCGTCCCTCGCCACCACCGACTCCCACTGGGTGGAGCCAGCGATGAAGGGGGCCTCGTTAGGGAAGAGATAGGGCACCTCGATCAACTCGCTCACGGTAGGGAGGCCCTGCCACAGCCGACTCACGATCTGCCGGCGATCGAACTCCCGCCCCCCGTAGCGGTAGCCGTCGACCACCAGCAGGACCACCGGCTCGATCTGCAGAAAGCGGTCCAGCACCGCCTGCTCGCCGAAGTCGGGAGAGCAACTTGACCACACCCCACCGATGCTGGCTGTCGCGAGGAACCCCACCAACGCCTCGGGGATATTGGGCATATAGGCGGCCACCCGATCTCCCACCCCAACTCCGGATTCCCGGAGGTGGGCGGCGACAGCCGCCACCTGGCGCCGGAGCTCCAACCCGGTGAGACGGCTCTGCTCCCCGACCTCAGAGACCGAGACAACTCTGTCGGACCCGGGATCCGCCGCCTCCAGAGCATGCTCCGCATAGTTGAGCGTCGAGCCCTCGAACCAGTGGGCGCCGGGCATGGAGCGATCTCCAAGCGGCACCCGGAACGGAGTGTGGGATCGAATGGAGAAGAACTCCCAAATGCTCTCCCAGAAGGCACCAGGATCGCCGGTGGACCACTCCCACAGCTCCGGATAGGTCCTGAACTGAAGGGCGCGCGTGGACTCCAGCCAGTCTCGATACGCAGTCAGTCGGGACGCGCGCAGCACCCCTTCCGGGGGCTCCCAAAGAAGAGTCCCCTCCGCCATTGGGATGGTCTCGTCAGCCACTGGAATGACCGGTCATGGCGAGTGGTGGCGGCTTGCCACGGCACGCTCAACCGTCGCCAACCCCGCAGCGATCACCTTCGGTTGCCGCTCAGTGCCAGGCCCACCCCAAGCCCCGCGGTGACTACTCCCGAGACGGCTCCCAGAGCGCCAGTTCGCCGCGGCGAGTTGCCGATCAGCCGAGCCCCACGAATCGCCAGCATGCCCCAAGCGCTGTCGAGCACCAGTGCCACCCCGACCCATACCAGCCCCAGCGCCAGCATCTGGAGCGGCACCATCCCCTGGGAGCGGACCACGAACTGGGGCAACACCGCGGCGAAGAACACCGCCGTTTTGGGATTGGTGGATCCGACCATCAGCCCATCCGCGAAGAGTCGCATGGGGCGGATCGAAGCCCGCTCCGTGGTCAGCTGGCCCCCGAGCTGATGCCGGTGCCGGAACGTCCGTACCCCCAAAACCACCAGATAAAGTGCGCCCAGCAGCTTGACAATGGAAAACGCCACCAAGGAGCGCTCAATCAGGATTCCGAACCCCAGCGCGAGGGTAGCCACCTGGAGGTACTGACCCGTGGTGTTGCCGAGCACCGTGGTCAAGGCCGCCGCCCGGCCCAGGGTGACCGCGCGAGTCACGATGAACAGCACACTAGGCCCCGGAATCAAGATTAGGACCACGGCCACCGCCGCGAAGGCCGCAAGCCGGTCGGGCACCAGCAACATTTCCACCCCGTCGAGTCAGGCGATTGGCTGCTTGGCCGCCCGGCTCCGACCTGGCCAATCGGCGATCCGGCAAGCGATGTCCTCATCCTCGTTCAGGTGGTAGCTGGCGCAGATACGGTGATAGCCATCGGCGACGGTCATGGGCACATCAGCCGCCAGGTCGCCGCGAACCAGCAGGACGGGTGATAAGCGCAGTCCTTTGTCAACTTTCTTGAGATCTCGGGCAACCTCCGGATCCTTGGCCGACAGCAGCGCCAGCCGGCCCGCCCGTAGTAGGTCCTTGGCCTTCTTGTGGCTGAGTGGAGCATCCTTCAATCTGTCGACAAGCTCATCCACAGTTTTGGGCGGCAGCAGCATCGAGAGGTAGTCTGCCGCCGCCGGGTAGTCGTGGGGGTCGGGATCCGGTTGCCAGTGCTCCTTTCGGCTCACCTTGCTTGTCCTCCTAGTGTCTTTGACTTCAGTTCGCTCAGGAGCCCCAACGGTTGAGGTCAGCACAGACCGCCGCCTACTCCTCAGTAGTTGCCTACTTCGTCTCTGAACCGGCCGGACCGACGGCCGCGTCCAGGGCGCCCTGGGCCGCCCGCGTCGCCATCACGTCGCCCCCCCTTCCTCGCAGGATAAAAGCGGCCCCGACAGCCGCTAAGGCACCTAGCAGCGGCCCGACCAGGTACACCCAATAGTGGGAGAAGTCACCCATGACTAGGTCGGGACCGAGCGAGCGCGCTGGATTCATCGAGGCTCCGCTGATGGGACTGGACCAGAGTCCAGCGAGGGCAATGTACCCGCCAACAGCCAGCGCAGACAACCCTCCCACGTTCTGAGCCCCTGACGCTGTTCCCAGGATGGTGCTCACCAGACCCAGCGTCAGGGCCGCCTCCATCCCCATCGCCTGAAGATCGCTGATGCCCGGGCCCGGCTCGGTGGCGCCAAGCATTCCAACTTTCCCGACCAGGGCCCACAGTAGCAAGCAGGCTAGGACAGAACCCATCACCTGGGCCAGCAGGTAGCCCGGGATCCGCTTCCAGGGGAACTCGTGACGAAGGGCGAAAGCGACACTGACCACCGGATTCAGGTGAGCCCCGGATACCAGACCCATGAACAGGATGATGGCCATCACCATCAGGCCGGGTGCTGACACGTAGGCCACCTGACTCACCAGCCCGTGGCTGAAGCTCGACACCACGGGGCCACCAGCAGCTGCCAGAACCAACAGGAAGGTACCCAGTACCTCAGCGAAGAGACGGCGCCATTCATGGGACAGGTCATCGAAGTTTCTGCCCCAGCGCGGCTGGACACCGAATAAACCCGGGCCTCTGGTGGCCTGGCTGGCCGCGGCAGCCGGGGTGGCGGGGCCAGCCACGTCAGCCAGCCGGCCCGCGAGGGCACCGGCTGAGTCGCCGCGGCCCCGGGATCAGCGGCCCTCGCCAGAGGTCTTCAGAAGAGGCCCGGCGCTGCCCGAGGACAGCCCCATCTGGGGCTTCGCGGCCCTCCTGAAAGCCCGCCTCAGATCTGATCCTGGGGCCGCCCCACCGCCGACGCATCATCACCGCGCTCACTGGCGCACAGGTCTTCCGCTGCGGATACCGCCCCTGCAGAAGCCGCGCACCTAACCGTCAGCTCCTGGGTCGGTCGCCAACTCCATCAGCCCACCATCGGCGCCCACATCGGGAAGGCGGCGATCTACCAAGGTACCGGCGCCAAGCATCTGGTCCTCACCCTCCTGCCGACCTGGGAGTTTGGCCACGGGCTCACCGCAGTCAAGCCTCCTTCGAACTTTAGCGCGCCCGGACGCCAACCGCGCGCCCACCCCGCCCAGCAGGGCAACAGTGCGGCCCAGGTCAAGGCGTGCTCCTGACCCGGGCCGACCCAGTTCCCTAACAGTTAGCCGACCAGTTCGGCAACCTTCTTGGCTAGCTTCCCCTCAATCTCGACGTTCCATGCCATCTCCGCCACGTCCACCACCAAGAAGAGCTCAGAGAGGAGCAGGGTCTCGACCGCCGCCACTCCCAGATGCTCCAGCCACTTGCCAACTCCAGTGCGGACTGTGAAGTCGTCGGACTCGCCGTCGATGAGTATCGTCAGGGCTCGATCGGCGTCGATGATCCCCTCCAGGAAGCCCCCCTTCTTGGCCTGGATCACAGTTCCATGGGCGCTCGGCGGCGAGGTCTGGATCTTGAAGCCATCCCCCGTCAGGTAGTCCTCAACCTGTCCCTGGAGCTGACCCAGGTCAGTGTGCTTGCCTTGAAAGTGCTGAATCTTCTCTCCGATCATGAAGCAACCTCCTGTCGATTTGGCAACCCTAGCCACTATTCTGACCACCTGACAAACAACTCTGACGGTGGCCATGCATCCCGAGTCTACCGGCGCCGACTGTGGGATGCCGCAGGGAGAGCCATCGGGCGCCAAAGTCCGGATTCGCCGCAGCGGCTTGGGAGCCGGTCTCCCAATTAGCCGCGGGGCTGGCGGCGCTGCTCCAGGGCCAGGGCCTTCCACCTTTGCCTCTGGGCTCTCTGCGCCGCCAGGTCGCCCTGGCGGGCTGCCACCAAGCCCACCTCCTTCTCCAGCTTGCGCCAAGCGTCTAGACGGGCCGCGGAGATTGTCCCATCAGCAACTGCGCCCAACACTCGACAGCCCGGCTCCTGCGTGTGACTGCAATCGTTGAAGCGACACTGATTGGCCAGCTCCGCCAAGTCGGAAAAGGCCTTGTCGACCCCGTCGGAGGAGAGCCAGAGGCCCAGACTGCGAAGCCCAGGGGTATCGAGCAACACGCCCCTACCAGGCAGAACCAGAAGCTGTCGATGACTGGTGGTGTGGCGGCCCTTGCCGTCTGACCGAACCGAACCGGTAGCCATCTCGTAGCTCCCGATAAACCAGTTCACCAAGGTGGACTTGCCAGCACCGGACGGGCCCACCACTCCGATGGTCCTCCCCGGTCTCAACAATCGACTGGCGAGATGGTCCATCCCCACTCCCGTTGTGGCGCTCACCGCCACCACCTCGGCGTCCAGGGCAACCTGTCGAGCTTTGCCGACAGCGTCGCCCACAGACTCCTGCGGTCGCGAGTCTGCCTTGGTCAGGACCACTAGCGGGGTCGCACCGCTCTCCCAACCCATGACCAGATAACGCTCCAGACTCCGGAGATTCAACTCCCGGTCCAGGCTGGCAGCAATCAGCACCACGTCCAGATTGGCTGCCACCGCCTGGGCTTGGGTGTGGCCTACTTGCAAACGAGTGAAGGCGCTATTCCTGGGGAGCACCGCCGTCACCTCGAAACGGTCTGGTCCGGTCCGAGCGGGCCCGAGCACCACCCAATCGCCGGCGGTCACCGGATGGTGCTGGGTGCTGGCTCGAACCGGGTCCGGCACCAGCACCGTGCTCCGCCCATGGTCCACGCGCGCGATCCGGCCCGGGCGTAGGCCGGGTACCGCAAGTCGGGCGAATGCCTCTGCCAGAGTTGGATTCCAGCCCAGGTTGGCCAGGTCGGCGCATTCAGGGTCGAACAAATAAGCAGTGGACAAGCCACGGCCTCCGAAAAAGAGAGGGCTCGCCCAGAGGTCTCAGCCCGGACCTTCCTCCACTGGACCGAGCGCCACCCGATCCGTCGGCGGACACGGAGATGCAACTTGAATGCGGGCGAGAAGCCGCATCTTCCAAACACCTCCTTGGGGCAGCTGCCGACAACCGGTCGGCTGAGACTACCGCTTCCCAGTCCCCAATCGCAAGGTGGTCACATCTCAGACTGCGCTTCCGGACGCAGAGCACGCGCCCTGACGCTTCAGGCCCGCTTCAGGACGGCTTTGGAGTCGGAACCTGGCCTTGAGGTTCCCCAATCAGGGCCCCGGGAGGATCGCCCTCACTCCGGGCCGGCACTCGCCTAGCGGCTGTTGCGCAACCGTCAGGCAGCCGTTCACAAACCATCACTAGTGGTGGCCGGGCCCGGACCTAGGATCGCCGTAGATCTATGCACCACCCACCCTCGCACTTGAAACTGGCACTGCAGCTGGCCGCAAGCCTGGCCAGCGCTGGCGCCCTGGCAGCTGCGGGCGCGGCCTTGGGTCCCGGCCTCTTGCCCGCTATCCGCGCGGCCAGCCCGGGCCCCTGCACCAGCGTGACCCTGAACGGCCCCACTGCCTCACCAGCGGGACAGGCAGTACCACTAGCTGCCGCCGCAGGGTGCGGCACGGCCCCCGAGTTCGCCTTCTTCAGCCGTCCCAGTCAAGCCTCGGCCTGGACTCTGCTGCGGGGGTGGGGAGGACCAGACTTCGTGGCCAGTGGGAGCGCTTCCGGGTCGGTGCAGTTCTTGGTCTGGGCAACCGATGGTCCTCTGACGGTGCCTCAGGTCCAGCAGCCGATCGGGGTGGAGTTCGGGGCGGCGGCACCGCCGGCCTGCACCACGGTCACACTCACTTCCACCCCGACCTCTCCGCTGCCGGGGCAGCTCATCTCCTTTCGCGCTGATGCCACGTGCCCCACGAATGTGACGGCGAGGTACTCCTACTTCAGCCGGACCAACCCTTCCAGTCCGTGGACCCTGCAGGCAGCCTGGATAGGTCCCGTATGGACGTGGACTGCTCCCGCCGTGCCCGGGGCCTACCAGGTGCTCGCCTGGGCCACGGATGGCCCCGCGACCGTGCCCCAGGTCCAGAGCTCAACCGAGGTCTACGACGGGGTACCCTCAACCTGCACCGCCCTTTCCCTCCAGGCCACCCCGGAGGTTGCCGCGCCGGGCCAGTCAATCACGGTGAGCGCCAACAGCACCTGCGCTCAGGGAAGCAACCCTGAGTACTCATATTTCGTGGGACCGACATCTGCCGGTCCATGGACCCTCAAAGCGGCCTGGATTGGGTCAAACTGGACGTGGCAGCCCTCCGGATCCAGCGGCCCCGAGTACGTGCTCGTGTGGGCCAGTAACGGCCCCTTCACGGTCCCCCAGGTGCAAGCCAGCGTCCGCACCACCGCGGCGGGCTCGACCACCTGTACCGGCCTGACCTTGGCCGCCAGCCCAGCTGGATCGGCGACCGCTGGTGGGACAGTCACGATCTCAGCTTCCGGCACCTGCCCGGCCAACTCGACTCCTGAGTTTTCCTACTTCACAGGGCGTACCAGCTCCGGGCCGTGGGTTTTGCAAGCTGCCTGGGTCGGTCCCACGTGGACCTGG
Organism: Candidatus Nanopelagicaceae bacterium; assembly: GCA_035531535.1. Lineage (GTDB taxonomy): Bacteria > Chloroflexota > Dormibacteria > Aeolococcales > Bog-877 > AG-12. Next base: position 6,567 of record DATKSV010000063.1, on the reverse strand, counting down.
CGGACTTCTGGCGAGCCCGCAGGTACTTACTACGTCCTGGCCTGGGCCAGCGACGGGCCGTATACCGTGCCCCAGGTCCAGACCTCGATCGCCTACCAGCTCTCCAGCCCAACTCCGACCGCTCAGAGCGGTCCGTCTCCGTCTTCTAGCAGCCCTACTGGGACCTCCAGTCCCCTTTCTGATCCTCTGACTAACCTCAGCTCCACTTTCATGGCCAGCTGCTGGCAGGCTGGCTACGCATCCCTGAGCTGCGAGCAAGTGGAGATCGCCAACATCGACACTGCTCTCGCGAGCGAGGGACTGGGCCCGTTGGTATGGCCCAGCGCCCTTTACAGCCTGCCCCTGGGTCAGCAGCTGTTCATCGTCACAAATGAGGAGCGCCTCGCCCGGGGTCTTGGCCCGATCTCAGGCATGGCCACGGAGGCAGACGCCAACGCCCTGGCCGGAGCCCAGGCTGCGCAGGACCCGCAGGGCCAGCAGCTGCCTGGGGTCATCGCCAGCTTTGGGAACTGGGCCGAGGACTACGGACCGCTGGCCTCCGACTTCGACTGGATGTACAACGACGGCCCCGGGTCCTTCAACGTCGACTGCCCCAGCAGCGGATCTGCGGGTTGCTGGGTGCATCGCAACGATATCCTGGCCAACACCGAGATGGCGCCCCTGATCGCTCCCAATGGATACGTCTGGGTCGCGGGAGCGGCTTGCGTTCCCAACACCTCGATGACATTCCTGTCTAACTGCGACCTGGAGTACGCGCTGGTCCCGGCAGCTTCGCTCAGCTATGACTTCACTTGGACGCAGGCCCTCGCCGCGGGAGCGGGGGCGCCCACTCCCTAACTCTGACCGGCCCCACCCGGCAGACACCCAGGTCACCGCCGAAGTGGTCTGACCTGGCTGGAGGGGCCGGCCCAATACCAACCGCGCGTTGGAGTTGGACCCAGAAGCTCACGGCTGGCCCGGCTCGGAAACGCCACTCCCGCCTGAAAGATGGCCCCCAGCTGGGCTCCGCCAGGCGGCTCCTGCCGTGAACCCGTTGCCGGGCACCCGAACCCGGCCGCTGAGTCGGATCGACAGGAGCTCTTACGGGGCGGCGGGCTGCGTGCTCCCATAGGCGACGGTGAAACCGGCGGCGGTGAGTGTTGAAGGCACTGACACCACCTCCCCGGCCTGCTCCATCACCACTGCGGTCGTCCCGAGCGAGGTGCCGGTATCCTGGAGGCCCGTGAAGGTTATGTTCGGGCTGTAGGCGCCCAGGGTGGTGACCGTACCGCTGGAGGATACGGTGGGAGCCTCCACGATCCACTCGGCTGAGGAGAGCGGTCCGCTGTAGGACTGGTCGGTGGTGAAGCTCTGGCCATTGGTGTCATTGGTGACGTGGATGGTCCACATGCTGGCGCTGGACTGCCCGATGGCTACAGTCACCGTGTCTCCTGGCGCCACCACGACGCTGGTGATCGGGGTCTCGGGAGCGGGCAGAATCTCCCACCACGGCTGAATCAACACCTGGTTCGTAGTGGGATCGAAGGACTCCCCCACTCCCGCTTGAATCAGGGAGCTATTGGCCGCCCCGTCAATCCCAACCCACTCTGCCATCGCGCTGACGGTGCTGCTCGAGGCCAGACTCGGAACCGTGAAGGTGCCCGCCACCGATGTGTATGGCCCGTCACTGACCTCGTAGCCAGACCAGTTGGCGGAAGCAATCGAGGGGATCGTCGAGCTCGTGGAACTGGAGCCCACCGGGCTGAAATATCCGAAAACGTCGACAACGACCGCAACGCTCCCGGCGTGGTTGTAGATCGCGAGCATGCCACTGCCGCTGAGGGCTGCCACGGTCAGATTGGGAACGGTTGCCCCCGCGCTCCAGTTGAGGTCCGAGGCCACGGGCGGAGCCGCTCCTGGATAGACCGTGAGGTAGCTGTTGGCCGTAGTGTCGGTCGCGGTCACGTTGGCCACCACGGCGCTCGCACCAGCCGCGATTCCAGCTGTCCCGCCCACCTGAACGTTGACGCTGGCGGCCGCGCTGAGCGGGCTGTTGGTCTGACGAGTGTCCAGTATCCGGACCGGGCTCAGGGCGCTGAACAGGGTCAGGTTGCTGCTGTTCACGCTGCCCGAGCTGAAGTACCCGTCCACATCGACCACGACGTCGCTGCTACCGGTCTGGTTGTAGAGGCTTATCTGGCCGCCTGAGCCGACCGGCACCACCACCCGATTGGCTAAGGTCTGCCCCGTGGTCCAGTTGAGGTTGGAAGCCGTCGGCCGCGCCAACCCGGTTGGAAAGACGGTCAGATACCCGGCAGCGGTGGTGTTGGTGACGGTGATATTCAGGATGGCCGCCGAGACCCCGGTAGCAGGCACGCCCCCAGCTCCGGCCACCTGCACAGCCAAGGAGACGCCCGGGCCCAGCGGTGTGCCCGCGTCTGGGTACCCGCTTCCGCCCCTGGTATCGGCAATTCGGGCTGGGGTGAGCGGCAGGTAGGCGCCCAGGGTGCTGCCGGTCGGCTCGGGGGCAAAGTAGCCCTCCAGGTCTACCACCAGGTCAGTGCTCCCCGAGTCGTTGTAGAAGTCGATCTCCCCGCCGCTCCCGACGGGCACGATCACCAGGTTCGCTACGGTCTGCCCGGGCGACCAGTTGAGATTGGAAATCACCGGCAGAGCGACCCCGGCCGGGTAGACCGTGAGGTAGCTCGCCGCCGTGGTGTCGGTGACGGTCACGTTGATGGCCACGGCGGTGGCACCCGCAGGGACATTGCCCCCGGTAACGGCCAGAGCCGTGCTGCCATGGGGTCCCAGAGCGGCCCCCAAGACCCGGGTATCGAGGAGCCGGGTCGGCGCCAGGGCGGTGTACGCGGCCCCAGCGGTGGCCGCGGCAGCAAGTTCTGGGCCAGCGGTTGCGCGTGACGCGCCCGTGGCCGCTGGACCCCAGAGCAGCCCCAGGCTGACCACGAGCACGGCTCCGACAAGGCTCGCCCGGCACCGCCCAAGGATTTGGAATCTGGTCACTTTCTCGGAGCCTACCACCAGCCCATCTATATCCGACCAACCCCGGCTGGTCAGGCAGTCGCCCCAAGGTCCTGTCGAGCCTCGTGACCGGGACCACTCACGCCGGGGGCAGCCCCGCTAGGCCAGCGTCGGCGCCAGAGCCAAGGTGGTAGCGCAGGAACAGGTGCTGGTCCTGACGACGGACGGAAATCAAGCCCGCCGCAGTTCGGCGTTGTGGCAAGAGTCTGGCCCCGGCGGCGAACCCGGGCCGCCTCGAGCCAGCCGGTTCCCCTGCGATCAAGGGGGACACTGTGAGGAATAGTTCGTCGACCAGGCCCCGTTCCAGCATCTGCCCCATCAGAGTCGGCCCGGCTTCGGAAAGAACGACTCCTTTCTCCTCGCCCAACAGGGCCGCCCTCAGCCGGGTCACCTCTACGCGCTCCTCCCCCAACACCACCACGTCGAAGCGTCCGGGCAACCGGCCAGGGAGGCGCCTTCGTCCCGCCTCGGAGGTCAGAATGAGAGCGCCGTCGGCCAACCCGGGGTGGGCCAGGTCCAGACGGCCACTCGCGGTCACAACTGCCAGCCTAGGTTGTGGCGCCCGCCCTAGGTCGGCCCGCAAACGAGCGTAGTCCGAGCCCGCCTCCGGGCAGGCCGCCTCTGCTGTCCACGCCGAGTCGGGGCTGGCCCGCAGCGTGCCAGCCCCGATCAAGACCGTGTCTGCGCAGGCGCGCAGCAGCCCCATCATGAACCGGTCCCCATCGCTGCCACCGCTGACAATGTGGCCCACATGCTCCAGTCCATCGATGGCGACCACCCCATCCAGCGTCGCCACGAAGTTCGCGTACAGGATCGGTTCGCGAAAGCCGAGGCCACCGCCATAGGCGACCTTTAGCGGAGCGGGGAAGGGATAAAAGCCAGACTCCGGGCTGAGGTCGAGGAGCACTTCCAGCGGACTCACCAGGACGCTCAACCCCACCCGTACACGGGGATCGCAGCGCCGGAGATCGGCCACGCCTGGTCGCTGACCAGAAAGCTGATCACCTTGGCGATGGCATCAGGGGGCACTGCCCCGGCCAGACCCGCCTTCCCCATGGAGGCTCGGTTGGCCGTGGTATCGATCACCGCCGGCAGGACGGCATTCACCCGGACATGGGCGGGCGCCAGCTCAGCAGCCAAGACTTCTGTGAGCTTGAGAACGCCAGCCTTGGCCACCGCGTAGGCAGCAGACCCGGCACCGCCATGCAGCGCGGTCCTGGCGGCCACGTTCACAATCGCTCCTTCACCCTCCTTCGAAAGCCGGCTGGCGGCGGCTCGGCACACCCACCAGGTCGTGCTCAGGTTGAGCTCGATGAGGGAGCGATAAGTCACCACATCGGTGGCCGTGACCGCGCCTGCCGCAAAACCGCCCACCAGATTTACCAGTGCAGCCACCTGGCCCAACTCGTCGATCTCGGCCCAGAGCCGGTCGACGTCCGTGGGGTCGCTCAAATCGGCGCCCAATCGGTGCAGAGGATGGCGCGTGGTGCTCGGATCCGGGACCAGGTTCGGATCGGGCTGGTGGCGGACCACCGCCACCACATCGAGTCGGAGGCGGGCAAATTCCGCGACCACTGCCTGCCCGAGCGCTCCGGCAGCACCGCAGACGACGATCAGGCCAGCCACCCTAGCGCTGCCCCGAAACCCTGCTCAGAAACTCCTGGCGGAGCGCCGGATCGGTCTCGTAGGCACCCCGCCAGGACGAGACCACGGTTCGTGAGCGCTCCTCATGGACCCCACGCATCTGAGTGCAGAGATGCGCCGCCTCGAGATGGACCGCGACTCCGTGAGGCTCCAAGTGCTCCACCATCCAGTCGGCCATCTCCTGGCCGATTCGTTCCTGCACGGTAAATCGCCGCGCGTACATATGCACGAGGCGGGTCAGCTTCGAGAGGCCCACGATGTGTTCATGAGCAATGTAGGCAATGTGGGCCATGCCGTGAAATGGCAGTACGTGGTGCTCGCAGAGGGCGAAGAATGGAATCGGCCCTTCGATGATCTGGCTGATCTTGCAGTCAGCTCCGCCACGACACTCCGTCGGGAAGACGGTCAGCACCTTGCTATCGCCCTCATAGCCCCTGGTGGAGTCATACATCGCCCGAATGAATCGCCGGGGAGTGTCCTGGGTGGAGGGCGTGGACAGGTCCATACCCAGGGCGGTGAAGATCTCGGCGGCGTGGGCCTCGAAGCGGGTCCACTGCTTGGCGGTAAGACGATGCCTCGCTATGGCCTCCGCACCGGGCTCTCCGGCCTCAGAAACCACGCCAGAATCTGGTTCCTTCATCTCCTCCGTCTCCTCCGGCAGTGTGCGGACTGGGGCGCCCGCCTCCAGCAGGGCGAACTGAGCCTGAGGTGAATCCAGGGGGACCACCGGCACCAAGAAGATTCTACTTCAGCTAAAAGTGGTCGTCCGATGACGAGCGATCGGACCCGGCCGGGGCGGGAGCGTCTGCGACTTCCCCCCACTGTGAACCCGGCCAGCACCAGTTCTGAGCGCCTGAGCCGGTTGGGAAGGCGGCCCAAAGCCGCCTCGCGGTTAAGCTCTGGGCGTCGGCACGCCCAGTTGGCCACGACGGAGACGTTCTCACGCTTCCCACTCACATCGCACTTCCGCCGCTGTTGACTGCCCTCGATCCAGTCCGGCTGCTCCCCCTCAGCGCTCGGGAGCAGTCGATCTTCTGGGTCCAGCTGGCCGTTCTCCTCCTAACCGCCAGGCTGCTGGGCGCGCTGGCGCTCCGGCTGCGGCAGCCGCGGGTGATCGGGGAGCTCGCAGCCGGGGTGCTTCTGGGGCCGAGCGTCTTCGGAGCGCTATGGCCGGCCGGCTTCGATTGGTTCCTCCCCTCGGGGCAGCCAGTCCAGTCCGCTCTCCTGCTCTCGGTGACCACTATCAGCCTGGCCCTGCTCCTGCTCACCGTCGGCTTCGATACCGACCTGGACCTTCTCCGCCAGCTCGGCCGCCCGGCCGCGGCGGTGTCAGCCGCCAGTCTGCTGCTCCCTTTGGCAGCTGGGTTCGTGGTCGGGCTGCTGGTCCCCGGGTCCCTGCGCGGGCCAGCCGGTGGGCAGGTGGCTTTCGCTCTGTTCATCGCCATTGCCATGGGCGCCTCGAGCTTGCCGGTCCTGGCCAAGATCGTGAGCGAGCTGGGACTGGTGCGACGGGATTTCGGCCAGATCGCCCTCGCGGCTGGCACCCTGAATGACTCGGTGGGCTTCATCCTGCTAGCCATCGCCACCGGTCTGGTCGGGGGGGACGCCGCCTCCCAGCTGCCCCGCGTCCTGGTCGGCCTAGTCCTCTTGGGTGCCCTACTGGCCGTCTTCGGCCAGCGCCTGGTCGACCGCCTGTTGCGCTCGGCCAGACGGCGGGTCGGGACCAAACACGGCACGGCCCCGCAGGCATCCCTGGCGCTGTGTTTGGTGATCGCGCTGGCAGCGGCCGCCCTGATCCAGGCAGTCGGTGTCGAAGGTGCCCTCGGAGCGTTCGTGGCCGGAGTCGTATTGGGCCGTTCCCGGTTCGGACAGAGCGGGACTTTCCGAACTCTGGAGCAATTGAGC
>DATKSV010000062.1:0-5071 GCA_035531535.1 Candidatus Nanopelagicaceae bacterium | reverse complement strand
GCTCTCACTCACCACCGGGGCCATGGGTCTTGCCAGCATCGGCTGGGGGGCGTTGGTCGCCTTGGTGACACCGGGAATCGTGCTCGCCATCCCCGGTGCCGCGTTCGTGGTGGTCTGCATCCCCTTTGCGCTGCGCAGCCGGCGCATTGCCGTAGCCGTCGAGTCCAACCGCACGCTGGCGCCGCTCTCTCCCGGCGCGCCCACTGAATGGTTGAGGGGAGACGATGTCGCCGTGGCGTCCTCCCCCGGGGCTAGCCCCCGGACCGGCTTAGGCGGGGAAGGGACCTGAGCCAGTTCCGATGCCGATGCCGAACATGCCCACCACCCCCGATATCACCGCTCTGGTCTACCTCCTGGTCCTCCTCCTCGCACTCAGGATGGTGGCAGCCGTGCTGAGGACCATGGGCAGAGCGCTCTGTCGGGGCCGCCGCAGCTCAGAGGTAGCGGAAGAGAAGCCGCTTCGCGGCGGACCACCTCGGCGAAGCGTGGGAGTCGATCAGCATGGTGGCGAAGGCAGATCCTAGCAGGGGCTGGTTTCAACCGGTCGATGCAACAGCTGAGTCGACGAACTGGCTGGAAGCCTAGGCGGGTGTTGAAAATCGAAGGCCGATGAGGCAGGTGGTGAGGTAAGCTGCGGCAGGGAAGTCAGCGGGGCGGAGTCATCTCGGGAGAGTCCTGAATGCGTGGCACCACCTCTCGCCAGGTCACCATGCTGGAGGGTGATCGACCCCGAGCAGCTGCTCCCCGCCAACCACCAGATTCGCCGGATCCGACCGCTGGTGGAGGCGGTGTTGGTGGATTTGGGGCCGACCTTCGAGCGCATGTACGCGGAGATCGGCCGGCCCTCGATCCCGCCCGAGCACCTGCTGAAGAGCTGCCTGCGGGCTATGGGCGCCACCGCTGATTCCCATCCGGCCGGGCGACCGGATCAAGACGGACCGTCGCGACAGTGAGAAGCTAGCGCGCCTCCTGCGGTCTGGCGACCTCGCTCCCGTCTGGGTCCCCGATCCTGAGCATGAGGGTCTCTGCAACCTGGTGCGCGCCCGCGCTGACGCCAAGACCGACCGGTTGGGTGCCCACCCATCGCCTGACCAAGTTCCTGCTGCGCGTGGGCCAGCTCCCGCCAGCCGGGGTGCGTCCGTGGACCCAGGCCTGGCAGAGTTGGCTGATCGCCCTGCACTTCCAGTACTCGACAGACCAGGTGGTATTCGAGGACTATCGCGCTGTCACTCGGGCGGCGGACGACCGCGGGTGCGGCGCCTCGAGGCTGCGCTGCGCCTGGGCATCGCCCCCGCCGATCGTGGTTGCAATCCTGGTCGGGCTGGCGTTAGTAGTCGTGCTCGTCCACTAACTGAAGGGCGAGTCGTAGTCCTGGCAGGCTCGGCACCTCTACCCCCTGAGGATGATGTCCTTTCGAACGGGGCAGGCCCCCCTCGCAGCTACAGCGCCACCCGAGCCAGACGCCGAGCAGCTCGACGCGCACTTCCCCGATGCATCAACCGTGTATCACTCGGCCTGGGCGCTAAGGACCCCGACGGAATCCGGGCCTGATCTGCGGACTTCAACCGAGGAGGACAAAGCGCTGTGGACCAAGTCCCGCCCGGCCCTGTCCAGCGTTCGAAGCGCTGCGGTGCTGCCCGGGACCTGCTATCGGTGCCGTCGCTGGATCTGGCTCTACAGAGCCTTGGCGAAGCTGCCGCCCAAGCGGTGATAAGGGCCAAGTGTGAGAAGTACTGATCTCAAAAGCGGACCCGACGGGGAGATTCGAACTCCCGGCCCGCGGTTTACGAACTCGCTTGAGGCGCAGTTCCGGGCTCCCGGCACCGCAGGCTGGTGACGGTGACTACCTCCGTGGCTGGCCTCCAACAGTGATGCCCCAAACAGTCGCCAGGGCCTCAATGGCCAATCACAAACAGCACGACCAGAGCGAGAATCACCACCCCGATGCCAACGCCCGTCAGGAGTGCGGCGATCTCGCCAAGGGCACGCATGAGCCTGGTCCAGCGCCGCTCGGTGTCGGCCCCCAGCGGTCCCGGCCGAGGGGTCGCCGGCAGGGGCCACGGGGCGAGGCGGTAGGTCTCGCGCTTCCGACTGCCGCGGCCATCCTGGCCGCGCCTACGTGACCGTGCCCCGACGACGTACCCATTGATGGCCACCACCACGGCCAGGAACGCGATCACGGGATCGACCCCAGGTGCCCAAAGTCATCGCCACTCCCGCACCACCCGCTCCTGGGTGCCGGTCTCCCCACCGTCCGCTCATCTGGTCGCTCATCGCCACTCCCTCACCTTCCACATCCTGTTGCCTTGAAGCTCCGCTCCAGCCGGGTGTAGTTGCTCATCCACTGTTGGTTCCATGCCTGATCGGAAGCGGTATTGTCGGGCACCCCATTGGCCGCCCCGTTCTGGGCCGCGTTGGCATGGTTCACATAGGCGGTCTCAAAGTGCCCAATGGTGGTGAAGCAGGCTGCGGCCTTCGGCTCGGGGGCAGCACCGCAGAGCCCCTGGAGCTGGCGGCCGGCGGTCAGCCACCAGCCCGAGCTCCGGTGGTAGTAGGCGTTCCATTGCGGGTAGTTCACCGCCCCCTGGAGGTCGAGCGAGCTGTCCTGGGCCAGGGTCGCCTCACCCCAGCCGCAGTCCGCCAAAGTCGAGCCGACCCAGGCGGTCCCGCCGGCTGAGCCAGCCGAGGGCGCGCCGGATCATTCGCCGACCACCATCGGGCCACCATCGCACCCCCGCGACGGCCACATAGTTGGACAGGTTTTAGACTACGCTGCAAACTCAGCAGCACAGCGCATAGCTTCAAATGCTTGGGAAGTATCCGGGCCTGAGCGCTGTGCTGCCGAGTTCCAGGCGCCCACCGTAGGAGGCAAAGGTAGAGGGTCTGGCCCGGCCCCGCAGTGCAGGCTGCTTGGCGGCCCGAAGGGGGAGCGACGACTGGGGCCACGATGTTGGGGTCGTTAGGGCTGGGGCTACCTCCCCAGGCATAGAGGGTCAGCGAGCCTCCGAGGTGGTCCCTGGCCACGGCCACCGTGGACCGGCTGCTCCACCACGCCCATGTAGTCCTGACCGAGGGCAGTTCACACCGCCTCGCTGAAGCCACCGCGGGCACGGGGGTGCTGCCCTTGGCCTAATCCGTCCGCTCCGTCTCTACACCAGGATTTCTGGCGTCCGCCCAGCGGGATTTCTACTGTCCGCGGGCCGGGAGATTTAGTGACCGCCTACCAGGACTTTTACGTGACCGTTGACACACACGAATGCTCATCGACCCCGCCACCGCTACCCCGGCGTCTCGCCTGACGGTGTAGCGAGGCAGGATCTCGTCCTCGGTCTTGGCCCGGACAAAGGGCTTGCAGTCGTCGTTCCGTGCGGTCCAACAGTCAGGTCATTCGTGAGACAGCCCCCGGTCGCCGGCGGGTTCGGGGCGCGGAGGGCTTGACTTTGCGTGGCAAAGTACGGTAGCTTTGTGGTGCAAAGTCACCCGAGGAGGCCGCAAGCATGAACGGAACCCATGATCTGGAGCAGGCCGCAGATGCCGACAACGGCGGTGCGCTCAATCCGCGCGAGGCAGCGCGGCTGCTGGAGCAGACCAGCCGCGAGGCGCGGCGTCAATTCAATTTGTCCCCGCCGCTGCTGACGGCGCTAATGGGAGGGGTAATCCTAGTCGCTTACGGCGCCCTGTGGCTCTCGGTGCGCGAGCAGCACCCCTACACCGGACCGAGCCTCGGCGTGATCGGGCTAGTGTACGCGACGGTCGCCGTCGCGATCACGGTGTCTATGAAGGTCTACCGGCGCGCAACCGGCGGCGTCAGCGGACCCGTCGCGAGGCAGCGCACGGTCGAAGGGGTTGCGATCCTCCTGTCCTACCTCGGCAGCCCCGTCCTTCAGGGCGCGCTCAAGTACTACGGCGCGAGCGATGCGATCGTCTATGGGGTGATCCCGGCGGCGGCGCCGCTGATCATCGTCGGCACAACTGTCGCGGGCATCGCGGCCAGCAAGGCCGATTGGCCGCAGTTCGGCGCCGCGCTGGCGGTCGTCACCGGCGGCGTCGCCGCCGCGTTCGTGGGGCCGATCGGTGCGTGGCTAGTCGCCGGGATCGGCCTGTTCGTCGGGGTGGTCGGCTACGCGGCTGCCACCGCCTGGCAACGCCGCGCAGTCGGCAATGTATGACGGAGGAAGCGCTGGACCCGCTGATCCACGCGCCGGCACGCCTGCGGATCGTCGCGACGCTGGCCGCGCTGCCCGAGGGCGACGCGCTCTCGTTCACCCGGCTGCAGGACATCCTCCAGCTGACACCCGGCAACCTGATCACGCACCTACGAAAGCTCGAGGACGCCGGCTACCTGACCACTGAGAAGACCGGCAACGGGACGGCGTCACGCACCTCGATCGGCCTCACCGGGCGGGGCCGGGCGGCGCTCGAGGCGTACACGGCCGCGCTGCGGGGCCTGTTAGGCGGGCTCTGAGCTGGCGCTGCTGATCGCTGAGGATGCCCCAGCCGCCCCGGAGGCAGCCATCATCCTCAGCGATGAGATGGGTCCCACATCCTCCGAAAGGATTTCCTTGGGGACCGCTCCCTCAGCCGAAGAGCTGGACGCCTTGAATCAGTCCGTCAGCGACTCGGTAGGCCGCGGCCACATGTAGCTGGGTGGGCATGCCCACCATGACGAACCCGGTGAGTAATTCCTCGTCGATGACAAACGAGCCCACTTCGATCCGAGCACGGATCTCAGCATTCAATGCAGGGCTTTGCCGGAATAGTTCGCCGTAGACAGTCCGAATCTCGGGGTGTCCAGCTGCCAGCAGGCTACTGTCCGCCTGAGTAATCCGGGCATTGGCAAAGTAGCAAGCGACGAACGCGTCGAGATCGCGATGATTGAAGGCGGCTATCTGTCGGTTGACCAGTTCACTCGCTTGGCTCACTCGCCCTCCTAAGGACCCGGACGACCGGCTCGTCTGCTCGGGTTTTCAACCAACCCGAATGGTATAGGGACGACCCTTGGACTGACGCAGAAGGATTCCCTTCGGGACCGCTCACTCGGTCCCCTCGGCGATTGTGTTTGGGCCATCCG
>DATKSV010000061.1:0-49076 GCA_035531535.1 Candidatus Nanopelagicaceae bacterium | reverse complement strand
CTCGGTTGCCCGATGACCGCGTCGGCCGGCGCCGAACGGACGGGGAAGCCCTGGATCCGGCGGCTGCTCAGATACCGAGTTGGCCAATGGAGCGGGAGACGAGACTCGAACTCGCGACATCCAGCTTGGAAGGCTAGCGCTCTACCAACTGAGCTACTCCCGCCGAGATCGTCGGCCCGGGTCATGCTGACGGTCTTCCGAACGGAGTTTACAGGTGTGGCCCCGAAGTGGAGCGCCGGAGGCTGGATCAGGAGGCTGCTGCATTCTCCAATCGTCGTGTCAACGGCCGATCTGGGAATTGCGCACCACCGACCAGGCTGGCCCGACGGGTACCTGGTCAAGGCGGTTCGATTGCTCGAAATTGGGGAGGGGACTGGACGCTGGGACGCAAATGGTCAGGTAACAGTAAAGTTACGAGGAGAGTTGGCGCCTTTCGCGCCTTTCGGAGGCCTCCCTGACCAACGCCAGCGGTTCTGAGCCGAACGCCCACTGGACTGCCGACTCGATCCCTGACCTTAGGGGTCGCTCCTGCGTGGTGACGGGGGCGAACCGTGGACTCGGTTTGGAGGTGGCGACGGTACTTGCGCGCCACCACGCGGCGGTTACCCTGGCGGTGCGGGACCACACTCGGGGCGTGGCTGCGGTCGCGGCCATAAAGGAAGCGGTCCCGGGAGCAGCGCTGGAGCTAGCCGAGCTCGACCTGGCGAGCCTGGAATCTATCGAGCAATTCGCCAACACGTACGGGCAGCGTCACAATCGGCTCGACGGCTTGGTCAACAACGCCGCCGTGATCCTGGCCCCAGAGGGTACGACTGCGGACGGATTCGAACTGCACTGGGGCGTCAACCACCTGGGTCACTTCGCCCTCACCGCCAGGCTAATGCCATTTCTTCTGGCGGCCCGGAGCCCGAGGGTAGTGACCGTGACGAGTCTGGTCGCGAGGTGGGGGCGGCTCGGGATGGGAGTCGCCGAGAGGGAAGGCAATTACCGCCCCATGAGAGCCTATGCCGCCAGCAAGCTGGCCAATCTCATCTTCAGTCTGGAGCTGAGCCGGCGGTCCGAGGAGATGGGGCTTCCTCTTATAAGCATGGCCGCCCACCCAGGCTACGTTAGGGCCGCACCCTCCGGTGGGGGGAGGGGCCTATGGCAAGGGGCGTCTCGGCTGAACCCCAGTTCGTGGCTGACCCAGGGAGCCGCGATGGGGGCTGAGCCAATCCTTCTCGCCGCCGCTGGCTCGAATGTCCTGGGCGGGGCGATGTATGGCCCTGGCGGAATGCTCGGGACACGTGGGCACCCCCGGCCTTCGAAGGTCCCCAGGAGGGCCCGAGCCAAGGAGATCGGAGTTGCCCTGTGGCGAGATGCGGAGGCCAGCTGCGGGGTGACCTTCCAACTGACACCCGGATCTGATCCGCCTTGAGCTGCGAGTCGCGGCCGCCTTACCAGATGAGTTGAGGGAGCGCGGCTCTCAGAGGTCGGGCCGGGGCTGGCGCCTCCAGGCGTTGCTCCGTTGGTAGACTGGGGTCTGGATGCTGTTCGAGTACCTCCCGTTGCTGGTGTTCCTGCTCATGGTCGTCGCCATGGGGGTGGGGCTGACGTTCGGGATCCCTCTGCTGGGCCCGCGTCATCCCAGCACCGCCAAGGGGCTCCCGTATGAATGTGGAATCGTCCCGGCGGAGACTGCCAGGCGGAGGTTCTCGGTCACTTTCTATCTGACCGCGATGCTCTTCATCGTCTTCGACGTGGAGGCGATCTTCCTCTACCCGTGGGCGGTGCTGGTGCGCAGCACCCTGCACGTCTTCGGCTTGGTCGAGATGACCATATTCATCGCCCTGCTGGCGGTCGCGCTGCTGTACGTCTGGCGCAAGGGAGCCCTCGAGTGGGACTGAGCCCCAGGGACGAGGCGCTGCTGATCCCCGGACTAGTGCGGGCGGGCCGGGTGGAATCTCCGGCGTTCCCTGGAGTGATTCCGGCCGAGAGGGATCTGGCTGATGCCGCCGCCCAGGAGGGAATCTTCGCCACCACGGTGGGCAAGGTGATCGCCTGGGGCCGGTACTCGTCGCTCTGGCCAGCCACCTTCGGGCTGGCGTGCTGCGCCATCGAGATGATGGCTGCCAGCAACGCCCGGTTTGACCTGGCCCGTTTTGGGGCCGAGGTTTTTCGCGCCTCGCCCCGGCAGTCTGACCTCATGATCGTGGCCGGCCGGGTGTCTCAGAAGATGGGGCCGGTCCTGCGCCAGATCTACGATCAGATGCCTGACCCAAAGTGGGTGATCTCGATGGGGGCTTGCGCCTCCTGCGGGGGGATCTTCAACAACTACGCGATCATCCAAGGCGTTGACAAGGTGGTTCCGGTCGACGTTTACATACCCGGCTGCCCGCCTCGTCCCGAGGGCCTGCTGGACGCCGTGATCAAGCTGCAGAAGAAGATAGCGGCCACGCCGGTCCATGGGATTAGGGAGTAGCGACTTGGGGGATACGGAGGTCGGGCCCGGGGGAGCGGCGCTGGGCCAGGGTGAGTTGGCCTTGGGCCTGGTCAGCAGGACTCTTGGCCCGGACGAGTTCGAGGTGAGTTGGGATCGGGCCCAGGCCACTCTAACCATCCCGATCGGGCGCCTGCTGGAGGTGGCCACTGCCCTTCGAGACGACCCGGCCACGGCCTATGAAATGCCGGTAACCATGACCTGCGTGGACTGGCCCGAGCGCGATCCGCGCTTTGACGTGATCTACCTGCTTCGCTCGTTGGTGCACAACGACCTGGCCAGGCTATGCGTCAGGGCGGGGGAGAATACCCCCGTTCCATCTCTGGCCACGCTCTATCCCGGCTTGGAGTGGCATGAACGGGAGTGCTACGACCTCTTCGGCTTGACTATCATCGACCACCCCAATCTCACCCGGATCCTACTGCCCGACGACTGGGAGGGGCATCCCCTGCGGAAGGACTATGTCTCCTTCGGCGAGCCGGTGGCGTTCACCCACAACCTGGAATGGGCGCTGTCACCGCAGGATCGGCCCGAGTATCTGCCGGGAGCGGTGCGCGGCTCGGTGGAACGAGCCTGATGGCGATTCTGCCCCCAATCCGGGGCGATGGGACCCCCACTGACACCGTCCCGGTGCAGGAGGGCGTGCCCAAGATCCATCCCGGCGGCCAGGGTGAGTTCCTCGACAAGATCGAACCCGCTGAGGAGCTCATGGAACTCAACATGGGTCCGCAGCACCCCGCCACCCACGGCGTGCTGCGACTGGTGCTCAGTCTCGACGGCGAGCGGGTGCGGGCGTGCCGCCCCGATATCGGTTACCTCCATACCGGGTTCGAGAAGAGCTTCGAGTCCCACACCTACCAGCAGTGCATTCCGCTCACCGATCGGATGGACTATCTGGCCCCTCCGATCAACAACTTCGGGTTTGCGCTGGCGGTCGAGAAGCTGATGGGAATCGAGATCCCGCTCCGCGGCCAGTACATCCGGGTCATCGTGGCGGAACTTTCGCGGATCGCAAGTCACCTGATTTGGCTGGGTACTCACGCCATGGACCTGGGCGCCACCACTGCCTTCATGTACTGCTACCGGGAGCGCGACCAGATCCTCGACATCATGGAGTGGATCTCTGGGGTTCGTATGATGACCAGCTTCATCCGGGTTGGTGGTCTGATGGCGGACGTGCCGTCCGAATTCGTCTCCATGGTCAAGGCGTTCACCGCGGCCTTCCCGCAGCGGGTTGATGAGTATGAGGGCCTGCTCACCTCCAATCCGATCTGGCGCCAGCGAACCATCGGGCTGGGGGTGATGGACGCCGCCACGGCGATCGGGTACGGGTGCTCCGGGGCGACCCTGCGTGGCTCCGGTGTGCCTTACGACGTGCGCAAGGCGCAACCCTATTCCAGCTATGACCACTTCCAGTTCGATGTCCCGATCGGGATCCGTGGCGATGTGTACGACCGTTATCTGGTCCGGGTCAGAGAGATGCGGGAGGCCTGTCGGATCATCGATCAGGCCATCGCCGGCCTGCCCGGGGGGCCGGTCAATACAGCTGATCGCAAGGTGATGCTGCCTCCTCGGGCGGAGCTCGACAACTCGATGGAGTCCCTGATCCACCACTTCAAGATCAGCACTGAGGGTTTCCGTCCGCTTCCCGGCAGCTGCTACTCGGCAGTGGAAAGTGCCCGCGGCGAGCTGGGCTTCTTCATCGTCAGCGACGGCGGCAACCGGCCCTACCGCTGCAAGGTGCGGGGGCCGTCGTTCAGCAACCTGTCAGCGCTCTCCGAGATGGTCAAGGATGAGATGGTGTCAGACGTGGTGGCGGTGATCGGCAGCATCGACATCATCCTCGGCGATATCGACCGGTAGCTGCTGGCGGGCTCGGCATGGGTCGCGTGCTTCGAGATGAGCGAATTCAGCCCCGATCGGTCCCTGGAGTGGGCTTGGCCCGAAGGGCTCTGGGAATGACGATCAGCGCCTCGAGTGCGGCCAGGACCAGCAGGGCCGAGGCGATCCGAGGCACGAAGCCGTTGACTTGGGGCGGTGAGGTGAAGAGCCAACCGATCAACACGGGGACTCCGATCGCGGGCACCACCGCGAACCCTTTCTCTCGGGCTCCCAGGCTGAAGTAAACCAGCAGGTTCACCAAAGTCAGGCCCGCCACTCCGGCACTGAACAGCAGCAGTAGGGATGAGTCGCTCTCATACTGGCGCCCGAGAACTATTCCCAGCAGTGGACGCGAGAAAAGGGCATACGTTGCCAGCACCAGCCCGTCGATGACAGCCAGGGCCGCCAGGGTCTGGAGCAGGAGTCGGCGACGGAGTCTGGCCGTGGGGGCGGCGGCCACGCGGGGATACATCACAGCGCTGAGGCTGCTGGTGCCAAAGAAGAGGATCTTCCCCATCACCGAGAGCCCGGAATAGAGCCCCGCGCCATAGGGGCTGAGCACGTGGCGGGCGGCGACCACATCGAAGTTGTTGAAGATTGGCGCCGTGGCCGCACCCGCCACCACACTGGAATCGATGAGTGCTCCCGGGTGGGCCCGGCGGCCCGAACTTTGCACTGGGCCATGTCTGGGATAAAAGGCCGACCCCAGAGCTCCCGCGACCGACGCCAGGGGCACGGCCGTGGCACCGAGCCCCAGCCGGAGCAGCACCACGGCCAACACCACCATGGTGCCCCCATAGAGGAGGAAGTTGAAAGCTAGGCGGCGAAAGTCGCGCGCCCCCTGAAGGTAGCCTCGTTGCGAGCCACCCAAGGCCGCGACCGGGCCAGCCACTACGGCGACTGCCAGGATCCAGGGATCTGGTAGTCGTAGCAGCAGCGCCAGCAAAATATCGATGGGAACCATCGCTGCTCCGAGTGCGAGCCCGATCCTCCACCCACTTTTCCGTAGCGACGGCCACTGGGCGGCGGCGGGCATGCCCTGGGCGACTGCGGCGGCCACCTCGCGGGCCGCTCCCGCGGCGACCACGTACGACATGGTGTACAGCAGATTGAGGACGGCGATCACCGACGTGGACGCCCCGTTGGCGGCTGCGGTCAGGTGGTGCGCGCCATAGGCCTGGGCCACCAGCACCCCAGCGCCGGAGCCTCCGATTCCTATGAGGTAGAGCAGGTTGTGCCGGACCAGCGGACTTTGAGCGAACGTCCGCAGCGATCGGCGTCCCACTGGAGGCTTCTGGCGACGGTCGGCGGCCGCTCCTCGCGAAGGCGGCCGGGGCCTACCGGTCACAGGAGGCTGCGGTGGGCCCGCGGGGGGGCTTGCGGTCGTGCCCCACCCGACAAGTGTTCCTAGCGTCGGCAGACTCAACCCAGGTCGGTCTGTCGCCGAGCCCACCTGGCCTGGAGCGATGGTCGGGAGGCTTGGGTATGGCGCTTGCGGGGCCGGGCGGACGCCGCCGCGGCGGGACTTGGCCAGCCGCGGGCGGAGCCCAGCGAGATCGGTCGGGCGCGGTGGCCATGGCGCGAGCGGGTCTAGCCTGGCCAGCGACCGATAGGGAGCAGAAAGTTGACGCAATCTCTTGGCCGATCTCATTTGCAGGGAGGCAAGCGGTGGGTATGGTGGCGCCTGGGGCTCCCGATCCGGGTCTATTTGCCACTGGCCCAGGTGCAATGGACTGGATAACCGGGCCGCCAGCGGGTGGATCCGACTCTCTGGGCTCGATCATCTTGCTGGCCAAGATTAGCGTCCCAGCCGGCCAGTCGCCGAGGGTGGCCAGCCGGATCGCCTGGAGCACACTTCGGGCTGGTGGACGGGCCCAGCTTGCCTGCACCGATCGGGAGCCTTGCAGTCGGACCCGAGTAGTTGGAGGTCGAGCCAGCCCAGCCAGAACAGGGTGCCGGCCAGCGGATCCGATGCCGGCTCGACATCGGATCTGGGGACGGCCGGGCCCCTCGCGCCTCGGCCCCTCGGCCCGGCCCCACCCTGAGGACGAACGGAGGGGCGGCTCGAAGCACTCCGGCTGGGGGCTGTGGGTTGGTAAAGTGGGGGGGAATGAGCAGGGGCATGGAGTTGCGCGCCGGCCGCGTTCTGGGGGGAGTGGGCCTATCTCAGCTGGGGCACCAGTGGGGGGGCGTTGGTTGTGGCTGACCCCCAGGTGGTGGAAGCGGACCATGCAGATCCCTTGAGCCAGGCCACGCTGGCTCGGATCCACGCCATGCGGGCTTTGTACCCGTCGCCACGGTCGGCGGTGCTGCCTGCGCTCTGGGCGATCCAGGACGAGCTGACCTACTTGCCGGCCTGGTCGCTCGAGGTGGTGGCCACCGAGCTCGGCTTGCTGCCGGGAGATGTGGAAGCGGTCTCAAGCTTCTATTCGATGTACTTCAACCATCAGCCGGGGCGGCATCAGATCCAGGTCTGCCGGAATGTCTCATGTGGCCTACGGGGGTCTGATGAGTTACTCCGTCATCTGGAGAACTGGCTGGGGGTCGAGGATGGCGGGTCCACGACTGACGGGATGTTCACTCTGGAGGGAACCGTCGAGTGCCTGGGCGCCTGCGGGGGCGCTCCCATGATGCAGGTGGACCGTTTCAGCTATGAGAACCTGACCCCTGAACGTGCGGAAGAGGTGCTCACCAAGATCCGCAAGCAAGAGCCGCGGGGGGTTGAGTGATGGACGACGAGAAGGTCCTCACCCGCCACCTCGGAGCCCCGGGCCTGACCACCCTGGCCGGGTACGAGAAGGTCGGTGGCTACCAGGGGCTGCGCCAGGCGATCCAGATGGGCCCGGAGGCTATTGTCGCCGAGGTCAAGGCGTCTGGATTGCGGGGGCGGGGCGGGGCGGCCTTCCCAACCGGGACCAAGTGGAGCTTTTTACCCAAGGACGTCTTCCCCCGCTACCTGTGCGTGAACGCCGACGAGTCCGAACCGGGCTGCTTTAAAGATCGGGTGCTGATGGAGGAATTTCCCCACCAGCTGCTCGAGGGTGTCCTCATCGCCGCCTATGCGCTCCAGGTGACTCACGCCTTCATATACATCCGGGGAGAGTATCGCGCCCAGCGGGAACTGCTCGAGCGCGCTGCCAAGGAGGCTTACCAGGCCGGCTATGCCGGGCGAGGCGTCCTTGGCACCAAGTGGGACTGTGAGCTGATCGTCCATGGGGGAGCGGGTGCCTACATCTGCGGTGAAGAGACGGCGCTGCTCGAATCCTTGGAGGGGCGCCGCGGGCAGCCCCGGCTCAAGCCGCCATTTCCTGCTGTCAAGGGACTATATGGCCAACCGACGGTGGTCAACAACGTCGAGACGCTGTCCAACCTGCCCTACATCGTTACCGAGGGCGGGGCGAAGTACGCGGCTTTGGGCACCGAGGCGAGCCCAGGGACCAGGCTCTTTTGCGTCAGTGGACACGTCGAGCGCCCGGGCACCTTTGAAGTGCCGATGGGAAAGACCACCTTCAGGGATCTCCTTGAGTTGGCGGGCGGCGTCTGGCGGGGGCGTCAGTTCAAGGCGATGCAGCCTGGGGGCGGTTCGATGCAAGTCCTGGGCCCCCAGCATCTCGATGTCCCGCTTGACTTCAAGGCGGTGGCAGAGGCCGGATCCTCGCTGGGGGCCGGCGCCCTGGTGGTGATGGATGACTCCACCTGCCTGGTCGGCGTGGCCAGCCGCCTCGTCGACTTCTATCGTCACGAATCGTGCGGCAAGTGCGTACCGTGCCGCGAGGGCACCTACTTCGAGAGCGAACTTATGCACCGACTCGAGGCGGGTCTGGCCAGCCGCGCCGAGCTGGCCGAGCTCTCCGACATCTGCGCCAACATGGATGGCCGCTGCTTCTGCCCGCTCGGGGATACCGCAACCTGGTTTGTGATGTCCGCCCTGCGAATGTTCCCGGAGGAGTTCGAGAGCCACTGTGGGGCGGGCCGCTGCCCAGTGCGCGCCGGAGCCGAGGTGGCGGCATAGGTGGCTGAGGCATCCACCGTAGCTGAGTTGGTCAACGTCTCAGTTGATGGGCGCCCAGTCGAGGTGCCGCCCGGGACGCTGGTCTGGGACGCCTGTGAAAAGGCCGGGATCTTCGTGCCTGTCTACTGCGCCCACAAGAAGCTGGAGCCGGTGGCGGTCTGTCGGATGTGCCTGGTGGAGGTGGAAGGGCTGCCCAAGCTCCAGCCAGCCTGCGCCACCAGGGTGGCTCCGGGGATGGTGGTCCGTACCCAGACCGAGCAGGTTCGCAAGTTCCGAGATGGCAACCTCGAGTTCCTGCTGCTGAATCATCCCCTGGACTGCCCGGTCTGTGACCGCGGCGGCGAATGCGATCTTCAGGATTTCACCCAGCGCTACGGTCCGGGGCGAGCTCGCTCCAGCATCACGGAGAAGGTCCATTTCGACAAGGCGGTCAGGCTGTCGGACAAGATCATGCTGGACCAGGAGCGCTGCATCCTCTGCTGGCGCTGTGTGCGCTACTACGAGGAGATCACCGGCGAGCGCGAGATCGTGCTTCAGGAGCGGGGCGTCCACACCGTGGTGGACACCTTTGAGCGCAAGCCCCTCCAGAGTCAGTTCCAAGGGAACCTGCCGGAGATCTGCCCGGTCGGCGCCCTGACCCACGTTCAATATCGATTTCGCGCGCGGCCCTGGGACCTCCGTCGCACCGCCAGCGTCTGCTCTCACTGCAGTTACGGGTGCAAC
This sequence comes from Candidatus Nanopelagicaceae bacterium, assembly GCA_035531535.1. Lineage (GTDB taxonomy): Bacteria > Chloroflexota > Dormibacteria > Aeolococcales > Bog-877 > AG-12. The sequence continues at coordinate 39,981 of DATKSV010000061.1, read as the reverse complement.
ATCTTCGTCGATGCTCGGGAGGACCAGATCGCGCGCTATGCCAGCAACGACAACCCTGAGGTGGACGACAGCTGGCTCTGTGACCAGGGGCGGTACAGCTTTCCGGAGCTGAACCGTCCCGATCGGGTGATCAACCCCGAAGCGCGGGTGGGGGGTCTTCGCCAGGCGGTTTCGTACCAGGACGCGGTGGCTCGTGCCGCCGGGGCGCTGCTGCGGCTCAGAGCTGACTACGGCGGCACCTCAGTCGGCGTTCTGGGCTCTCCTCGGATGACCAATGAGGAGGCCTTTGTACTCCAGTGGCTGGCTCGGGAGGTGATCGGCACCCCTCATCTTGACCACCGTTACGAAGCCCTCGAGGGGATCTCTCCAGCGCAGTTCCGGCTCGGGATTGCGGAGTTGGAGGCGTGCGACGCGGTGGTGGTGATCGGGGACCAGCCCGAGCGTCTCAGCCCAGTCCTGACGCTTCGTCTCTACAAGGTGGCCCACAACCTGGGACGCCAGGTCCTGCGGGTGCCGGAGACGTTCGTGGTGGGGCAGGTGGTGAAGCAATTACCGGCAACCGGGCGGATCGGCATCGTGGCGTCGCAGGCGGACCGAGCGGCTGCGATGGGACTGCTCGCCAAGGCCCGCTCAACTGACCGCGAGGCGGCAGTTCTGACCATCACCGAGGCGGTCAACAGCCGCGGCTGCCAGGACCTCGGCCTGCTCCCCAATTTAGGCCCGGGATACCTGTCCCTGGAGCAACCAGGGCTCTTCGGTCGACAGCTTCTGGAGGCCGCTGCGGCTGGCCAGATCAAGGCGCTCCTCGTGGTTGGCGACGGCGCTGACTTCGAGGCTGAGGCGCTGTTTCAGGAGGCTCTCGCCAAGGTCGAAGTGGCGGTGGTTGTCACCGCATGGCAGGGGGTCGCCAGCCGCGCCGCCACGGTTTTGTTGCCGGGCCGGACGATCGCCGAGAAGGCCGGCACCGTAACCAACACCGAAGGTAGGGTGCAACGGGTGCGGAGCGCCGTCGAGCCCAAGTTCACCTTCCCCTCGGATCTGCGCATCCTGGGAGATCTGGCCAGTGGGTTGGGAGCCGACCTAGGGGTGCAGGCGTTGGCCGGGCCGGTGTTCGAGTTGCTGGCCGCTTCGGTTCCCGCCTACCGGGGCTGCCAGGCGGGGATGCGGGCTCATTGGGAGCCGAGTAGTTGAGTCCGGCGGCCACCTCCGTGCTGTTGGCGGTGGTGGTGACGGTGGTGAAGGGGCTGCTGGTCATCATCGTCCTGCTGACCGGATTTGCCTACCTGACCTTGATCGAGCGCAAGGTCTCGGCGCGAATCCAGCTGCGCTACGGCCCCAACCGGGTGGGCCCTTTCGGGCTCATTCAGCCGGCCGCCGATGCCGTCAAGCTGCTCTTCAAGGAGAAGGTGGCCCCGGAGGGCAGAGACCGCTTCCTGTACCTGTTGGCACCCGCGCTAGCCGCCTGCGCGGCACTTTTTGCCTTCTCAGTGATCCCGGTGAACCAGACCATCTGCATCGCTGGCACCCACGGAGCGGGGCCGCTGTCGGCCAGCTGCCCGGGGGGCTATCCACTGCACTGGGACGTCGCCAACATCAATGTGGGGCTGCTCTTCATCCTGGCGATCACTTCGCTGGGGGTGTATTCGATCTTTCTGGCGGGGTGGGCCAGCAACTCGAAATACTCGTTGCTGGGCGGGTTGCGGAGCGCGGCTCAGTTGATCAGCTACGAGATGGCGGTCAGCTTTGCCCTGATCGGACCGGTCCTGCTGGCGGGCTCGCTGAACTTGGAGACCGTGGTGAATCAGCAGCACTCGCTTTGGTTCGTGTTCCTCCAGCCGATGGGGTTCCTGCTCTACTTCACCGGTGCCCTGGCCGAGACCAACCGGCTTCCGTTCGACCTGCCCGAGGCGGAGTCGGAGCTGGTGGCCGGCTACCACACCGAATACTCGGGGATGCGGTTCGGCCTCTTGCAAATGGCCGAGTTCGTTAACGTGATCACGGTCTGCTCAATCGCCACGGTGATGTTCCTGGGGGGCTGGATGGGCCCCTTCTTTTTCCTGCCGAACTGGCTGGGGCCGCTTTGGTTCGGTGCCAAGGTGGGCCTGCTCATCTTCGTCATGATGTGGGTGCGCTGGACCTTCCCCCGGCTGCGCTACGACCGCCTGATGCAATTTGGCTGGAAGGTGCTGCTGCCTCTGGGCATGGCCAACGTCCTGCTCACCAGCGTGTTCGTGGCCCTGCACTGATGGCCAACTGGTTGCGGCCCACGAGGTGATGGTTCATGTTTCGTGAAATGATCGGGGGGCTGCGGATCACCCTGCGGGAGATGATGACCAAGCCCATCACCATCCAGTACCCCGAGGAGCAACGGCCGGTGCCTCCGCGCCACCGGGGCCGTCACATTCTGCATCGCTATGACAACGGCCTGGAGAAGTGCATCGGCTGTGAGCTCTGCGCCGGTGCCTGCCCGGTGGGCTGCATCTACGTCCAGGCGGCGGAGAACGACCCGCAGCACCCGGTCTCCCCGGGGGAGCGGTATGCGGTGCGCTATGAGATCAACCTGATGCGTTGCATCTACTGCGGCTACTGCGCCGAGGCCTGCCCTACTGAGGCGATCACGCTGGGCCCCCGGCTCGATCTGGCCGATTACAAGCGGGAACGCCTGGTGGCGACCAAGGACGACCTGCTGGAGGCTTGGCCCGGGTTCCACCCCATGGCACAGGGGGTGGCCGATGGCCGTGGGGCGCCCGCGCCGCAGTCCAGTCCCTTGGGAGCGGGCTCGAGCCATCTAGGGCCGGCCGGCTCGGCTCCGGGCCTACGGCCCCCGATCCCGGGGTCCCGTGAGAGCGGGGGAGGCGCAGCGCCCATATGACGGTGATCTTTGGGATCGCGGCCGTGCTGGCATTCCTCGGCGCGGTGGGCGTGGTGCTCAGTCAGCGCACCCTCTACTCGGCGCTCAGCTTGGTGTTGAACATGGTGGCGCTGGCGGTTCTCTTCCTCCTCCTGGACGCCCAGTTCGTGGCGGCTGTGCAGATCATCGTGTACGCCGGAGCGGTGATGGTTCTGTTCGTGTTTATCATCGCCCTGCTTTCCCCAGGCGCTGAGGAACGGGTCCGGCCATTGGAGTTGCGGATGCTCTTTGGCGGTGGGTTGGCAGCGGTTTTCACGGTCGTGATCGGGCGGCTGGCATTGAACGGGATCACGGTCACCAGCAACGGTCACTTCCACGGCGTTCTGGGTCCTTTCTCACCGAACTTGGTGGACTCCCACGGGCAGGTCCAGACTCTAGGCGAGCAGCTCTTCACCACCTATCTGTTGCCCTTCGAGGTCACCTCGTTGCTGCTGCTGGTGGCGGCGGTGGGCGCGGTCTACCTCTCAAAGCATCGGCGGGTAAGCCCATGACTGGCTTGTTCCCCGGTTTCCTGATCCTCTCTGCGGCGATGTTCTCAGTGGGCGCGGTGGGGGTACTGGTGCGGCGCAACCCGCTGGTGGTGTTCATGTCGATCGAGCTCATGCTGAACGCCGCCAATCTGGCCCTGATCACCTACGCCCGGTACACCCACACCATGGCCGGCCAGGTCTTCGCGCTGATCGTGATCGCGGTGGCGGCCAGTGAGGTGGTGGTGGGACTGGCTCTGATCACCGGCGTCTACCGGAGCGGGCACAAGCTCAATCTGGACGAGCTCAGCGAGATGAGCGAGTGACCCGGCCATGAACCCCACCCTCATCTTCGTCCTGAGCGCGATCGTCCTCGGCCTGCCCACGGCGGGATTCGCCGTCAGCGCCATCAGCGCCGGTCGGCTGCCCCACCGCCTGGTGGCCTGGATGGGCCCGGGAGTGGTCCTGGGGGCCTTCGTCGCGACCCTGATCATCTTCGTGGCGATGCTGCAGCAGCCGGCGTCCTCACGGGGAATTACCGTGGTCTTCTGGCATTGGCTGAACACCTCGGTGGCGTCCGGCAGTGGGGTCGCGGCTCAGACCGGATTCAACGCCAACTTCAGCATTCGGATCGACCCGCTCTCGGTCCTGATGATGCTGGTGATCACCGGGATCGGCGGCCTGATCCATGTATACAGCGTCGGCTACATGGCCGAGGACCCCAGCTTCAACCGCTTCTTCGCCTACATGAACCTCTTCATCACCAGCATGTTGCTTTTGGTGATGAGCAACACGCTGGTGTTCCTGGTCATCGGCTGGGCCATGGTGGCATTCGCGTCCTACGCCTTGATTGCCTTCTGGTATGAGCGCCGCTCGGCGGTGGTGGCGGGCCGCAAGGCCTTTGTCACCCAGGTAATCGGCGACGTGGGCTTGTACCTGGGGGCGTTCCTGATCTTCCTCAACCTGCGGGGCGCCAATGGGCAGCTGCTGCACACGGTGAACCTGCAGACCATCTTCGCCAATGTGGGGCCCGGGGCCCACTTCCATGATGGCCTGGGCCCGCTCGGCGGGGGCATGGTGACCGCGATTGGGATCCTGCTCTTCCTCGGGGCCGCGGCCAAATCGGCGCAGTGGCCGCTGCACACCTGGCTACCCGACGCGATGGAGGGCCCGACTCCGGTTTCGGCGCTCATCCATGCCGCCACCATGGTCACCGCAGGGGTTTATCTGGTGGCCCGGTTCCATCCCATCTACCAGCAAGCGCCGGTGGCGGCGGGGATGGTGGCGTTCATCGGCATCGGCACCGCCATGATGGCGGGCATCATCGGGTGCACCCAGTACGACATCAAGCGGGTGATCGCCTACTCGACGATGAGCCAGATCGGACTGATGATCTTCGCCGTGGGTGTGGGCGCCTACTCGGCTGGGATGTTCCAGTTCTTCACCCACGCCTGCTTCAAGGCCCTGCTCTTCCTGGCCGCCGGCAACGTCATCCATGCCCTCCACGACGACCAGGACATCAGGGTCATGGGCGGGCTCTCCAAACGTATGAAGGCCACCTTCGTGGCCTTCACAGTCGGCTCCCTGGCCCTGGCTGGCATCCCCATCTTCGCCGGCTTCTTCAGCAAGGAGGAGTTGCTGGGAACGGGGCTGGCGCTGGGGCCGGCGGTGCCCTGGCTCTGGGTGGTCGGGGTCTTGGTCAACGTGCTCACCAGCTTCTACATCTTCCGAGTCGTGTGGATCGCTTTTAGCGGCGAGCCCCGCTCCGAGCATGCTGAGCACGCTCACGAGGCTCCGCTGCTGATGCTGCTGCCGGTGCTGGTGCTGGCGGGGCTGGCGACGGTTGTGGGTTTCCTCAATATCGACTTTGCCGGCTTCGCTCCGGTCACCCTCTTTTCAGCCTTCCTCAAGCCCGTTCTGGGAGTTCCCGCGGCGACCGCCAGCGATACCGCCGGGGCGTTGGCGCTGCTGGCGGGATTCCTGCTCAGCGTGGGCGGGATCGGCCTGGTCTGGGCGGTCTACGGGCGAGGCCTGATATCGCGGGAGTTGGTGCCGCGCTATCTGCCCTGGCTCTATCAACTGTCATTTCGCAAGTTCTACTGGGATGAGATCTACGATGTGGCCCTGGTCCGCCCCACGGTTACCTTGGCCACCGCCGTCCGGCGCTTCATCGAGCCCGCGGTCATGGACGGAGCGGTCGGCGGGATCAGAGACTCTATCGCTGCACTGGCTGACGACTTCCGCACCTTTCAGACTGGATTTCTCAAGGACTACGCCACCTGGTTCTTCTTCTTCGCGGTGGTGGGGCTGGTGATCCTGGGCTTGAGGCTCTCATGAACTGGCCGATTTTGACGGTGCTGCTGCTGGTCCCGGTCGCCGGCGCCCTGCTTCTGCTGGCGCTGCCCGGAGCTCGACCCGGAGCGATCCGCCTCACCTTGACGGCGGTGACGGCGGTGACCTTGGGCCTGAGCTGTGTGCTCTTGGTGGTGTTCCTGGCAGTCCCCAACCCGGGCTCGGCCAAACTCAGCGGTTCGGCCAATGGGCAGGCCCTGACCCAAGTCCACTCGCCGGTGACCTTCCAATTCCAAGAGCAGGTGAACTGGCTGCACAGTGGCTCATCTTTGTCCCAGGTCCATCCGGCCTTCAACGAGGGCAACAACGCCTTCAACCAGGCCGGTCCACCCCCGATCAACTTCTCCTTCCACCTGGGGGTCGACGGGCTCTCTGTCTGGCTGATCGCGCTGGCCGCGCTGCTCTTTTTGGTGGCCGCGGTGGTACTCAGTCGCAAGGAGGAGCGACTGCGAAGCTTCGCCGTCCTGATGTTGCTCTCCGAGGCCGGGGTGATCGGCGTCCTCACCTCGCTCGACCTGGTCTTGTTCTACTTCTTCTGGGAGGCGGCACTGATCCCCCTCTACTTCCTCATGATCGGCTGGGGCGATCAGCGACGGGGCAGGTCGGCACTCAAGTTCATCATCTACACCGTGGCCGGTAGTCTCTTTATGCTGCTGGCGATCATTGGCGTGTACTTCGTCACCGGAGCGCAGACCGGGGTCTACACCTTCGATGTGCCGACCTTGATTGCCGCCCAATCTTTTGTGCAGAGCACCCACGCCACCACCTTCAGCCTCTTCGGCCACAGCTTCCCGGCTCTCAATCCGCAGGACTGGCTGTTCCTGGCTTTCGCTCTGGCCTTCGCCATCAAGGTCCCGCTGGTACCATTCCACGGCTGGTTGCCGGACGCCTACACATCCGGCAAGACGCCGTTTTTGGTCTTCTTCACCGGGATCATCAGCAAGCTCGGGGCCTTCGGTTTCATTCGCTACAACCTCACGCTGTTCCCCCAGGCGAGCCATCTCTTCCAACCTTTACTGATGGGTTTGGCGGTGGCCAGCATCCTCTACGGAGCGCTGGCGGCACTCGCTCAGAGCGACATCAAGCGCACCGTGGCATACGCGTCCATCAGTCACTTGGGCTTTGTCGTGCTGGGGATTTTTGCCCTCAACATCGATGGCCTCAATGGGGCCATCATCCAGATGGTCAACCACGGGATCATCATCGCCGCGCTGTTCATCTGTGTGGGTATTTTCGAAGCGCGCTTCGGCACCCGCCGCCTGCGTGACCTGGGTGGACTGGCGAAGGCGATGCCGGTTATGGCCGGGGTCTTCTTGGTGGTTGCCCTGGCTGGCCTGGGCATGCCTTTGATGAATTCGTTCGTGGGCGAGTTCCTCATTCTGCTGGGGGCCTTCCAGGTCTCGCCCGCCTGGGCGGTCGTCGCCAGCCTAGGGGTGATCCTGGCGGCTTGGTACATGTTGCGGCTGTACCAGGGCTTGACCCAGGGCCCGCTCCGAGTTCCAGGCGGAGTGGATGAACCGACCAGGGCAGCCATCCTGGCCGGCCTCGGCCGGGTTGACCTGAGGCCGGTCGAGATCGTGGCGCTGGCGCCCCTGGTCGGGCTGATGATTCTGATCGGGGTCTATCCCGGGCCGATCATCCGCTACAGTCGCTACAGCGCCGATCAGTACGTCCGGGCGGCGGACCGCTCCACGGGACAGGACCCCGTCCTGTCGACTGCCAGCGCCCGGATCATCAGGCCCGACCAGGCTGGGGGGAAGAGCTCTCGATGATGACGCTACTCAGCCTGCCACCCTGGTTCCCCCTCCATTTCGTCCCGGCGTCCAACCTGGTCGGAATCCTTCCGGTGCTGATCGTGGGAGGTGGGTCGGTGCTGGTGTTGCTGGCCGACCTGGCGGTTCCCCGTAAAGGCAATCTGGTGCTGCCGGTGCTCTCGGCGGTCGTCGTCCTGGGTGCTCTGGGCACGGCCGTGGGGCAGTGGATTCTGAATGCCAGCAACCCCGTCGTTTTCAACGGCGCCTTCACCGATGACCGCTTTGCGCTCTTCGCCGATTTCGTGGTGCTGCTGACAGCGCTGGCGGTCATCTGCCTCAGCCCGGGATACCTCCGACGTCGCGGTATGGAGGAGGGCGAGTACTACATCCTGCTGCTGGCGTCGCTGACGGGGATGCTGGTTTTGACCGGGGCGACCAACCTGATCGTGATCTTCCTTGGAGTGGAGCTGCTTTCGATTCCTCTCTATGTCCTGGCCGGCTTCGCCCGGGACGAGCCGCTCTCCCAAGAGGCGGCCATGAAGTACCTCTTGCTGGGGGGCTTCGCGTCGGGCTTCCTACTCTATGGAATGGCTCTCATCTATGGCGAGACCGGCCACACCGGGTTGGTAGCGATCCACCAGCAACTGTTGCAGGGAGCCCTCTCCCAAAGCTTTGACCCCATGCTGCTGGCGGGCATCGCGCTGCTCTCGGTGGGGCTGCTGTTCAAGGTCTCGGCGGCTCCTTTTCAGTGGTGGACTCCCGACGTCTACCAGGGCTCTCCAGCGATCGTCACCACCTTCATGTCCGTCGCCACCAAGGTAGCGGCGTTCGCGGTCTTCCTCCGCCTGTTTTCCGCGACCCTGGCCCCGTATCGCTCGGAGTGGGAGGTGCCGATTGCGGTCGTGGCGATCATCTCGATGGTGTTCGGCAACCTGGTGGCGGTGGCCCAGACCTCGGTCAAACGGGTGCTGGCGTATTCCGGAATAGCCCAGGCCGGTTACATTCTGATCGGGGTGGCTGTGGGGCGTCCCGATGGCACCCAGGCGGCCCTGTATTACTTGGCCGCCTATGCCTTCATGAACACGGGGGCGTTCGCGGTGCTAACCATTCTCAGCCACCGCGGCGAGGACTGCGATCGCTACGCCCAGCTGGCCGGCCTCTGGCGGCGGCAACCCTTGCTGGCGGGCCTGATGTCTCTGTTCATGCTCTCCCTGGCCGGCTTCCCCATGACCGTGGGCTTCTTCGGCAAGTTCTTCCTCTTCTCCGCCGCGATTCACGACGGCCAGCTGCCGCTGGCGATCTGGGGAATCCTGACCTCGGCGGTATCGCTCTTCTACTACCTGCGGGTGATTTTGGTGATGTTCACGCCGGTGCCGGATGCCGACGCCGACTCCGCCTCGGTCCTGGCCGGGCTGTCCCTGGAGGGGACGGCGGTGGCCTCGTCAACAGCGGCTTCTGTCGGGATCCCGGCTGGTGTGGTGGTGGTGCTGGCCGGGGTGGGTACTCTGGTGCTGGGGATTTTTCCCGCCCTGATCTATACCCTCCTCCAGGGCATCACAGTTGTCCACGGCTGAATCCGGGGTCCACCTTGCAGGGCTGGTGAGCCTGGTTATTCCGGCTCACAACGAGGCCGCCAATCTACCTCGGGTGCTGCCGGCCGCGCGCGCGGTGCTGGTTGCTCTGGCGGACGAATTTGAGATCGTGCTGGTCGACGACGGTAGCACGGACCAGACGGTGGCGGTGGCCCGAAGCGAGATGGGCCAGGATGGGGCACGGCTCCGGGTCGTGAGTCACGCTCGCAAGTCGGGGTATGGGATCACCGTGGCCGACGGGTTGCGCGCCGCCCGTGGCCAGTGGGTCGCGTTCATGGATGGGGACGGCCAGTTCGACCCCATGGACCTGGGTCGGCTGGCGGAGCGGGCGGCCGACGCGGACCTCATCACTGGCTGGCGCCAGCGACGCGCCGACCCTTGGCATCGCTCCGTCGTAAGCCACACCTTCAACCTTCTGGTGCGCCTGCTGTATGGGATCAGCTACCGCGATGTCGATTGCGGCTTCAAGCTGATGCGGCGCCAGGTTCTGGACGCCGCCAGCCCGCTGCTGGCGCGCTCCGCTCTGCTGAACACCGAGATTTATTTCAAGGCCCAGCGGTCGGGGTTGAGGGTGGCCCAAGTTGGGCTGACTCACCACCCTCGCTTGGCCGGGGTGCGCTCGGGCGGCCGCCTGCGCCCGATTCTTCGGGCGGTGGGAGAGCTGGTCCGACTACGGCTGGAACTGGCTCGGAGCTGGTCCCCGAAAGGGGCTTCGCCATCCTGACCAGGGCCCTTCGGCGAGGATCAGACCGGGTGCTGGAAGCTCTTCAGCGTGAGGTCGAGCCCTTCCTCCAGGGAGACCTTGGCACTCCAGCCGAGCTGCCTGCCCGCTCGCGAGGGGTCGAGGAAATTGGACCGCACCTCCCCGGGCCGGCCGGCGACGAGTAACGGCGGGGTGGTGAATCCGGCGAGCCTGGCCAGAGAGGTGGCCACCTGGCTGATCGAGGTAGGAGTGCCGGTGCCAATGTTGACGGGGCCCCGGTAGGCTGCGGTCAGGGCCAGCAGGTTGGCTCTGGCGACATCCCCCACGTAGACGAAGTCGCGGGTCTGGCCGCCGTCGCCGGTGATCTGAGGAGGCTCGCCGGCCACCAGCCGTTGGCAGCTGATCGCGACCATGCCCGCCTCCCCGGTCCCGTCCTGGTAGGGGCCGTAGACGTTGCCGTAGCGGAGAGCGACATAGCTGAGCCCGAAGGTGCGCTCGAACATTCCCAGGTAAGCCTCCCCGGCCAGCTTGGCAGCTCCGTAGGGTGCCAGCGGCTGCGCCCGGTCCGTCTCGCGGCTGGGCAGCCGGCGCGCTCGTCCGTAGATGGCGCCACCCGAGGAGGCGAAGACCATCCGGGAGCAGCCGGCGTCGACTGCTGCCCGCATCACGGCCACGGCGCCGACCACGTTGTTGAGGGCGTCAGAGGCGGGGTCGCGCAGCGACCGGCTGACGCCTCCCTGCGCGGCGAAGTGAATGATGGCGTGGGGATGGAAGTCGACCAGCGCTTGCCGCGCTGCCGGGCTGGCCATGTCCTCGGTGACCAGAGGGACCCCGTCTGGAACCGGTTGGCCGCAAGCGTGGCGGAGGTCGTCCACCACCAGCACCTGGTGGCCATGCTCAAGCAAGAGCCGCACTGTATGGGTGCCGATGAAACCGGCTCCGCCCGTGACCGCGACTCGGAGTACCTGCCCACTCACTGCGCCCATGGTAGTCGTGGGCCAGGGCGGGCGGTGGCCACCGGCCATCCTCTAAGCACAGTCTCAGGGCGAAGTTGGACAATGGCGGCAGACTGGGGACTGTGATCGCGGCCGGGCGCAGCGGGCGCCGGCGGCCACCCTGGCGTCCTCTCAGTAGCTTGCCCCGAATGGAGTTCAGCCTGGTTTGAGCCGGACCACTGCGGCATCTCCCAACGTCGCGACGCGGTGGGGCCGGCTGGGAGCGGGGCTGGCAGCCGCCAGTCGGCGCTCACTGGTGGGGTCTGTGCTGCTCTATCTGCTGGTTCGGCTGCCATCGTGGTTTGAGCCGCACTGGTACACGGACGAGGCCGGCTACGCCACCAGCGCCTGGATGTCAACTCACGGGTGGATCCTGTACCTCACGGTCTGGAACAACAAGCCGCCACTCCTGTTCTGGATCTACGACCTGGCTCTGGCCGGATTCGGGCCCAGCGAACTGGGCCTGCACCTGCTCTCCACTTTGGCGGGAGTGCTCACCTTGGTGGCGGTTTGGAAGATCGTCCGTGAGAACTGGGACGGCCGGGGCAGCTGGCCGACCCTGATCGTGGCCGCGTTGTTGATCGGCCTGCCTCTGCTCGGCGGCGACTTGGCATTACCGGAGAACTTCCTGATCGCCCCCGAGGCCTGGGCGATGCTGTTCGTGCTGCGCGCTCTGCGCACCGGCCCTAGCCGGCGGCAGTACCTGGCGGCGGGCACGGCCGGAGGGCTGTTCGGACTGGCCTGCCTGATCCAGCAGACATCCCTGGCCCCATTCCTGGCGGCGGTGGTCTTCGTCGCCCTCCAGACCAGGCGCAGGGGGCTGGGCGCGGCTGCGCTCATGGCCCTGACCGGGGTGGTGATCGGTGCCGCTGGGATCGCGCCATACTTGCTGTGGGCTGGGTTTGGCAACGTCTACTTCTATCTGGTCACCTCCTATCAGGGCTACACCTCAAGGACACTTCCTCTGGGCGCGTCCACCCTGCTGCCGAGGCTACTGGCCGCCCTGCTGTTGACCTGGGGGGTGCTGGCCGGGCGCCGTGGCAATCCACGGATGGTGCTGCTGTGGTTGTGGCTTGGGGTTGAGCTCTTCACCTACATGCTGCCCAATCGCGCCTATCCGTTCCATTTGCTGCCCAGCGCGGTGCCCTTGGCCCTGGTGGTGGGCCTGGCAGCCCGCCCCAGCTGGGCCAAGCTGCGCTCCCGGGTCGGATGGACAAGCGCGCCGCTGGTGGCATCGGCGGCGGTGAGCGCCCTGATCTGGGTGGCGATGTTTGTCGGGGGCCTGCCTCAGGGTGCCCTCTACACGGTGCCGCGCACCTTGCTTTACTATCCGATGTTCCTGGGCCGGGTGACCGGGCGTGTCTCCGAGGGTCAGTACCAGAGCTTCTATGACGTGCGCGTACCAGCCGAGCGGGCGGCGGCCAACTGGGTGCAAGCGCACCACCTCCAGGGCGCGACCGCGATCGTGTGGTCGGCCGACGCCTGGGTGTACCTGCTGGCTCCGCTAACCCCGGTCCTGCCGGCTCCGCCCATCTACAAGGACTTCGACTGGTTGGGACAACAGCGCTTGATTCAGCGCACGGTGTCGGCTCGACCGGAGCTCATCGTGGTTACCAACGACGCCCTGTCATCCTACGGGCCGATCCAGCAGGTGCTCGACCGCTACTACGTCCGGGTGGAGTCGACTTCCGACGGCGCTGTCTGGCTGCTTCGCAGCGCCTTCCAATCGGTGCTGCATCGGCCGCCCCCCGCTTCGGGCGCGTGATGTTCCCGCTGGCAGTCAACCGCGGGCACTCGGCGGTCGCCGGTTTCGGTAGGATCTAGTTCTGTGGGACCCCGATGGCAGCGGGCACTGAGCACCGGGGTGGGCTTGGTGCTCCTCATCGGGACGGCTGGTATCGCCACCTCCAGCTCCCCGGCTCGGGTGCTGATCGCGGCTCGTCAGCGCCTCTACCAGCCGGCCGCGTTTGACCTGACTCAGCGGCTGGAGGCAGTGGCGGTGAGCTTCCTGCAGCAGATGCAGGAGGGCGACTACCCAGCCCAGTGGGCTGAGCTGGCTCCGGCGGCCCGCGCCCAGTGGCCTTCGTCAAGCCAGCGCTCCCAGATGCTGGCGGCCAAGTTCAGCGGCAGCGCCTCGATCACCTCCTACACAGTGGGCGGAGCGGTGCCGGCTCCGACCTGGGTCGATCCCGAGGATCCCGCCGTGAGAGTGGCTGGCGGGTACCAGGTTCCGGTGGCGGTCAGATTTGCCCACCCCAGGAGCCTGGCCCCAGCGGGGGTGGCGGGCCTTTACCAGCGATTGCGGCTGGTCCTGGTGCTCCGCCCCGGGGCCGCCCCCCAGGTTCTGGGCGAGGGCCCAGCGTCCCTGGACGCTCCGGTCATCCAGCCCGGGCGCAAGGTGCAAAGGTCGGCGGCGGTGCCGATTCTCATGTATCACGTGGTTGCCCCCTTCCCGATCGCCTCCCAGTGGAACAGTGGCTACGCCTACCGACTCGAGTACGGCCTGACGGTGACCCCTGGCCAGTTCGCCGCCCAGATTCGCTTCCTCGCCGCCAGGGGCGCCCACGCGATCTCCCTCACGCGACTGGCCGACTTCCTCCTGTACGGCCTGGCCCTGCCGCCGAGACCGGTGGTGATCACCTTCGATGATGGCCGTGAGAGCCCCTACCAGAACGCGGTCCCGCTGCTCACCCAGTTCGGCTTCACGGCCACCTTCTTTGTCCCCACCGGGCTGGTTGGCAGGTTCGTGACGGTGCGCGGCGGCCGCAACCCCCAGCACTATCTGAGCTGGGGCCAGGTAACTCAGCTGGCTCAAGGCGGTTTCTGGGTGGAGGACCACACCTTGCACGACAATGTTTCCCTCTGGGGCCTGGCGGCAGCGGAGGTAGCCCAGCTGGCGGGCCAGACCGCCGCGCAGCTGGAGCGGCACACCGGACGCGCCGTCCAGTTCATCGCCTACAGCGGGGTGTGGCCGTACCCGACGGCAACCGGGGTGGGCCCAGCGCAAAGGGCACTCTTTCGCCAGCTGGCGGGGCTGGGCTATGTCGGCGGGGCGGTCGACTCCCGGATTGATTCCGACGCTCAGTTGACGGCGTCCATCTGGCAACTGGCGAGGGTGAGAATGAACCCCAACGAACCGGCCAGCGGGCTGGCTCCCTGGATTCAGTGAGTGAGGTGAGCGCAGTGGAAGGCACCGTCGAGGTGGTGGTCGAGATTCCCAAGGGCAGCCGCAACAAGTACGAGATGGATCATGTGACCCATCGCATCCGGTTGGACCGGGTGCTCCATTCGTCGGTGCACTATCCGACTGACTACGGCTTCATCCCGGACACCCTGGCCGAGGATGGGGATCCCCTCGACGCCCTGGTGGTGGTGGAGGAGGGGACCTTCCCCGGTTGCTCGGTGGCGGCTAGGCCGATCGGGTTGCTGCACATGGCCGACGAGCACGGCACCGACATCAAGGTCCTTTGTGTGGCTGCCGGTGACCCCCGGTTCGACCCCATCACCGAGCTGGGGGACCTGGCGCCCCATTGGCTGCGCGAGATCGAGGTCTTCTTCGAGACCTACAAGCAACTGGAGGACCTGAAGGAGGTCTCCGTGGGCGGCTGGGAGGGTCGCGCCGCCGCCATGGCGGCCATCGAGGACTGTCGCCGGCGACTGGGCGCGACCTCTCCCGGCTGAGCCAGGGGCCTGACCGGGTCTCTATCATGGGTGGTGATCCAGACGGCTGTGGCCGTCCGCGCCCACGCAGGGGGAGGTGCGATGAGACAGAAGGTTTCGGTAATCGGAGCTGGCAACGTTGGGGCCACCACGGCCCAGCGGCTGGCGGAGTTGGATCGCTTTGATCTGGCTCTGGTGGATGTTGTTGAGGGGCTGGCGGCCGGCAAGGCCCTTGACCTATCGGAGGCGGGCCCGGTCGTCGGCTACGACAGCCGCGTGGTGGGCGGCACCGACTATTCCATAACCGAGGGTTCCGAGGTGGTGGTGATCACCTCCGGGCTGGCGCGCAAGCCTGGCATGAGCCGGGATGATCTGATCGAGGCCAATGCCAGGGTTGTCGGCCCGGTCACCGAGGAGGTGTTGAAGCGGTCCCCGGGCGCGGTCCTGATCGTGGTCACCAACCCGGTTGACGCGATGACGGAGCTCACCCTGAGGGTGAGTGGCCTGGACCGCTTTCGTGTCATCGGCATGGGCGGAGTCCTGGACACCGCCCGCTTCCGTCACTTCCTGGCGGCCGAGCTGGAGGTGTCGGTGCGAAGCGTCGAGGCCTATGTGCTCGGCGGCCACGGCGACTCCATGGTCCCGCTCCGAGGGGTGACCAACATCGCCGGAGTCCCGGTGGGCAGGTTGATCGCCCCGGAGCGGCTGGAGGAGATCGTCCAGCGCACCCGGGATGGTGGCGCCGAGATCGTCAAGCTGCTCAAGACCGGAAGCGCGTTCTACGCGCCAGCTGCCGCCAACGCCCAGATGGTCGAGGCCATCCTGGGTGACAGGCGGCAGGTGCTGCCGTGTGGCATCCGGCTGGCCGGCGAGTACGGTATCTCGGGAGTTGTGCTCGGGGTACCGGTCAAGCTGGGGGCCGGTGGGGTGACCGAAGTGGTCGAAGTCGAGCTGTCGGCGGTGGAGAGGGCCGAGCTCGAGCGCTCCGCTCAGGCGGTGCGGGAAGTCATGGCGGTGCTGCCGTAATGGCGGCCACGCTGGCCAACCCAGCGGCGGCGGACGTGCGGCGTCAGGACCGTTGGTGGCTGTACCCGGCCAATGTGGTGGTCTGGCTGACCATCTTCGGGATCTACAGCCTGTGGACCATCGTCTTCTTCCACAGCGACCAGTTCCACCAGTACCTCTCGCCGTTCTACTCCCCGCAGGTCGCGATTGGGAGGACCCCGGTCTCACCGGCTCTCTTCATCTTCTACGTGCCGCTTGGCTTTCGCGCCACCTGCTACTACTACCGCAAGGCGTACTATCGCTCCTTCTTCGCAGACCCACCCGGATGCGCCATCAAGGAGCCCAGCCAGCTGGCGGCGCTGTCTCCAACCGGACGAGGCGGGGCCTATCGTGGGGAGAGCCGGTTGCCCTTTGTGCTCAACAATCTGCACCGCTTCTTCATGTACTTTGCGGTGGGCTTCGTGGTGGTCCTGTGGATTGACGCCGTCCAGGCCTTCTCCTTTCAGGGCCACTGGGGGATCGGGCTGGGCAGCATTTTCATGCTGGTGAACGTGCTCTTCCTGACCGGATACACCTTCGGCTGTCATTCGCTGCGCCACCTGATCGGGGGCGGCGTTGACTGCTTCACCTGCGTGGTCGCCGGCAAGCAGCGGCATCAGGCCTGGAAGGGGGTCAGCTGGCTCAACGCCAGGCACTCAACCTTCGCCTGGGTGAGCCTCTTCACCCTCATATTCACCGACGTTTACATCCGCCTGCTGCAGTACGGGGTCTTCCACGACCCGCACCTGGGCTTCTGAGGGAGCTGGCATGACCATAGAGGCTTCCTACGATGTCTTGGTGCTGGGGGCGGGAGGGGCCGGCATGCGAGCCGCCATCGCGGCGGCGGAGCAGGGCTTGTCGGTGGGGGTGGTCTGTAAATCCCTGCTGGGCAAGGCTCACACGGTGATGGCCGAGGGCGGGATCGCCGCAGCTCTGGGCAACCTCGACCCCGAGGACTCCTGGCAGGTCCACTTCGGGGACACCATGCGCGGCGGCGCCATGGTCAACAACTGGCGCATGGTCGAGCTCTACTCCCATGAGGTGATCGACCGGGTCATCGAGCTGGAGCAGTGGGGCGGGGTCTTCGATAGGACCAAGGAGGGGCGCATCAGTCAGCGCGCCTTCGGCGCTCATTCCTGGCGGCGGCTCGCCCACATCGGCGATCGCACCGGGCTGGAGCTGATCCGGACCTGCCAGGACCGGCTGGTCCACACCGAGGGGATCACGGTCCACATGGAGACCACCCTCACTCGCCTGCTCAAGGACGGCGACCGGGTGGCCGGCGGCTGTGGCTATCAAAGGGCCACCGGCGAATTCGTCACCCTGCGAGCCAAGGCGGTGATCCTGGCCACGGGGGGCTGGGGCCGCATGTACCGGATCACGTCCAACTCCTGGGAGGGCACCGGAGATGGTGCCGCGATGGCCTACGAGGCCGGCGCCGAGCTCAAGGACATGGAGTTCGTGCAGTTCCATCCCACCGGAATGGTCTGGCCGCCGGGGGCTCGCGGCATCCTGGTGACCGAGGCGGTGCGTGGCGAGGGAGGCATCCTGCGCAACAGCGCCGGCGAGCGTTTCATGGAGCGTTACGACCCGGTGAAGAAGGATCTCTCGTCGAGAGACGTGGTCGCCAGGTCAATCTTTAAGGAGGTTCAGGCAGGTCGCGGCTCGCCTCACGGGGGCGCCTTCCTTGACGTCACCCACCTGGGGGCAGAGACGATTAGACGGCGGCTGCCATCGATGTACGAGCAATTCCACAGCCTGGCCGGGGTGGACATAACCAAGGAGCCGATGGAGGTGGCGCCGACCATTCACTACACCATGGGCGGCATCAACGTGGAGGCGGAGACCGCCGCCACCACCGTGCCCGGCCTGTTCGCGGCTGGGGAGTGCGCGGCCGGCCTGCACGGAGCCAACCGGTTGGGGGGGAACTCCCTCGGCGACATCCTGGTGTTTGGCCGGCGAGCGGGGGAGGGGGCGGCGGACTACGTCCGGTCCCACCCCGAGCTTCCGGCGGTGAGCGCTGCTGAGATCGAGGCCGAACGGCAAATCTTGCTGCGGCCGCTCTCGGGTGGGGAGGGGG
The DNA here is from genome assembly GCA_035531535.1 of Candidatus Nanopelagicaceae bacterium. Taxonomy (GTDB): domain Bacteria; phylum Chloroflexota; class Dormibacteria; order Aeolococcales; family Bog-877; genus AG-12. Next base: position 22,423 of record DATKSV010000061.1, on the reverse strand, counting down.
AGGACCCCTTCAAGCTCCACCGGGAGCTCCAGGACGTGATGCAGTCGGGGGCCGCGATAGCGCGCACCGAGCAATCGCTGCAGGAGGCTCTGGAGTTGGTGCTCGAGCTCAGAGAACGCGCCGACCGGGTTAGGGTCCCCGGGGATGTTGCCTACAACCCCGGCTTCAGCGGGGCCCGTGACGACATCTTCATGCTGACGGTTAGTGAGGCGATCGTGCGCTCGGCTTTGGAACGACGAGAGAGCCGGGGCTCGCAGTGGCGCCTCGACTACCTGGAGCGCGACGAGGAGCTGGGCAAGGTGAACCTGGTCACCCGCAAGGGGGCGAACGGGCAGATGGAGGTGGTTCGGGTGGTCCGACCGCCAATGCCAGCCGAGCTCTTGAAGTTGACCGAGGGGCAGACCCGGGTGGCGGCCACCGCAGTTGCGGACGCGGCCGATGCCAAGCTGAAGGCGAAGCGGAAGGGGGCGCCCTTGCCCAAAGTCGAACCCTCGCCGGACGACGAGCATCCCAAGAACCTGAGGATCACCTACGACGACGGGTTGACAGATCGGCAAGTGAGAATGCGAGTCTGGCGCGGGAATGCCGACGGCGGGGCCTTCGAGCTGTTCCAGGTGCCCCAGGTCGAGGGCATGGTAGTGCTCGACGCCATCCACTGGATTCAAGCCAACGGCACTGGCGATCTAGCCTGCCGCTGGAACTGCAAGGCCGGCAAGTGCGGCTCCTGCAGTGCTGAGATCAACGGCAAGCCGTCCTTGATGTGCAAGACCACGGTCGCTGAGGTGCTGGAGCTGACCAGCGAGATAGTGGTCCAGCCGATGAAGGTGTTTCCCAAGATCCAGGACCTGGTCACCGATGTGAGCTGGAACTACCTGGTCAATCGCAAGATCCAGCCGTTCACCCCGGCCGCCGGCGACAATGCCCCCTTCATCATTCAGCAGCGCGACATCGAGCGGGTCATCGAACAACGGAAATGCATCGAGTGCTTCCTCTGCCAGGATGTCTGTCATGTGGTCCGGGAGCACGACGATATGGCCCGCTTCTTCGGGCCGCGCTTCATGGTCCGGATGGCATCCCTGGAGATGCACCCCAAGGACGTGGCCAACCGGCTGCCGCAACTCTATGGGGAGGCGGGCTTGGCGATGTGCAACATCACCAAGTGCTGCACTGAGGTGTGCCCGGAGCACATCCAAATCACCGACAACGCCATCATCCCGCTCAAGGAGCGGGTCGCGGATCGACACTTCGATCCCGTCCGGGGGATGCTCTATCGGCTGAGGCCGCCCGCCAAGGGCTGAGCATGAGCGCGGCGCGGCTCCCAGGCGGGCCGCGCCGGCTCAGCACCGGTCAGGCGGAATGCTCGACCGGGCGCACGATCACGAGCGGCACTGGGGAATGGTGGCTGCACTCCTGGCTCACCGAGCCCAGCAGCAGTGCCTTGAAGTCACCCCGGCCGCGCGAGCCCAGCACCAAAAGCTCGGCGCTCTCGGCTCTGTCCACCAGGATCCTGGCGGGCTGCCCCTGGCATACCTCCGAGTTCACCTCCAGGTCTGGAGCCCACCTGGCGACTTCGTTCCGGGCCGACTGGATCGCCTCGTCGGCCGCATCCTGCAAGGCTTGGACGACATCCTCCGATGCGATGTCAAAGGTGGCCGATGGGATGCTCCAAGCGGCCACGAGTTCGAGTGAGTCGTGCCTCAGCCGGGCCTCGTCGCAGGCCCACCTCAGGGCCGCTAGCGAGTGCGCCGACCCGTCGACGCCGACCACTATCTTGCCCATACCGAATCCCCTCCATTCGCGGTCGAGGGGTGGCGGCCCGCGGGGCGGCTCGCTCACCCTCGGATCCTGGCTTGTATCCCGACGATCCTCGCATCATATGGGCCCAGTCTGGCACGCATGTGGGCCGGCCGGCAGCGCTGGTGCGTGGCCGCATCAGAGGACCACGCCAGGCGCTGCGCAGCCCGTCCCGATGCCCTCGCAAGCCGTTCCTCAAACGTTGACAAATGCGACACCGGTCTGAGGGCCACCGATCGAGCCGGTGGGCTCCGGGGCGATCCCGCTTCTTGCTTCACAGCGACCTGTCGGGCGAGGCCCAGTCTTACGGTCGGCTCTACAGGCAGTTGACGTCTCCGCCGCACTGGCGGTGATGGCCGGGTGGGCCCACCCGGCGAGGTCGATCGCGGCGTTGAGGTCTCGGTCCAGGACCAGGCCACAGCTCTGGCGGCGGTAGATCCGCTCCGAGAGCGACAGCTCCTCCGCCAGGCAGTTGCCGCTCATCACTCCCATGGTGTCCACCATGGCGACCTTGTAGCCGGCGCGGGCGAGCCGGAGGGCACCCGAATCGGAGGAGCCGCTCCTGGCGCCAATTGTGATCGTGTCGAACGCTATGACTGGCTCTCTCTGCGCCTCTCCCTGAGCAGGTCAACTCCGCTCCCAGTTTGGGCTGGGCCGGTCCCCGGCGCTGGTTCCCAGCTCCTCAGCGCTCTGGCCCATGCCCCGTGCCGGAGTGCTGACCGGGGGGGGAGCCCACCCGGGCGGAATCGCGACCGGTCGATTCTGGTCAGGCGCCGAGCAGCTGGCGCACCTCAAAGGCGATCTGGATGTCCTCTCTGGCCCCGAGGACAAGCACCGACCGGGCTGATCCGGCCGCTTCCAGATGACGGTCGCCGTGGCCGTTCCAGTTGGCCAGCGGCTCCAAGCTTAGCCCCAGGAAGCCAAGACCAGCGACGGCCAGCTCCCGTACTCGAGCCGATCCCTCACCCACCCCGCCGGTGAAGACAAGGGCGTCCAGGCCACCCATGGCAGCGGCCATTGCCGCGATGGCCTGGCGCAAGCGGTGCACGTAGACGTCCAGGGCCAGGCTCGCGGTGGGTTCTCCCTTGGTAGCGGCGTCCACAACTGCCTTCATGTCTGCCGTGCCAGCCAGGCCGAGCATCCCGGACTCCTGCTCGAGGACATCACCGATCTCCTGGGGACCCAGCCCCTGCTCGCGCTCCAGCCATACGATCAGGCCGGGGTCAACACTGCCGGACCGGGTGGCCATCACCAATCCCTCGAGCGGGGTGAACCCCATCGTGGTGTCGACTGACCGGCCCCGGTTGACAGCCGCCGCCGAGGCGCCCGCGCCCAGATGGCAGATCACCATTTGCAGCTCCGCGGCGGGTTTGGCCAGCAGTTCGCCCGCCCGGCGCGTGGCGTAGGCGTAGGAGAGCCCGTGGAACCCATAGCGGCGGAGCCCCCACCTCTGCCGCCACCTCTGGGGCAGAGCGTAGGTGGAGGCAGAGGGGGGCATGGCGGCGTGAAAGGCGGTGTCGAAACAGGCCACCTGCACCGCTTTGGGAAGGGCCTTCTGCGCTGCTCGTATCCCGGCGATGGCGCCCGGTAGGTGGAGTGGGTCGAGAGCGATGAGGCGCTTTAGCCGCACCTCCATGGCAGTGTCAATCGGGGTGGCTACGGTGAACTCGGATCCCCCATGCACCACCCGGTGGCCCACCGCGCCCACTGGGCCGAGGCCGGCAATGGCCGCCGTCAGGTCCGGGAGGTTGCGGTCCTGCGGCCGGCCGTCGAGATTGAGGCTGGCCAAGAGCTGTTCGCTGCCGTCGAGCAGGCTCAACTTCAGGCTGCTGGAGCCGGCGTTCACCACCAGCACTGTGGCCGCGCCCATCTCAGCCGCGCCAGACCCAGGCCCGCACCTCGGGAAGGTCCTCGCCGTGCTCGGTGATGTAGCGCTGGTGCTCCACCAGCTTGTCCCGAAGCCACTGCTTGACGTAGGCCGCCTGGGCCGCCAGCGCCGGCACTCGATCGGCGACATCGGCAACCAGGTGGAAGCGGTCGAGGTCGTTGCACACCGCCATGTCGAAGGGAGTGGTTACGCTGCCCTCCTCCTGGTAGCCGTGGACGTGAATGTTGTCATGGTTGGTGCGGCGGTAGGTGAGGCGGTGAATCAGCCAGGGATAGCCGTGAAAGGCGAAGATGACCGGCTTGTCCCTGGTGAAAAGCTGGTCAAAGTCCTGGTCGCTGAGGCCGTGGGGATGATCGCTCTTAGGCTGCAGCACCATCAGGTCGACCACGTTGACCACCCGCATCTTGAGGTCCGGGAAGCGCTGGCGGAGGATGTCGACGGCGGCCATGGTCTCCAACGTGGGGACGTCGCCGGCGCAGGCCATGACCACATCGGGCTCGGCCCCGGCATCGGTGCTGGCCCACTCCCAGATGCCGATCCCGGCGGTGCAGTGACGGATCGCCGACTCCATGTCCAACCAATTCGGCGCGGCCTGCTTGTCGGCCACAATGGCGTTGACGTAATTCTCGGAGGCCAGGCAGTGGTCGGCGACCGAGAGCAGGCAGTTGGCATCCGGGGGCAGATAGATCCGCACCACGGCGGCCTTCTTGTTCAACATCACATCCAGAAAGCCGGGGTCCTGATGGGTGAAGCCGTTGTGGTCCTGGCGCCAGACATGGGAGGTGAGTAGATAGTTGAGGGACGCGATCGGCCGCCGCCAGGGGATCCCGTTGCATTTGCTGATCCATTTGGCATGCTGGTTGAACATCGAGTCCACCACATGGGCGAAGGCCTCATAGGTGTTGAACAGCCCGTGGCGGCCGGTGAGCAGGTATCCCTCCAGCCAGCCCTGGCAGAGGTGCTCGCTGAGCACATCCATGATTCTGCCTTCGGGCGAGAGGAACTCATCGGTGGGCAGAATCTCGCCGAGGAAGGTCTGGTCGCTCACTTCAAAGAGGTGGCTGAGCCGGTTGGAGGCCGTCTCGTCGGGCCCGAACACCCGGAAGCGGTCTGAATTGGCGGTCATTACGTCGCGCAGATAGGCGCTGAGAACGCGGGTCGCCTCGGCATTGACAGCGCCCGGTGCCGGAACCGCGACGGCATAGTCGATTAGCTCCGGCAACCTCAGATTGCGCTTGAGCAGGCCACCATTGGCGTTGGGGTTGTCGCTCATGCGCCGGCCTGGGGCCGGCGCCAGCCGGGTGATCTGGCGCCGTGGGGTCCCGTTCTCGTCGAAGAGCTCGTGGGCGCGGTAGCTCTGGAACCAGGTCTGCAGCTGAGCCAGATGCCCAGGGTTGGTTTTGGGGTCCTCAAGTGGGGTGAGGTGGCAGCGCCAGGTGCCCTCGGCCGGTAGCCCGTCGACCTCCTTGGGTGCGGTCCAGCCCGCCGGTGTTCGCAGCACGATCATTGGCCACGCGGGCCGGCGGATCCGGGTGGCCGATCTAGCCTCCGCCTGGATTTGGTGGATGGCGGCCACTGCCCGGTCGAGGGCCTCAGCCATCGCGGGGTGGACCCGGTCCGGGTCCTCGCCCTCTACCAGGTAGGGATCCCACCCGTAGCCACGAAGCAGAGTGTCCAGTTCCTGAGGCGTGATCCGGGCCAGGACGGTGGGCATGGAGATCTTGTAGCCGTTGAGGTGGAATATCGGGAGGACAGCGCCGTCCCGGGCGGGGTTGAGGAACTTGTTGGAGTGCCAGCTGGCGGCCAGGGGGCCGGTCTCGGACTCCCCATCGCTGACGATGGCGGCGACGATGAGGTCGGGGTTGTCGAAGGCGGCTCCGAAGGCGTGCAGCAGACTGTATCCCAGCTCTCCGCCTTCGTGGATTGAGCCCGGGGTCTCGGGGGCGACGTGGCTGGGGACACCGCCGGGGAAGGAGAACTGTTTGAACAACCGCGCCAGCCCCTTGCGGTCGAGGGAGACGTCTGGGTACACCTGGCTGTAGGTACCGTCCAAGTAGGCGTTGGCGATCATCGCGTGCCCGCAATGCCCAGGTCCAGCGATGTAGATCATGTCCAGGTCATGTTTGACGATGATCCGGTTGAGGTGGACGTATATGAAATTGAGGCCTGGCGCGGATCCCCAATGTCCCAACAGAGTGGGTTTGATCTGCTCTGGGGTCAGGGGCGACTCCAGCAGCGGGTTCTCCATCAGGTAGGTCTGCCCCAGCGCCAGATAGTTGGCCGCCCGCCACCAAGCGTTCATCGCGGCCAGCTCATCGGCTGAAAGTGGCTCAGTTTGCACCATGGCGTTGGTCCTCCTGCGGGAGCGGGTTGGCAGTGGGAGTGGCGATTGGGTCGGCACCCCCACTGGAAATTGCCGACGCTGGTTTGGGCGCCCGCCTCCCGGCGGCGCCCGGAGGCGCGGGGATGGGCGCGCCCAGCTCCTGCTCAACTGTCTGGCCAGGTTGGAGCTGGTAGGGGTGGCCGGAGATCACCAGGGTCATCGGCGCCGCCCTTCCCGGGCCGGCCTGCACCCTGATGCGGCGGGGGGTGATGTCCACCGCCAACTGATGGTGGCGATAGATCAGGGGAAACGCGATCCACTTCAGAGCCGTGGGCAGTTGGGGGGTGAACCAGAGCGCGTCTCCGCGCAGCTCCAGCCCCCCGTAGCAGCGTTCCAGCAGGTCGATCGTCCCCGCCATCGCGCCCAGGTGGATTCCCTCGCGGGCCGTCCCACCCTGGACGTCGTCGAGGTCACCCCTGAGTGCGCGCCGGAAGTGTTGCCAGGAGGCTCGCCGATCAGCCCTAGCTCGCACCCAGGCATGCACCACAGGGGAGAGGGTGGAGCCGTGGGTGGTCCGGGGCTCGTAGTAGTCGATGGTAGTTTCGATCGCCGCATTGTCGAAGCGGTGGCCAAGCCGGCCCAGAACTTCGCGCAGCTCGTCACCAGAGAGTAGGTAGAGCAGCATCAGGACGTCGGCTTGCTTGGCGACCTGATAGCGGTTGACCGAATCCCCCTCGGACTCGAGCAAAAGGTCCAGGCGCCCGATGTTGCCATAGCGCTCCCGATAGGCGGCCAGGTCGATCGGCTCCAGCCTCTCGTAGTCGGCGAATTGGGAGATCACCCCCTGGTGGAAGGGCACGTGCAGCCGGTGGGTGAGCAGCTCGAATCTCTCCAGCTCGGCGGGACCGATCCCGGCCCGTTCAAGGATCTGGGCTCGAGCCGACTCGCGCAGCAAAGTGACCATATTGAGGGCGCGCCCCATCAACCACGCCGTCATGACGTTGGTGTAGGCGTTGTCGGTCACGCCCGCGACCGCTGACCAGGGGTAGCCGTCATGAAACTCGTCCGGCCCCATCACTCCGGCGATGTGGTAGGCGCCGTCCTCGCCCAGGCTGGCCATGGCGGCGAAGTGAAGGGCGATCTCCAATACCATCTCGCCGCCGCGCGTGGCCAGGAAGTCCAGGTCGCCGGTGGCCTGGTAGTGCTGGAGCACGTTGTAGGCAATTGCCAGGCCCACGTGGAGTTGGTTTCGGGAGCGGTCTGGAATCCACCGCTGGGATCCCCGGTTGAACAGTCTGGTCGGGGTCACATCCCGTCCATCACTGGCACTCTGCCAGGGGAAACGGGCCCCTGGCAGATGGGCGGCGGCGGCGGCCCGACGGGCTGCGGGCAGGCGCCGCTCCCGGTAGGCGAGCAGCTGGCGGGCGACGTCAGGGCAGTGCAGGTTAACCACCCGGAGGGCGAACAGTTCGTCCCAGAAGACGTGTCCGTCGTAGCCCTCGCCGTGCAATCCCCGGGCGCTCAACCCCAGGTCAAGGTCCCGGACGTGTGGGGAGGCGACCTGAAATAGGTGGAAGCAGTGGAGGTGGACCGCCTGAGAGGAACCATCGGTGTCGTCCATCTGCGAGCCGATCCGACTCCAGAGCCTGGCCCAGGCGTCCTGGTGGGCTTTGAGCAGGGCCGGGAACGCGGGCGCGGCGGCGGCATCCCGGAGCGCGGCGCCGCAGGGGTCGGCGATGGCCACGTCCCGGCTGGTGTGGATGGCGGTGATCTTCTCCACCACCACCCGTCCGCCTGAGCTGATGGCGCCAATCCAGCTCAGAGTTGGTTGGCGGGCGGGAGCGTCTCTCGCACCGGCAAGCGGGTGCAACTCGCCCGGCTGGGGCGCGCCTATTGTGACCCTACTGGCCAGGGCGATGTCTACCTGCGAGTGCCGGGTTCTGGCCCAGAGCCATAGAGAGCCAGCGCCATCGCCGTCCGCTGGGGTAGGGGTTGCGGTCACATCCTCGGGCGGCCCGGGCTGCAGATCGGGCACCAGCTGGCCGCTGGCGCCGCTGGCCACTACCTCCAGGTGGCGATGGGGCAAAAGACGCTCCTCGGTGGTCTCGTCGGTGACTACGGCAGCGAGCGCCATTCGAATCTCGACCGCGCCCGCCCAGCCATCGCTGCTCAGGCTCAACTCCAAGCCGCAAAGGTGGGGATCCTCCATGGAGACGACGCGGCGCTCCAGCAGCAGGAGGGAGCCAGTGCCGGATGGGGTGACGCGGCAGCGCCGGGTGAGCAGCCCTCGTCTCATGTCCAAGACCAGCTCCTGATCAGTGATGCGGCTGTCGCCCGCGTCCAGCCAGGGCCCGTCGTCGAAGCGGAAGCTGACCGGTAGCCAGTTGGGGACGTTGACCAGGCTCTCGGTCTCCAGCACCAAGTCTCCGACCGGTTCTGGGGCTCGGTCGTAGATGGAGGCGAGATATGTGCCCGGATAGCGAACCCCGTCGTCGCTGGCCCAGGGCTCCGCCGCCCGGCACCCGATCAAGCCATTGGCGAGGGCGCACAGGGACTCGCGCCGGCCCACAACTTCGGGTTCATCTCCCAGGTAGCGCAGGTGCCAGTCATCATCGGCCGGTCCCCGGCCCTGGAGGCGGACATCGGAGAGATCCTCGACCACAGCACTGGCACCCGCGGTAAGGAGGGCTCGCCTCTGGCCCACTCGGTCCACGCCCACCACCACTGAGAACCCGCCGCGACGGCCCGCCTCCACCCCGGCGGTGGCGTCTTCGAAAATCGCGGTCCGGGTGGGGTCTGCTCCTAGACGCCGGCTGGCCTCCAGGAAGAGCGCCGGGTCGGGCTTGCCCGCCAGGCCTAGGGCCGCAGCGCTCAAGCCATCTACCCTGGCCGCCAGTAGCGAGTCGAGGCCAGCCTGCCTAAGCACCTGAGCGCAGTTACGGCTGGCCGACACCACCGCGAGCGGGACTCCGGCCTGGCTCAGCTGCCAGAGGAGCTGAACTGAGCCCGGAAAGGGACGGGGCCCGAGCTCCGCCAAAAGAGCGGTGAACCGCCGGTCCTTGTCGGCCGCCAGAGCGTGGACGGTGGCCAGCCCCGGTGGGTCGTCCGGGCTCCCCTCCGGGAACGTGACCCCCCTGTTGTCCAGGACGTGGCGGAGTCCGTCCAAGCGTTGCTCGCCGTCCACCAGGCGGTCGTAATCGTCGCGATCGAAGGGGGGCAAGATCTGGCGCGAACTGCGGGCGCAGGCTGCGAAGAGGTCGGCGAAGAGAGCGCTCCAGGCCTGAAAGTGAAGCTCGGCAGTGTCGGTAAGCACTCCGTCAAGGTCGAAGATGACAGCATCCAGGGTCCCCAGATCGAGGGTGAATCGCTTGGGGTGCCGGCGGGCGGAGGGCATGTCACCCTGGTCATGGATCGCGGTGGCGGCCGGCGTGGCGCCGGCCCGCCGCTTGAATGACGGCGCGGGGTCGGGGCTGCCCTCAGTGGTCACGACGGTAGTCTGGCGCAGCCGCCGTCTGGTCCTGGCGGAGGAAGTCGCTTGGGCGTTTGCTCGCGCTAGATACGGCGTGTCGTCCAGGGCCCACCACGACCCGAGGCAGGACGTGGTGGGCATTCCGGCAACTGGGCACCCGGCCGCTCCCCCGGGTATCTTTGGGTGGGCTGGCTGCCGGCCCGACAATTGGGGGGCGCTCAGGACTTTGAACAGGGATTCAGCTCCCGGCCAGGCGGCGCCGCAGGGCCCTGAGGGTGGCCCTGCTCACCCTCGCGGTCGCGCCAGCGGCGGCGAGGCCGAGAATGGTGTGAAGTCGGCGGTGGCTGGACTCACCGGGGCGGAGGCCGCCCGCCGGCTGGCGGCGAATGGCCCCAATGCCATTCCCGAAGTTCGTCCGGATCGCGTCAGGATGTTGGCTGCCAAATTCTGGGCCCCGGTGCCATGGCTGCTGGAGCTGGCGGTGCTCCTGGAGCTGGTCTTGGGCGACTACGTCCAGTCTCTGGTGTTTGCCGTCCTGCTGATCTTCAACGCGGTCTTGGCGTTCGCCCAGGAGGGACGGGCTCAGCAGGCGGTGGAGTTGCTTAGGCAGCGGTTGACGGTCACGGCGCGCGTTCGACGGGACGGAGCCTGGACGCAGATCCCGGCCCGGGAGCTGGTGCTCGGAGACCTGGTGCACGTCCGCCAGGGGGACATCGTTCCCGCCGACTTGAAGTTGCTGGATGGGGCTGTGGAGCTCGACCAATCGGCCCTCACCGGCGAGTCCCGTGGGGTCGGCGCCAAGGCGGGGGCCGTGGGCTACTCGGGGTCGGTGGTGGTGCGGGGCGAGGCCAGCGGAGAGGTGACCGCGGTGGGGACCGCCACTTTCTTCGGGCGCACCGCGGAGCTGGTCAGCACCGCTCACGCCCCGGGGAACATGGAGCGCCTGATCTTCGGAATCGTGAAGGCTTTGATTGGCGCGGCCCTGCTGATCGTGGCGATCGTGGTTGCGGACGGCCTCGTCCGCCATCTCTCCCTCCACGAGATGGTGCCCTTCGTGCTCATCCTGGTGATCGCCTCGGTGCCGGTCGCCCTGCCGGCCACCTTCACCCTGGCCACGGCGCTGGGCAGCAAGGAGATGTCCCAGCGGAGGGTGCTGGTGACGCGCCTGGCCGCCATCGAGGAGGCCGCCAGCATGGAGGTCCTCTGCACCGACAAGACCGGCACTCTCACCCAGAACATCCTCACGGTGGAGGCACTGCTGGCGCTGCCTCCACGCGACGGGGCCATGCTCCTGCAAGCGGCGGCGGCCGCCAGCGACGCGGCCACCCAGGATCCCCTTGACTTGGCGATTCTGGCGCTGGCTAAGGCGCGCAACCTGGCGGAGTTGGGCGAGCGCACCAGCTTTGTCCCCTTTGACCCCGCCACCAAACGATCCGAGGCCACCGTACATGTACGCGAGGGGGATATCAGGGTGGTCAAGGGGGCCCCCCGCGTGGTGGGCCAACTGGCCGGTGCCGATGAGGCCTCCCTTGGCCCTGAGGTGGAGAGGATGGCGGCCTCTGGGGCCAGGGTCCTCGGGGTCGCCCAGGGGTCTGTAGGCGGGTCCCTGGAGCTGCTGGGCCTGATCGCCCTGGCCGACCCTCCCAGGGCCGATGCGGCTCGCCTGGTGGAAGATCTGCACCATCTGGGAATCCGGGTCGTGATGTTGACCGGAGACAGCCTGGCCACGGCATCGGCGATTGCGGCCAAGGTCGGGATCACCGGCCGGGCCGCGCGCGGGCAGGTCCTCAGGGACGAGGCGGACAGCGTTGCCGCGGGAAGGTCGGTACCGGCCGAGCGGCCCTGGGATCGGGACGACTGGTACGACGTCTACGCCGAGGTGCTGCCAGAGGACAAGATGCGCCTCATCGCCAACCTGCAGCGGGCCTCGGTGGTGGTGGGGATGACCGGCGACGGAGTCAATGACGCGCCCGCCCTGAAGAAGGCGGAGGTCGGGATCGCGGTCGCCAGCGCCACCGACGTGGCCAAGGCGGCGGCCAGCCTGGTGCTGACCGATCCTGGGCTCGAGGACATGGTGGCGGGCGTCGAGGTGAGCCGACGGATCCACCAACGGATGCTCACCTACACCCTGAACAAGATCATCAAGACCATGCAGGTGGCGGTATTCCTGGGCTTCGGATTGGTGGTCTTCGGCAAGTTCGTGACCACCCCGACCCTGGTGGTTCTGCTCCTGCTCGCCAATGACTTCGTCACCATGTCGCTGGCTACCGACCGGGTGCGCTCGCCGCGCCGCCCGGATCGCTGGAGGGTGGCGCCGCTGGTTCTGGCCGGGCTGGGCTTGGCCCTGCCCCTGGTGCTGCTCTCGTTCGCACTCTGGTGGTTCGGGACCACGTACCTGGCCCTCTCCCTGGCCCAGATGCAGACTCTGGTCTTTCTCTGGCTCGTCCTCTCCGGCCAGGCCACCGTCTACCTGGTGCGAGAGCGCCAGCACTTCTGGCACTCGCGCCCCAGCCGCTGGCTGGCGGGCAGCTCCGCCGCCGATCTGGTCGTGGTGCTGCTGCTGGCCTGGCGCGGCTGGCTGATGGCGGCGATCCCGCCGATCGACCTGGGGGTCGCCCTGGGGAGCGCCCTGATCTTCCTGGTCCTCGGGGACCTGCTCAAAGCCTGGATCTTCCGAGCGGCTGGGCTGCGCCGGTAGGGGGCAGGGGATGGTTTCCCTGACCTGGGCGCTAGCAACCAACCCCAGGTCGTCGCGGCGGTGAGTAGGTGTTTCCACCATGCCGTCGGCGGCTCCTCTGGTGCCAGAATGACTGCTCGGTGGCGGCACAGCTTGGCTGCCGCTTCGGGCCTGTCCGGGAGGGGGGATGTCAGCGCCGCATGTGGTGGTGATCGGGGCCGGGTCGACCGGGTCGGCCACCGCGCACGACCTGGCGCTGCGGGGCCTGCGGGTGACCGTGGTGGAACGCGGCGAGGTCGCCTCCGGTACCAGCGGGCGCAACCACTGTCTGCTCCATTCGGGTGGACGCTATTGCGTCACCGATCAGGAGTCAGCTCGAGAGTGCATCGCCGAGGCGCGCATCCTGGACCGCATCATGCCCGACATCCTGGAGCGGAACGGGGGTCTCTTCGTGGCCCTCAACGAACCCGACCTGGCCTTCAAGGACCGCTTCATGGAGGGGTGCGAGGTCTGCGGCATCCCGGCCCGGGAGATCCCGATCCAGACCGCCTTGAAGATGGAACCCTTCCTAAACCCCGCCGCCCTGGCCGCGGTGGAGGTGCCTGATGGGGTGTTTGAACCGTTCCACTTCTGCCTCGCCTTCTTGGCCACCGCCAAGGCCAACGGCGCGGTAGTTCGCACCTACACCGAGGTAATGGAGTTGGTGACGGAGGGCCGGACGGTGACCGGCGTTAGGGTTCGCGACTACCGGTCCGGAGTCAGCGCCACCATCGGGGCTGACATCGTCGTGAACGCGGCTGGACCCTGGGCTGGAAAGATCGCGGCCATGGCGGCCCTGGCCGTGCCGGTGACGCCGACGCCGGGGGTGATGGTGACCATGGACTGCCGTCTGAACAACATGGTGCTCAACCGCCTCAACCGGCCGTCGGACGGTGACATCATCGTCCCCCAGCGGGCGACCTCGATAATCGGCACCACCTCCTGGGTGGTCGAGGACCCCGACCGGATCCCGATACCCCCCCAGCACGTGGCCCAGATGCTGGCTTCCGGGCAGGAGCTGGTGCCGGCGGTGGGTCAGGTGAGGGTGCGGGCGACGGTGGCCGTGGCCCGCCCCCTGGTCACCAAGGCGAAGGCGGACTCACGCGACGTGAGCCGGACCTTCGAGTGCTTCGATCACTCCGCCGACGGCCTGGAGGGACTGGTGACCATCTCCGGGGGCAAGACCACGAGCTCGCGGGCGATGGCGCAGAGAGCCGCCGACGTGGTCTGTTCCAAGCTGGCAGTTCCTGCTCCGTGCACCACCCAGGCGACTCCCTTGGTGTCATATCGGAGCTTCTACCGGTGACCGAGGAGGCCGCCTCAATCGACCTGGAGGTGCTTCGCTATCGACCGGGCGAGCAGGCACGGCTGGAGAACTTCAGCGTCGTGGTCGCGGCGGGGGCCAAGGTGCTCGATGCCTTGGACACCATCTGGGCCACCCAGGACCACTCGTTGATGTTCCGGCGCGCCTGCCACCATTCCTCCTGCGGGGCCTGCGCCATGCGCATCAACGGGCGAGAGAGGCTGGCCTGCATCACCGCGATGGCCGATGCCGCTCAGGAACATCACCCGATCCGGGTCGAGCCGCTGCACAACCTGCCGGTGGTCGGAGACCTGGTGGTGGACGTGGCCGGATTCTTCGCTCGCATGACCGCCTCCGACCTGGTGATCACCAGGACCGCCGAGCCTGAATTACCGGTCAGTGTTGATCGCCTGCCACCCCCGCTCCGCCTGCGGCAGGTGGTGGTGGCGGAGGACCTGGGCCGCTTCACGCGCTTCGAGAGCTGCATCGAGTGCGGGATCTGCGTAAGCGTCTGCCCTTCGATGGCAGCTGATGACGGGTTTCTGGGGCCGGCCGCGCTGGCCGGGATCCACCGGACACGAGAGGCCACCCGAGATCCCATGGAGTCGGCTCACCTGCTGGCGCTGGCCGATGGTGACGGCGGGGTGTGGCGCTGCCACAGCTCCTTCGAGTGCACCGCCAGCTGCCCCCAGGCGGTTGACCCGGCAGGAAGGATCATGAGTTTGCGGGGCCAGATTGTCTCCCGGCGCTGGGGCCGGCTGTGGAGGAGGTGAAAATGGCCGAAGAAATGGCATCCGGGCGGCGCCGACCGACTCGATGGCTCGACCTGCGCGGCCGCCACGAGGGAGCCTGGGCCTACGCCCTCAACCGGCTCACCGGGATCGGCCTGGTTGCCTACCTGTACGTTCACCTGGGGGTACTCAGTCTGCTCGCCCACGGCCCCTCAACCTGGAACAGTTTTCTGGCCACCAGCAAGGCCCCCTTCTTCACCGCCCTGGACGCCCTGGTCCTGCTCGGGGTGCTGTTCCACAGCCTCAATGGGATCCGCTTGGGCCTCACCGGGGTTGGGGCGGCGGTCCGTTGGCACCAGCTGCTGTTGCGGTCGCTCATGGCTCTGGCGGTGGTTCTGTTTCTGGTCGCGGGGCTTCTCTGGAGCATCCGGGGATGAGGGCCGGATTTGGGGTCGAAAAGAGGTCGACCCTCAGCTGGCTCTGGCAGGCTGCGACCGGGGTGCTCCTGCTGCCGTTGCTGGCGCTCCACATCATCGCCAACCACTTCGTGGTCACCGGCGGCGAGCGCAACTTCGCCGAGGTCGCCTCCTACCTGGGCAATCCCGTGATAAAGGTTCTGGAGGTGCTGTTTCTGCTGGTGGTCACCTCGCATGCGATGCTGGGTGTGCGTTCCATCCTCTTCGACATGGGGGTGCCCCGGCGCTCGCGCCCGGCCGTGAGCTGGGCTGTCACCGCCTTGGGTGTGGTCACCGTGGCCTATGGGATCTGGCTGACGATAACGATCAGCCCCTGACCCCGCGCCGGCCTGCTCATTGGGTCCGGTCGGCCGGAACCGCGGCCGAGTCTCGCCGTTCTCCCGCCGCCGCCATGGCCAGCAACTCGTCGGGTGCCAGGTACTGCTTTTGGACCAGGTCCAACCCACGGTATTTCAGCTCCAACAGCCCCCCCTTGGCGCACTGAAGGCGGTGCAGCGCCCAGGGCGGCCGGTGGTCGACCGTCGCCCAGAACGCCTGGATGGGGTCCCCGTGACTGATGCAGATGAAGGCTTCTCCCGGGTGGGCAGCGAGGCCCTCTTGGATGGCGGTCCTCACTCGCCGGTACATGGCGGGCATGCTTTCGTCGCCCGGGGCCAGCCCCGGCCACAACATGTGGATAATCCATTTGGGGCGCCGCCAGATGATGTCCTGGTAGCGAGTCCCCTGCAGATAGCGGCCGAACTCCGCCTCCACCAGGTTGAGGCGGAGCTGGAGGGGGAGGGGAGGTTGGAAGCTCTCCTCGATCAGGGAGGCGGTCTCCTGCGCCCGCTGCAGAGGGCTGGCGTAGATCGCCCGAACTGGACGCGCGCTTAAGAAACTTGCCAGGGCGCGCCCCTGGAGGCGCCCCTTCTCGCTCAGACCGAAGTTGGGGAGGTGGCCGTAGATCACCCGGTTGGGGTTCTCGACGTCGCAGTGCCGCACCAAATAGCAGGTGGTGAGGGCATGGTCGTCGGTTATGGGCACGACTTCAATTCTAATCTCGGCAGGGAAGGCGAGATCCCTTCCTGCTAAGCCCCGACCGCTTGGGCCGCTACCTGGGCGGCTGGCACAGCCATCGGTTGGCCCGCGACTGGACGCCTGGACGCGTCACAATGGCGACCGTCCCGCCCCCTTAGCTCAGTGGATTAGAGCGGCGCCCTTCTAAGGCGACGGTCGGTGGTTCGAATCCACCAGGGGGTACGCCCGCCAGGCGCGAGCTGGCGGGTTATTGGGAGGAGCCCGGCCCCACGGCGCCGGCCGGAGGCAAGGCGGTGGCAGGTCCGCGGCGAACCCGCGGCAGGTGTGGTCGCAGAGTAGGGAGGATCGAGTGGGTCAAGACTCATCAACCGCGAAGGTGGCCACGAGGGCGCCGGGGCCGACCTTGCCGGCTGGCCTGAGGCTGGATGGGACGCGCCCCCTTACCCTGCAGGCGACGCAGGCCGGTCTGCGACTCCTGGTGCGCCTTTGCGCGGCACCGGGGAGCAGCATTGAGGGCCTGGACCTGGTTCCCGCAACCGGCCCGCTGTTGGTCTGCTCCAGCCACCTGTCCAACTTCGACCCCCTCGTGTTCGGGGCCTGGTTCCCCCGCGTGATGCACGCCATGGCCAAGGCCGAGATGTTCCGGAACCCTCTCTTGCGCGCCTACCTCGACCGGTGTAACTGCTTTCCCGTGCGTCGCGGAGCGCCTGACCGGCAGGCGATCCGGGCTGCTCTGGCGGTAGTTCAATCCGGGGGCGCATTGGTGCTGTTCCCCGAGGGCCACCGCAGCTACGGACAGGGGCTGCTCCCGTTTGAGTCCGGAGCTGGCTATCTGGCTCTCAAGTCTGGAGTGCCGGTCATCCCGTGCGCGGTTTGGGGCACAGAGCATGTTCTCCCCAGGGGTTCCCTGCTTCCCCGCAGGGCCCCCATCCACCTTCGGGTTGGGGAGCCATTCAGACCGGCCGCAGGGACACCGGAGGAGGCGAGCCGACAGATCCGTCGCCAGGTGGCGGTGCTGTTGCCACCGGCCTATCGTGGTTCAGCTGACTGAGACCAGCGTGATCGTGAAGATCAAGGTCGAGTTGACCGGGATCTTGGGGCTGGGGGTCTGGCAGCCATAGCCTAGGGCTGGGGGGATCACCAGCTCGCGGACCCCTCCCACCCGCATCCCCGGGATCCCCTCGACCCAGCCTTGGATGACTTTGCCGGCTGCGATGGTGAGTGAGATTGGCTTGCCGGCGTTGTCGGCCTTGCTGCTGTCGAAGACGGTGCCGTTGGCGAGGGTGCCGACGTAGCTCACGCCCACCGTCGAGCCCACCACAGCCGCCGCGCCGCTGCCAGCTTTGATGTCCTTGACCTGGAGGTTGCCGGCCAGGGTGCGAGCCCCGGCAAGGGTGTAATCAGCCTTGGTGGCCGGGTTGACGCAGCCGCTTGGAGAGCTGCTCGGAGACGGGGTGGCCGCGCTGACCGGCTTGCTCGAGGGCGTCGGCGCGGCGACTCCAGACTGGAAGGACGCCCCACACGAGGCCAGCATGAGGCTGAGCCCGAGTGCCGCGAGGAGGCCGCCGGAGGTGGCCAGGTGGGATCTGCTGGAGCTCAATTAACCATCTCCTGATGATCGAGGCGTCAACTGTCACGGCTCTCTGACGGCACCGCTCGGGAAGGTCGCTGCGGGCCCGTCGCCGCGGTCACTGTAACCGACGGAGCGGCGCGCACCCTCCGGACAACTGGTCGCCCGCCCCCTCAGCTGCGATGGTGGCCGTTGCTGGCCGGGCAGACATGGCCGCCAGGGTCGATGGGGAGGTGGCAGAGGGGGCAGATCGGGCGGCCCCCAGCCACCACCAGCAGGCAGCGCTCGCCCAGCCGCCGGATCTGGGCGATGGAGGCCACCAGGCGAGCTGCCCGCAGGTGCTCCGCGTCGGCCAGGTCCTCGTCGTCTGCGAGCAGCGCGGAGGACCGCTCTTCCAACACCAGGGCGCCGCTGGTCCCGTCCTCATCCAGGGAGAGCTGGATGCTCCCCACCAGCCAGCCCGGGGTGCCAGTTGGGCCGTGGACTGGCTCCGGTGCCGACCTGGCCGGTGCCTCCGTGGGGTCCAGTATGGTCAGGATCTGGGTGCCGAGCTCCTGGAGCTGGACCTTCTCGGCCAGCAGGGTGCAGTGCTCGCCCCCTCGGCTCGCCTCCAGGAAGAAGGTCCGCTGGCCGGGCGGGCCATCAACTCCCACCGTGATCACGTCAGCCGGGTCAAAGTCGATCTCGAATGGGTCCATCGCCTAATTGTGGCGGGTCAAGGCACCGCCGGGCTCAGTGATCGCGGAGTGGGCCGCGGTTCTCGGCGGCCCGTTCGATGTGGGCGGCCGCATTGACGATCCCCAGGTGGGTGAAGGCCTGGGGGAAGTTGCCCAGCAGCTCGCCGGTCTTGGGGTCGAGCTCCTCCGAGAACAGGCCCAGGTCATTGCCGTGAGCGGCGAGGTGCTCGAAGAGGTCGCGGGCCGGCCCCAACTGGCGCTGCATGGCGAGGTTGTTAACCAACCAGAACGAGCACAGCAGAAAGGTGCCTTCGCTGGTGCCGAGGCCGTCATCCCGGCGGTAGCGATACACGAAGCCGTTCTCGTCGGTCAGCTCGCGCTGGATCGTCTGGACGGTGCTGCGGACGCGCGGATCCATCGCCGGCAGGAAGTTCATCATCGGGATCATGAGGGCGGTGGCGTCGAGGGCATCCTGGTCCAGAATCTGACGGAAAGAGGCCAGCTTGTCGCTCCAGCCCCGAGTCAGGATGGTGTGCCGGATCTGCTCTCGGGTCCAGATCCATTCATCGCGACGGGGATTCTCCAGGCGGAGCGCATCAGCCAGCTTGAGGCCGCGATCCATGGCCACCCAGCAGAGCAGCTTGCTGTAGAGGAACTGCTGCACTCCGCCCCGGACCTCCCAGATCCCGTTGTCGGGGCGCTCCCAGCTCTTGGCCACATGCTCCAGCATGTTGATCAGGCTTTCTCGCAGACCGCTGGCCTCCGCCTCCCCATAGCGGAAGTGGAGGTAGGCCGAGTCCATCGCCTCCCCGTAAATGTCGAGCTGGAGTTGGTGGGCCGCACCGTTGCCCACCCGGACCGGCCGGGAGCCCCGGTACCCCTCCAGGTGGCTGAGCTCGCGCTCGGGGAGGTGGGTCCGGCCGTCAATGCCGTACATGGTCTGCCAGTCGCGGGGATGCTGCTGATGCACCTGGCCGAGCCAGCTCATGAAGCCGGCCGCCTCCTGGTGGTAGCCGAGCAGCTGAAGGGCGTAGATGAGAAACGATGAGTCGCGCAGCCAGGTGAAGCGGTAGTCCCAGTTGCGCGCGCCCCCAACCCATTCCGGGAGTGAGGTGGTGGGTGCCGCCACGATCGACCCCTCAGGCGCATAGATCAGCAGCTTCAGCGCCAGCGCGCTGCGCAAGACCAGGTCCAGGTAGGGTCCGTCGTAGTTGCACTGCCCGATCCACTCCTCCCAGTAGGCCTGGGTCTCGGCGAGCAGGCGGCTGGGATCGTCGTGGTGGGCGTAGCTGCGGTCGCCGTCGTAACGAAGCACGATCGCCTGGGGGGTTCCACGCTGCAGCTCCAGCCGCTGCACCAGGGTGGTCCCCTCCTGTTTCCATGCGCTGGGCCCGTCGCAGTGAAGGTGGAGCGCGCCCCGCTCCAGTCCCAGGCAGCGGTTGCCGGTGCCAGAAATCGTCACCGCGGGGGAGTGCAGGCCATACTCAAAGCGCGCGTCGAGATGTACTGAGGCCTTGATATCGGCGTCCGGAGCCTCCAGCAAGCGGATCAGGATGTGGTCATGCTCCAGGGTGTGGTGCCGCTCCCGAACCACCATGAAGTCGGTGACCCGGAGTCGGCCGTGGGGGCTGCTGAGGTTGGTTTGCAGGATGTTGGTGCCCGGCAGGTAGCGGCGGCTGTCGGGGATGAAGCCGTCCTCGAGCTCGACCCACATCGACCCGCCCTTGTCGGCGTCGAGCAGACGGCCGAAGATGGAAGGGCTGTCGAAGCGCGGTACGCACATCCAGTCAATCGAGCCCATCCGGCTGATGAGGGCGGCGCTGTGGAGATCGCCGATCATGCCGTAGTCGCTGATTGGCAGGTAGCGAGGCCGGTCCATGTTCGATTCCCTCCTCGGCGAATTTAGCTGGGAGATCCATCTGGGATCATGACGCTTTCGCCGGTTCGGGTGCCGGCCCTCCCGCCTGCGGGCCGTGGTCAGGTCCCGGTCGTTTCCCCGGGCGGCGGTGGCCCTGGCCGAAGTCCGGACCGCTCGAGGCCAGCGCCAGGGTCAGCTTGGGAGCTGGTCTGCGCCAGCGCGCAGCGCGGGTGATACCGCCAGTCGTCGCGCTCGGGCGGCGGGCGCGGCTTTCACGGGGCGGAGCGGGAGGGATTCGAACCCTCGAAGGAGTTGCCCCCTTACGGCATTTCCAGTGCCGCGCCCTCGGCCAACTAGGCGACCGCTCCCGGCTCGATTCTAAGGGTCGAACCGAGCCAGGCCGGCGGATTGGCCGGCGAAGTGGCGCCGTGGGTGTCAAGCTAACCCCATGATTGAGTCAGTGAGTCCAGCTCTCCTGCTCGACCTGGACGGCACGCTTGTGGACAGCGTCTGCCGGCCCGTGGTCGCCCGGCCGGAGGCCCTGGAGAGAGCCGGGATCGACCTCTGCATTTGGAAGATCCACCGGCGGGTCGGGATGAGGGGGTGCCTGTTCGCGACCGCACTGGTGGGCGAGATCGGCCGGGAGCTGACCGCAGTCCAGGAGGAGTCGATTAGGAGAGACCACGACCAGTCCTTCCAGCGCCTGTCTCGGGATGTGCAACCGCTGCCCGCTGCGCTGGAGCGGCTCTCGGCCGAGGGGACTCCGTGGGCGATCGCCACCAGCGGCACCATGGCGACCGCGCGGGCCAGCCTCGAGCAGCTGAGAATCCCAGCAGGCGTGCCCGTCATCACGCACGCTCAGGTCTCCTTCGCCAAGCCCAACCCGGATCTCGGCCTCGCCGCCGCCGCCCAGCTCAAGGTGAGCATCGCAGACGCCATCGTGGTCGGGGACAGCACGGGGGACATCCTGGCCGCCCGGAGGGCCAGGGCCCTGGGGATTGGGCTGCTCTCCGGCGGCTACGGCCGCGAAGAGCTGGAAACAGTCGGAGCCTTTCGCGTCTACGACGATCCTGCCGACCTCTTACGCCATCTCTACGAGCTGGGGATACGCGGCGGTCGGCGACCGTGAGCGGAAGGGGCGGAGAGGGCGGGATTCGAACCCGCGGTGGCGGTGAAGCCACACCGCTTTTCGAGAGCGGCACCTTAAACCACTCGGACACCTCTCCAGGTCCCAGGCGAGAGTCTATTCTCCACTCTCCGGACCGCCCCGGGGCGCCCCCAGATGACCGCCGCCCGGAGCCGGCGGGCGTACCTGGGGGGGATTGGGCAGAGGTCGGCTGCCGCCGTCGAGAAGCGGCTGTGAACCGTCGTCTTTACCTCGGTCCCCTGGTCGGGCTGTTCTTGGCCGTGGGAATCGCCGGATGCGCCGCCGGGACGGGGCCCGCAGCTTCCCCGCGGCCGGCTCGAACGGCCGGGAGGGCGCAGCTCTTGGTCGAGAACGGCTCGGAGTCGCTGTACGTCTCCGGTGCCAACCTGGGCTCCGCCCTGTACAGGGCCATCCCAGCCGGCGCGGTCAGCGTGACGGCTTCCCCTAATGGCCAGGTCGAGGTCCGCCGGGGTCGGACTGGGCAAGGGGCCACCCGGATCGCCATCGAGCTGAGTCAGAGTGTGACCTGGACCATCACGGTTCGCGGCGGAACGACCACCTGCACCCTGGACCTGGCCGGCCTCCGCCTCGGCGGGCTCATCGTGAGTGGGGGCGCCGAGACAATGAGACTGAATTTGCCTCCACCGCACGGCCGGGTTGACGTGATCGTGAGCGGCGGCGCCACCCACCTGGTCATCGCCGCTCCGAGTGGGGCCGCGATGCGGGTGGTCGCGGCAGCGGGGATCGCCGTCGTCCGGGCCTCCGGCGCAGGGATGGTGCTGGCCGACAACTCCCACCTGATCACCTATGGGAGCTACGCGGGCGCCGCCAACTCTTACTCGGTCGAGCTCAAGGCGGGCGCAGCGACTCTCACTTTGAGCGAGCCCTGAGAGCGAGGGCGGACCGGCGCCCGGATCCGTTAGAGCGGGACGCCCAGCCCGGACTCACAGGCCTCGTCCGCGCAAGTCTTGAAAGAAGCGCTGCAGCAAGTGCGCGGAGCGATCAGCCAGGCAGCCGGCCTCGACCTCGGGGTGGTGGTTCCCCGAGCTGCTGCCGAGGACCTGGTAGACGCTACGGAAGGCGCCCTTGCGCGGGTCGTCGGCACCGTACACCACCCGTTTCACCCGGCTCAGCAGCAGCGCCCCGGCACACATCGGGCAAGGTTCCAGGGTGGAGAAGATGGTCACCCCATCCAGGCGCCAGGAGCGCAGCCGGCGACTGGCTCGCCGCAGCGCCAGCATCTCCGCATGCGCGGCAGCGTCGTGGCGGCGTTCCACCTGGTTCGAGCCCACCGCAATGACCTCTCCAGCGCGCACCGCCACCGCCCCAATCGGGACCTCCCCCCGGCGGCCGGCGGCGGCCGCCAGCCGGAGCGCGTGTTCCATGAACAACCGGTCGGTGCTGCCCGGGGCCGGCGGCGCCGTGACCGCGCCCTCCGGTGTAGACCTCACGTG
>DATKSV010000060.1:0-15744 GCA_035531535.1 Candidatus Nanopelagicaceae bacterium | reverse complement strand
GCTTAGAGTTGCAGAGACGCTTGGCCGCTCTACAACCTGCGGCTACGCGCCTCCAGGCTCGAGCTGCGCCTGCCCGACATCGACCTCCTGGACGAGCTCATCGCGCTCTCCCTGCGGGGCGGTCACCCCCCTGAGACCATGCCGTTCGGGGTCCCCTGGACCGACCTTCCCTCTCCTCAGATGGAGCGCGAGGCGCTGCAGCATCACCTTCCGCAGGTGGCTCAGTGGCGTCCGGAGAAGTGGAACTACAATCCAGTGGCGCTGTATCAGGGAAAGGTCGTCGGCACCCAGGACATGCGGGCCGAGAACTTCTCCGCCAGTCGCATGTTCTCGACCGGATCCTGGCTCAGGATGGAGTTCCAGGGCATCGGGCTGGGCAAGGAGATGAGAGCTGCCATCCTCCACCTCGGCTTCGCTGGGCTCGGCGCCCAGGAGGCCCAGAGCTCGGCCTTCAGCGACAATCGCGCCTCTCTGGGCGTGTCCAGGGCACTTGGTTACGAGGAAAATGGGACTTGGCGGGCCGCCCGCCGGGGCCGAAGTGGAACCATGATCGGGCTGCGCCTGTCACTTGATCGCTGGCAGTCTCGCCTCTCCCACGAGGTGGCCATCGAGGGTCGGCGCCCCTGCCTTGACCTCTTCTGTTTGGCGCTTGAAAAGTGATCCTGGTGGCGTCTGTCACTCACCCAGGGCGGGCAATTCGTCGGGTGTGAGGCGGTCCAGGTCGCGCGCTCTGATGGCCAGCTCCGTCTCCTCCAGAGCGTCCTGGTAGATGCGCCGCATATCGGGCGGGAGGTCGCTACGCCGGAACTGCCCCTTGATCGCGTCTATCAGCTGGGGGTGGGGCGGCAGGGAGGGAAGGCACCAGTAGGTGAAATCCCGGCTGTACTCCGGCCCCCGGGTCTGGCGGAGAGTGTTGACGGCCTCGAAGAAACGGGGAATGTAGGGCAGGAGCAGATCATCACGCCGGACTCCTCCGAAGCTCCGCCCGACCCAGAGGGCCGCTTCCACGGTGGCGCTCTCGTCCTCGGTCAGGAACCGGAAGACCTCCTCCTTGGCCGCGGCCAAGGGCATGGCCGCCCGGGCCGCGAGAGCTCGAACCTGGCCGGTGCTGGTGGAGTCGGCCTTGAGCATGGCGTCGACGTCGGCCGGGCCCCCGGCTCCGCGGGCGCAGAGGGCCGTCACCAGCCTCCAGCGCAGCTCTAGGTCCAGCACCACTCCCGACGGGACCCCCTCGCCCCGCAGCATCGCTCGGCAACGATCCAACTGGGCCGGCGAGGTGGCGGCGGATATGAAGGCGCGCAACCAGGAGATCTGTTCGGAGCTGCGGGGCGGACTTGCCGACAGCGCGGTTTCGGCGGCAGCTGCCAGCATCGCCTCGAGCTGGTCGCCCCAGATTGGCGCCACGTATCTGGAGAGAGCCGAGCGCGCGCTCCCCAGCACGACCGGGATGAGCGACTGGTCGCTCTCGCGGGGCAGGTGAGCGACCACCATCTGGACGAAGCGCCGACCGGGCAGCTCAGCGTCTCGAACCATGTCCCATGCCGTGTCCCAGAGCACAGCTCTCGCCAGGCTGTCCGAGACCTCAGCCAGATGGCCCTGCATGGTCAGCAGCGAGATCGGGTCCAGCCGAAGCTTGGCATAGGTCCAGGCCTGATCGTTGGGGATCAGAAGAGGGGGCCGGCTGACGCCGGTCAACTCCGGCACGGCGGTTGCGGGCCCATCGACATCCACCTCAACCCGGCGCACCAGATCCAGCCTGCCGTGCTCCCAGCCGTACACTCCGAGCCCGATCCGATGGGGTCGTAGGGTTGGCTGGGCGCTGCTGGCGGACTGGATCACACGCACCGCTTCGATCTCGCCCCCGCTGGTGGCCGGCTGGCTCAGGACTTCACATCTGAGGGTGTTGATCCCGACCGTCTCCAGCCAGGCTCGGCTCCAGCCGGTGACGTCGCGGCCGGAGCTGCTCTCCAGGGCGCCGACCAGGTCACGAAACTCGGCGTTGCCGCGCCGATGGGTCTCTAGGTGGTCGTGGATGGCCGCGAAGAATGGCTCCTCGCCGACCCACGCGACCAGCTGGCGGAGCACTGCGGCGCCCTTCTGGTAGGTGATCCGATCGAAGTTGAGGTACACCGCCTCGGCATCGGGCACCGCTGTCACCACCGGGTGCGAGGTGGTGTGCTGGTCCTCCTCCACCGCCAGCTGCTTGAAGGCGGTGGCCCAGTAGGTCCAAGCGTCCTCGAAGCTGGTGGCCTGGTCCTGGGCCACGGCGGCCATGAAGGTGGCGAAGCTCTCGTTCAGCCAGAGGTCGTCCCACCAGCGCAGCGTCACCAGGTCGCCAAACCACATGTGGGCCATCTCGTGGAGGATCACCTCAGCCCGCAGCGACCGCTCCCGGCTGGAGGGCTGGCCGCGGTAGATCATGCGATCGGTGATGGTCACGCAGCCGGGAGATTCCATGGCCCCGTTGACCTTCTCCAGGCAAAACGCCTGGTCGTACTTGGGGAACGGATAGGGGATCCCGAACCGCTTGGTGTAGAAGTCCAGCCCCTGGCCCGTGATCTCGAATATCTCGGGTGCCGCCTTCTCGAGATCCTGCGCCAGTGAGAGCGGAGCATAGAGAGCCATCGGGATGTCTCCGTGCTGTTGGCGCACGACGTGGAGCCGGCCCGCGACGATCCCGAGCACGTAGGGGGAGAGCGGCTCGGTTGCATCGAAGGTCCACCAGCGGGCGCCGTCGGCGTCGGTGGTGGGGCCGGGCTGCCCCGGTTCCGCCGACACCACCGTCCAGTCCTGGGGCACCCGGATCCGAAAGCTGAAGCTGCCTTTGAGGTCCGGTTGGTCGAAGCACGGGAAGACTCGGTGAGCCTCAGCCGGCTCTAAGTCGGTGTACAGGTAGCGCTCTTGGTCGGAGGGGTCTATCGCCAGATGGAGCCCCAGGCCGGTGCGGTGATATGGAGACGAGCCGGAGACCTCCAGGAGATTGTGCGCAGCCAGAGGTGGAAGTGCTATCCGCTGTTCGCCAAGGGCCGTGTCCGCCAATGCCTCGCCCTGCCAGCGGATCTGGTCGATCCGATCCACCTGCGCGTCCAGGAAGGTGGCGGCCAGCGGAGCCCCCTGGAACTCCAGCCGCACCGCGAAGTCGTAGCGGTCCGGTCCCTTGGCGAGGTCGAGCTCGACTTGGTATTTGCAGTTGCGAACCACGTCTGCTCGAGCCTCAGCTTCCGCCCTGGTCAGGGAGACGTTGTCCTGGATCATGGCTCGAGTTTACCTACGCTTCGGCGCGGGTCCCCCGTTTGATCACTCCTCTCCCATGCCGTAGGTCACATCGGCGACGGCGAAGTCGGCCCGCCCCAAAAGCGCCGACTTGATGTGGAAAGCCCGGTGATTGTGGAGCAGCTGGTTCCAGAGATGGCGGGTGACCAGTTCGGTGAACACGATCGTGCAGATGGCATCGCGCTCCTTCTCACGGTATCCCTGCAGGTAGCGGAGCACTGGTTGCACCACCGTACGGAAAGGTGAGAGCACGATCGCCAGCTGGGGCCGGGGCAGGCTGGGATCAGATCCCAGGTAACGGTCGACCCAGCCGTCCCAGGCGTCCACCAGCGCCTTGGCCTCCTGGTCCGGCTCGGTGCCGACGTCGTCGCGACGGACCGCGCCGGGGCCCGCCTCCGCCACCGGTTGCTCCAGCGGCTGGCCGGTGGCGACGTGGATCGCGATCACCTCGTCGGCGATGGACTGGGCATAGCTGAGACCGCGGAAGGTGAGCGCATCCAGGCCCGAAACCGGCACCAGCGCGACTCGGCGCCGAGGTGAGAGTCCGGTGCGGTCGCGCTCGTCGCGCCAGGCGCTGGGAAAGCTGGCCGCCACCACTCGGTGCTGGCGCAGCAGGGCGAACTTGAGGCGCAAGGAGCCCGGACGCCGGAGCAGATCGAGGTTGCCGGCGCTGGTCACGTACTCGGGGACGATCACGGTCACCAGCTGGTCGGGAGCTTGGGCTCGCAGCTCATCGAGCAAGCCGAGCAGGGCCGACAACTCCTTCTGCCCTGGCCGATCGACCACCTCCGTGCGCAGGTTGGGCGGACTCCCGGGGCGGGCGCTGGCGGAGGCCAGAACCCGGCGGACATCCTCGCCCACCTGAGGCTCAGCCGCCAGGTTGAGAGCGACCACATCGCTGCCCAGGGTGATGGCGTAGCGCAGCGCCTTCTCAGTGGGGGAGTCCAGCTTCCGCACCGGAACCACGGTGCGGTAGGTGCGCAGAGGTCGGTTGGAGGGAGCGAGCCGTTGCAGTTCGCCTCGAATGCGCTGGTAGTGGCGGCTGACGAACCAGAAGTACCAGACCAAGATCGGCACGATGATCAGGACCACCCAAGCTCCCAGCCGGAACTTGACCACCAGCACGATCAGGTCCACCACCAAGGTGGCGGTAGCTCCCAGGCCGTTGATGACCATGTTCCGGCGCCAGTTGGGGCCCCTGGTGCGCCAGCCGTAGCGCACCAGGGCGGCCTGCGCGAGCGTGAAGGCGGTGAAGACTCCGATGGCGTACAGGTTGATCAGGCGGTCGGTGCTGGCGCCGAAGAGAACCAGGACCGCCACCGCGACCACCGTCAGGACCAGGATCGCGGCGGAGTACACCAGCCGGTCCCCGAATGCTCCGAAGCGATGGGGGAGGTGGTCGTCTCGCGCCAAGAAGGCACACAGGCGGGGGAAGCCGTTGAAGCTGGCGTTGGCGGCCAGGATCAGCACCAACATGGTGGCGAACTGGATCAGGTAGAAGAAGAAGCGGCCGGGGCCTGAGAAGACGTCCGCGGCGATCTGGGCCAGCACGGTCGGACTTCCCGAGGGGTGGGGGGCGACCCCGTAGATGATGTCGAGCAGGGTGACCCCTAGGAAAAGGATCACCAGGATGGCCCCCAGCAGAGTGAGAGTGCGGGCCGCGTTGCGTCCCTGGGGCTGACGGAAGCTGCGGACGCTGTTGGAGACCGCTTCGATCCCGGTCATCGATGAGCATCCGGATGCGAAGGCGGTAAGGATGAGGAAGGGGGTCAGTGCCTCGGCGGGATGGGGGATGGGGGGGTAGACCCCGATCCCGTGGGGGACGGCTCCGGTCAGGCCGCGGATCAGGCCGACTGCTATCAGGGCCACCATGGTGCCCACAAAAATGTAGGTGGGGGTGGAGAAGAGGGCGCCGGCCTCGCGGACGCCCCGCAGGTTGCCGGCACACAGGAGCAGTGCCAGCAGCACCGCGAGGGGCAGGCGCAGGTCGGTGATGGCGGGAAAAGCCGAAGCCAGGGCGTCGGCCCCCGAGGAGACGCTGACCGAGACGGTCAGCACGTAGTCGATGAGCAGGGCCGCGGCTGCCACCATGGCTGGCCACCGGCCCAGATAGTCGCGGGCTACCGCGTAGGAGCCACCGTCGGCCTGCCGGGTCAGCACCAGCTGGCGATAGGAGAGGATCACCAACACCATGAGGATGGCGATCGCTATCGCAATCGGCAGTTCGAAGGCGAAGGCGCCTACCCCGGCCAGAGCCAGCACCGAGAGTCCAGCCTCCGGTCCGTAAGCGACCGACGAGAGGGCGTCGGAGGCCAGGGTGGGAAGTGCTCGGCGCACCGGGAGCTGCTCGCTCTCGGCAGCCGATGTGGGCAGGCGTCGCCCGACCACCATCCGTTTGAGTAGGAATGAGAGCCGGGCCACGCCCGCGGCCGGCTCATCAGCGCGCTCGGTGGCCACCAGGACTCCGTGGGCGCCTCTCCGAAAGGACCCCAGGTCCTCGCGGCGGATCACCACGTACCGGTTGCCTGGCAGGCTGCCGGTTTGGGGAATCCGCTGTTCGAGATCACCACCCCCGGTCGAGGCCGGCGCGTTCCGGCCTTCCCCGGCTGGCGTCTCTGCGGGTGGGCCGCCGGAGTCCTGACTGTTCAAGCTGGTGGGTGCCTCGGGAGGTGAGTGTCGACGGTCGGCGGCTGGCTGAGTCTGACTACTTGAGGGCTCCGGCTGCAACCTCGGGGCCGGGTTCGGTCCCCCGTCGGGCACCGGCCAGACAGTGGGAGTTAAGGTCACTCGGTGGAAGAGGATCCCGACTTTGGCGAGGGTGGAGCCGCTGGAATGTCGAAGGCGGTAGAGGTAGCACCAGGCCCGCGCGGTCGTGGTCCAGCCCCGGGAAGATTCGCGTTCGTGATGGGAACAGGGGTCATCAGCCTAGCGCTTGAGGTGGACCGTTACCAGCTTCTCTCCCTGGTGTTCCTGGCCCTGGCCGCGGCCGGCTATCTGGAGCTGTTGCTGGCCGAGGGCTGGTTGTTGTGGCGGGGGCCGCGGGCCTATGCCCGGGGGGTCTCTCCGGTCCGACCCGCGCTGGGCCTCTTCGCCTTCGCCGCCGGGACCGAGGTTCTGGCCTCGCGCTTCACCATCTTGGGTTGGTCGTGGCTGGGGGTCGGCCTCTTCTGCATCGGGGGCGTGGCGGCGGTCTCGCTCGCCTACCTGGTGCCGGCTCTGGTCGCCATAAGACGGATCGAAACCAAGCCAATTGACCGCGCAGGCGGCCTCTGGCTGCTGTGGCCAGTGGCTCTCTTCGCAGTGGCGGTGGGCGCCTCCGTGGTGTCCCGATACGCTCACTTTGAACCCCTGGCGATGGCTGTGCTGGCCCCAGCCCTATGGAGCCTGGGACTGGCACTCTACCTCCCCCTGGTGGTGATGCTGGTGGGCCGCCTGCTCTGGGCCGGGGTTCCCCTCCGGGAGGTCGGCCCCTCCTACTGGATCACGATGGGAGCCGCCGCCCTGGCAGCGCTGACCGCCTCGCTCATCGCCACCGACCCGTCCACCAGGACTCAGCTGCCAGCTTTCCTGCCCATCGCCCGTGCGGCGGGGCCGGGCCTCTGGTTCTTGGCGACCGCGCTGCTCCCGATGGTGCTGGGGGTCACCGTGGCCCGAACCCTCCAGCGCGACCGTCTGGACGGCGTCCCGAAAGAGCTCTGGGTGGCGGTGTTCCCCGCCGCGGTCTACGCCATGGCCAGCCTCTCGTTGGGCGGTGGTGGCAGCTATCCCTGGCTGCTGGCGGCGGGGAGGGTGGCAGTCTGGGCGGCGGTCGCGGTCTGGTTCATCGATCTGGGGCGGGGGGTTCTGCTACGCCTGCTGCCGGAGTCGTGAACGGGCTCACATTGGTAGGTACTGGAGGTCTGAATCATGGTAATTGGGATTGAGGTGGTGTCAGTTCCGGTGGGTGATGTTGACCGATCTCGACCTGGCGATCGCCGACCTGAGCCCGGGTGGACAGTCCCATCACTTGTACCAACCGGTGCCGATCAGGATCGCCGCTGGCCACCACCATCACAACGCAACCGCCTCCGGGCTGATCTCAGCTTCTCTGGGAGCACCGCCCGCCACCTATGGAACGTCCCCAGCTACTAAGGCGTCCCCGCCTCCCACTCGACCAACCACTGGTCAAAGCCGGTCGCCACGATGCGCTGGTTGCGGACATCTGACGCTGCCTGGGAGCAGAGCCAGCAGATCGCTCGGTCCATGACATTGGAGGGCAGCAGGCGAGCGCGGATCTCAGCGGGAGTATCAGCGGGGATCATGCCAGTGGCGGTAGCGCCGCCCGGCAGCAGCTGGTTCACGGTGATGGGCGTGTCGGCAAGGTCCGCCGCCATGATTTCAGAGAGAGCGTCCGCGCCCGCCCGGGCGGGACCGTAGGGGACAAAGCCGCGCCGACGCATGGTCGCCTGATTCATCGTCACATTAACAATCCTGCCATGCTGCTGGCCCAGGAAGTGGGGGACGACCTGTCGGGCCATCAGGAAATAGCCGGTCAGGTTGGTGTCGACCAGGTCGCGGAAGCCGTCTGGGCTGACCGCCCAAAATGGCTGCGCCTGGGTGAGGAAGTTCGGGTTGACGCTGCGCATGCCAAGGCCGGCATTGTTGATCAGGACATCCAGACCGCCCAGCTCGGAAATCGCAGCGGCAACTCCGGCTTGGACGGAGGCTGGCTCACGGACGTCGAGTGCCAGCCCCAGCGTCCGCCCGCTCCTGGTGCCGACTTCGGTGGCCACGGCCCGAGCCCGAGTTGCGTCCCGACCGGTCACGACCACCCAGGCTCCGGCCGCTGCCAGCGCCCCGGCCATGGCGCGACCCAAACCGCTGGTTGAACCAGTAATGAGCACTCTGGTGCCAATCAGGTCTACCTCGGGTGGCTCCTGCATCGCTACTCCGAAAATCGTGGTCCCGCGCGGGCGAACTGAGTTTAGGCTGGGCCCACCAGCCAGGTCCACGACCCAGCCCGCTTGAGGGCGGGCTCCTAACGAGGGCGAGTGCGACTTATGGTCGTATGTGTCCCCAGACCTGGCTCAGATAATCGGCGATAGGCGATGGGTAGCGGGGTCGGGTGGGGCTGCCAGGTCGGTACTGGTGCCGACTCGGTTGCGGCCATTCTTTTTGGCCAGGTACATGGCTGCGTCGGCGACCTCTACCAGCTCCGCCCAGTCGGCCGCGCCGCGGGCGGCTTCAGCCGCCCCGATCGAGATCGTGACCGGGCGCGGCGTGGCTGCGGCACTGACCCGCTGGCGGAGGTCCTCCGCGACCAGGGCCGCCGCTGCCTGGGTGGTGTCGTGCAGCAGGACGACGAATTCGTCGCCGCCATAGCGGGCTGCGAAGTCGCCGCGGCGTAGCCTCTGGCGCAGGACGGCCGCGACCTGCTGCAGGACCTGGTCGCCGATGGCGTGGCCCCAATGGTCATTGACCTCCTTGAAGTGGTCCAGGTCGCAGAACAGGATCGAATAGGGGTGGCCGCTGCGGTCCGCTCGGGCCAGGTCACTGACGATGGTCTCGGCCAGGGCACGGCGGTTGTGGAGACCGGTCAGCGGGTCGGTGGATGCCAGTTGCTCCATGTGACTGTGCAGCTGGGCGCGCGAGATGGCCGTGGCGCACTGATCCGCGAAGAGCTCCAGCGCCCTGATCGTGGCCAGGTCCGGATAGCGGTGGTTCCGGGGCCGGTCCAGGGAGATCAGCCCCAGCGTCTGGCCCTGACCCAGGTCCAGCGGAATCGTCAGCGAGTCCATCGGGTGCCACTGGCCCGGGCGCCAGTTCCGAGGCATCTCAGGAACGCTGAGGGCCTCATCCAGTACGGACCCTGGCGGCATCTCATGTTTGCGATGGTCGAAGAGGAAGGACCTGCTGACGCGCATCTCGGGCTGCATCAGAGGCAGGTAGTCCGCCAAGGCCAGCGGCGTCGCCCGCATCCGTTCGGCGTCCTGCTCGTCCACTCCGATGATGGCTCGGGGGTGGAGCAGCCCGGTCGCCACCTCCAGAATGTAAACCGCGATGGCGTCAAACCCACCCGCGTTGCCCAGGATCCTGGCTACTCGTTGCAGGACCTGGTCCAGGGTGAGCGCCTCATGGACACTCGCCCCTGCCTCCAGGAGACCTTGCAGGAGGCGGCGCTCCCGCACCAGAGCCGCAGACGGGCGCGTCGCCCTGGGCCCGCGCGGTGGGCGTGCCAGGCTGGCATCCAGACGGGCTGCGATCACGGCCGCCAGCAAGGCCGTCATCTCCGCGCCGGAGCGGAGCATGGAGGCTGCGGCAAGCTCGAGCACCAGCACATGGGTCGGGCGCCCGGCGTCTGGGCCGAGAGCTAGCACTGCCAGATCGTTTTCTTCTGCCGTTGGCTCGGCCCCTACCTGGGAGCCCGCCACCATCTCAGGGGCCGCGTACGCTGGCAGGAGCACGAAGGGCCCCATCCGCCGCCAGCTGGGAAGGACCAGCTCGCGGACCAGCGTGCCGGCGAGGCTCACGGGGTGGGGACTAGCGAGCTTAGACGACTCCGTGACCACCTGTTGCATGCCGCGGTAGTCGCCATCTTCGGATCGCCGCAACAGGGCAGCGGATCGCGCCTCTAGTAGCCGGGCCGCGGTGGCCAGCAAGCGGCTCTCGGCCTTGGGGTGGCCGGCGGCATTGGTGCGCGCCTCTGAGAGGAAGGCCAGCAGCTGGTCGGGAGCCGGGCCGAGCCGCCCGGGCGGCTCGGCCGCTTCGTCACGCTCGCCTCTTTTGCCCGGGGTACTGCTAGCTGGTGGTACCGATGCCAGGCGAAGACGTCGGGGAGTCGTCGTGTTGGGCTTGGGCATCAGGGCGGCCTGATGCCAGGGGAAGGCCCCACCCACAGCGCTCTGTCCATGGCCCATTTCAGGCCGTTCATCTTGGGAGAAGTGTAGGTCGGCAGGCGGCCGTCGAAGGGGCCAGAACCAATATGGCACGGAGTGGTCACGAAGCTGTCAAGCAGGAGCTGCACGTAGGGGCCACGGTACTCGACCACCAGGGCGACACCAACTGGGTGCCAAGAGGCAACGATGCCATGCGTGGGGTTGGCAACTGGTGGGGAGAAGTGAGCAGGAGATCCCACAAGGGCGCATGAGTCAACCTGATGGAAGAGGGGCCTAAGTGTCTGCGGGATCAAGGCCCGGGTGATTAGGGGCGAGAGTGCCCGCCCTGAACTTCATACGGGACGTCCAGGGTGTGGAATATTGATGAGCGCCTCCGGGCCAGGGTGCTCGCCCCCGGCTGCGGATTGCGACCGAGGTTGGGATGGGCGGTCTGCTGGCGGGGTAAGGTAAACAGAGCCAACATCCCTGTTCACCCCGTACGCATGTGCGATAGTAGAGTCCGTGAACCTCACTGATCGGGTGCGGCGCCAAGGGCCGGTTCTACATCGATGCCAGTTTCACCCCAGCATTCCCTGCTCCGGTCCCGGCTTACCAGGCTCTGCTCTCGGACCCGGCCACGCGCACCCTGGCGCTGGACCACAACCATGGCTTCCTGACCCCGCCCTGCTGGACCGCTCCGGCAACCCGGTCGGCCGGCTGCCTCACATCCCTCTGATCACCGAGGACTTGTCCCCCTCGACCCGGGACGGTCACCTGCGCCAGGCGATCACCCAGCTCCTGGACCTGGCGGAGGTGAGCGGTGCCAGCTCCATCACCATCGAGGACCTCGGCTTCTCGGCGATGCGCTCGACCGGCCGGGGGCGATACGGTTCCCGGCGCTGGTTCCGCCAGGTGATCTCGGGGGTGCCGACTGCCAAGTTCAGGGATCGATTGGTGGCGATGGCCTCCAGGCGGGGTATCGCAGTGGTCGGCGTCCCCGCCGCCTACTCCTCAATCTGGGGACGCCAGCACTGGCTGGCTCCCCTCTTGGCACAGCAGGTATCCGGGCACACGGCCGCGGCGGTCGTGTTCGGTATAGAGGATCGAAGCGGCGGGGCCAGCCGCTGAGGTGGAGAGCTACCGCGTGGAAAGCGTCGGCATGGCAGGTGCCGGGGGCGAGGGCCAGGCCAAGATCCGAAGGCGTCAGGGCGCAGCCACACAAGCGGCGCAAGACCCGAAACCGCGACCGCATACTTGGCCCAGCCCAGGTCGGGAACGACAGTTGGTCCCGACCTGGTGTCGCTTATGGGCACTCAGCAGGAACTGTGGACTCAACCAAGGAGGATGCAAGTGAGAGACCTCGTGCGAGCTACCGAGATCCACCTAGTGCGGCGTCCGCAGGGCCCCCCGGTACCGGGTGATTTTGCCACCGTGGCCAGGGGGATTGAGGTGTCCCCTGGGGAGATCCTCGTCCGGAATGCCTTCCTGTCCGTCGATCCCTACATGCGAGGCCGGATGAATGATGGTCCGTCCTATGTTCCTCCCTACCAGGTGGGCCGGGTCATGGACGGCGGAGCGATCGGGAGAGTGATTGCGGCGCCTCCTGACTCCAAGCTTCGACCCGGTCAGGTGGTGCTTCACAACCTGGGCTGGCGGGACTTCGCCACTGGTCCGGAGGCGGCCTTCCGAGCGTTGGAGCCCCGGCCGGGTCTATCTCTGTCGACCTACCTCGGCGCTTTGGGTATGCCCGGCCTCACCGCCTACGTCGGCCTCCTCGATGTCGCCAGGTTGCAAAGTGGCGAGGTCGTCTTCGTCTCCGGTGCCGCTGGGGCCGTAGGCAGCGTCGTTGGCCAACTGGCCAAGCTGCACGGAGCCGGCCGAGTGATCGGCAGCGCCGGGTCGGACGCCAAAGTTGAGCACCTCCTGCGGGATCTCCACTTCGATGCGGCGTTCAATTACAAGCGGGGACCGGTGTTGCAACTGTTGGCGGAGGCGGCGGGCGACACCGGCATCGACGTCTACTTCGACAACGTCGGTGGCGACCAGCTGGAGGCGGCGCTTTCATTGCTGAATGTGCATGGGCGAGTCGCCATGTGTGGAGCGGTTTCGCGCTACAACGCAGCCGGCCCGATGCCGGGGCCGAACAACCTGGGGCTGGCGGTGGGGAAACGGCTGAGACTGGAGGGGTTCTTGGTGGGCGACCATGGTCCGCGCAGGGGGGCATTCCTCTCCGAGGTGGGAGAGGCGCTCTCCGAGGGCCGACTGCGCGCCGACGAGAGCGTCGTGGACGGAATCGAGAACATGCCCGGCGCCTTCATCGGCATGCTTCGGGGAGACAATGTGGGCAAGATGGTGGTAAGGGTGGGGGCCTGACTTCAGACCACTGGAGTGTGCGCGGACCGGACCAGGGGCCGTGGAGAGGAGTCGACGACCTCGAGCTCGCCACGCTCACGTGGGTGCACTGGTGGAACACCGAGCGCCTCCACGGCTATCTCCGAGACGTTCCGCCAATCGAGTTCGAGGCCGCCTACGCTGCCGAACAGGCCGACCAGCAACGGGTTGGAATCCAATAACCCGGGTCTCCATCAAACCCAGGGGGATTCAGTTCGCCCGCCACGAGCCCACTGTTGCCAAGGACGCTACTCGTGCGTAGAGGACGAGGTCCCTTCGTTGCGGCCGGTCGGTCGTCGCGTCTACGGGTGTACGGGCAGGATGGTCTCGATCACCTCGTCCCCCGACAGGCGTCAACCGCGCCAGACCAGACGGGTAGTTGTGGCCGCCGAAGCATCGAACGCGGCCGATCGATCCATCTGCGCCGCTGGGTTGGAGTTCGAGCGCGGCACGTAACGGTTATCGCATAGCTCCGGTCGGTTGTCCCTTGCCTTAGCCGGCAGTGACCGCGCCGGAGTGAACAGCGTTACGGTCGGCTTTCATCATCGTCGTGGTCGCCGTCACTCTTGGCTGTGACGTCACCGCCCGGCCCTCACCACCGTGGCCGTATTGCGCCGGACGACCCACTTGACCGCCTCGGGGACGAAGAAGCCTGCGGTCGACGCCACCAAGACGATGGCGAGTTCGGCCGGGTCGAGGGCATGGGTGCCGAACACTCTCTGGAGGGGCGGCGCGTAGACAAGCGCGATCTGCGCCGCGGTCGCGGTCAGCACCGCGACGACGAGCCACGGGTTCGCCCGCCACCGGAGACTTAACGCGCTCTGTCGCTCTGATCGCGCCGATAGTGCGTTGCCCATCTGGAGCAAGGCGAGCATCGTGAACACCATCGTCCGCCACTGCCACCCCGCTGAGTGGGCGAATTCCTGGACCACGATGACGACAGCGGCCATGACGAGGCCGACGCCCAACGCGTGCGCCCAGAGACCGCGCCCGAGGACCGATTCCTTGGGAGGGCGGGGTGGCCGGTCTAATACGTCCGGCTCGGCCGGTTCGAGCCCGAGCGCGACGGCTGGTAAACCGTCGGTGACCAGGTTGACCCAGAGGATCTGGATCGGCAGCAGAGGAATCGGTAGCCCGATGAGCGGCGCGAGGAACATGACCCAGATTTCCGAGCTATTCGTCGTGAGCAGGTATCGCACGAACCTCCGGATGTTGTCGTAGATCCGCCTGCCCTCCTCGATCGCGTGCACGATGGTGGCAAAGTCGTCGTCCCCGAGGATGATGTCGGCCGCCTCCTTGGCGACGTCGGTGCCCGTCAAGCCCATAGCGACCCCGATGTCGGCTAGGCGCAGCGCCGGGGCGTCATTGACCCCGTCGCCGGTCATGGCCACCACCGCGCCGTTGGCCTTCCAGGCTTTGACGATGCGGAGCTTCTGCTCGGGGTTCGTGCGCGCATAGACCGCGGTGAGGGGTGCCAGGATGGCGAGCTGTTCGTCGTCGAGCGCGTCGAGGTCCGCGCCGCTGAGGACCCGTTCGTCATCTGTGATGCCGATCCGTTGGGCAAGAGCCGACGCCGTGAGCGGGTGGTCGCCGGTGATCATGACCGGGGTGATCCCCGCATGTCGGCAGGCCTCGATGGCGGCCGTGGCAGCGGGTCGGGGCGGGTCGGTGATAGCAACAAGGCCGAGCAGGTGCAGGCCGTCCTCGGCGGCCTCGAGAGGGTCCGGGACTCCGGCACAGTAGCGCTCGGCGAGGGCGAGAACGCGGAACCCCTCGGCGGCCCATTGGTCGGCAATATGCCCTCCTGCCATAGCCGTCGGACCGTCGGCCGGGTCGAGGAGCGGTTCGAGCGCCCCGAATGCCCCCTTGGTCGCCACCCACGTGCGGTCGCCCTCGGAGTGCAGGGTCGTCATGCGGCGCCTGGACGGGTCGAAACCGATCTCGGCCCGACGGGGCCGCAGCAGGCCAAGCTCCCCTTGGTCGATGCCGAGCTTGCCCGCAAAAGCGAGCAAGGCTCCTTCAGTCGGGTCGCCGACCGTGCGCCAGCCCTCGTCGGGCGCCGCGCCGAATTGCAGGGAAGCGTCGTTGCACCCGGCTGCAACCAAGGCGACGCGGTGGAGGTACGGATCGGCCTCCTCGGACATCCCGCTCGGCACGCGCCCGGCCGCGCCTGTCACGTCGCCCTCGGGTGCGTACCCCTCACCGTTCACCGTATAGGTGCCAGCAGGCGTCCACGCCCGCTCGACCATCATTCTGTTGCTGGTGAGCGTCCCGGTTTTGTCGGTGCAGATGACAGTGACCGAGCCAAGGGATTCCACCGCCGGCAGGCGGCGGACGATTGCCTGGCGCTCTGCCATGCGCCGCGCACCGAGCGCCAGGGCAATGGTCACGACGGCGGGAAGCCCTTCTGGGATGGCCGCTACCGCGAGGCTCACCGCGGTGAGGAACATGCGATCGACCGCTTCTCCCGAGGCGACTCCTGCGACGAACACGATGACGCAGACGACGAGGGCCCCCGCCGCCAGGGTGCGTCCCACCGACGCGAGCTGCACCTGGAGGGGCGTCAGCGAGCGCCGTTGGCTCTGCACAAGTTCAGCCACACCCCCGATCTCGGTCGTCATGCCGGTGCTCGTGACGACGCCCGTCGCTCGTCCATGACTGACCGAGGTGCCCTTGAACGCCATGCACCGCCGGTCCGCCAGCAGCGTCCCCGCGCTAGGTTCGAGCGCATCGACGGACTTCGTCACCGTCTCGGCCTCGCCGGTCAGCGCTGCCTCCTGCATACGCAGCGCCTGCACATCCAAAAGGCGCAGGTCGGCGGGGACGATCTCACCGGACTCGAGCATGACGATGTCCCCCGGCACGAGGGCAGCCGACGCGACCTCCTTCACCTCGCCGTCACGCCGTACCCGACAGTGGTCGGCCGCCATGTGACGCAGTGCGTCCACCGCGCGCTCGGCTCGACCTTCCTGGATGAAGCCGACGATCCCATTGAGCAATAGGACCACCCCAATTACGGCCGTATCCTTCACGTCCCCGATCACCAGGGTGATCGCGGCCGCCGCGGCCAGCACCGCGCTCAGAGTGTTTGTGAACTGTGCGGCGAACCGCAGCCACTCGGACCGACGCGGCCCCTCCTCGAGTTGATTAGGCCCTGTGACCGCTAGGCGGGCCGTCGCCTCCTCCGAAGTGAGCCCGGTCATGGCGTCCGCGCCGAGGCTCTGGA
>DATKSV010000059.1:0-22971 GCA_035531535.1 Candidatus Nanopelagicaceae bacterium | reverse complement strand
CTCAATCTGGGGACGCCAGCACTGGCTGGCTCCCCTCTTAGCGCAGCATCAGCAGGTATCCGGGCACACGGCCGCGGCCGTGGTTCTCGGTAGAAGGGCATTCGGGCACTCTGCCCGGCGCAGACCCAAGGCAAGTCCAGGCGTGACCACATCCAACCGGAGGATCGAAGCGGCGGGGCAACCCGCTGATGTGGAGAGCTACCACGGGGCGTGCGCCGGCATGGCAGGTACCGAGTGCGAGGACCAGTCCAAGCTCCCAAGGCGTAAGGGCAGCCACACTAGTGGCGCAAGACCCGAAACGGCGACGGCAACCTGGGCAGAGTCCAGGTCGGGAAAGACCGCTCGTCCCGACCGGGTGTTACTTGTGGGCACTCAATAGGAACGGTCATCGACCGGGCCCTTGATCGCGTGATTGAGGTCGAGCGCCAGAGGGCTGACATCGCCGTCCATCGCCCCATCCCACCCACGGCCGACGAAGCTGGGGTGAATTTGCTCGCCGCCTTCAGCGAGATCGCCGACGACACCGGGCGGGAAACCCTCCGCCCCGACCAATCCTCATGAGCCCTGGCCGGTGCCGCCTCGCCGCCGACGTGGCCCGAGGGCGCGCCTCAGGAAGCTCTGGGACGTTGCTGCCGGGGCCCAGCCCGGCCTTCGCGATCCATCCCCGGTCGCCTCACCTGGTCAGGGGATCTCGAGCACGACCTTGCCCACGGCCCTGGCCTGGACCGCTTCCTCGGCCGCGGCGCACTCCTCCAGTGCGAAGCGCCTTACCGGGAGCTCGGAGAGAGCGCCGGCATCCAGGGCGGCTGTGACCTCGGCGGCGCCGTCAGCGAGCGCCTGCGGCGGAACCCCGAACAGGAGCACGAAGCGGAGCACGACGTTGGCGCCCATGCAGGCCCGCACCGGAAGCTGTGGGTCTGGGCCATCAGCCGCATAGGCCGAGATCACCGAGCCGGCCCCACAAAGCGCGAGATCCAAAGCGAGGTTGGCGGCCAGATTGACCTCGACCACCCGATCAACCCTGGGCGCGAAGGCTCGGAGCCGCTCCAGAGCATCGGAGTCGCGGTAGTTGACGACCAGATCGGCGCCAGCGGCGCGGGCCATCTCCGCCTTCTCCGGACCGCTCACGGTCGCCACCACCTGGGCGCCCCGGTACTTGGCGAGCTCGATGGCAAAGTGCCCCACCGCACCCGCCCCGCCGGCGACCAGGGCGGTCCGGCCACGCAGGTCGCCGTCGGCGAAGAGGCAACGGTGGGCGGTTAGGGCGGGGACGCCCAGGCTGGCGCCGAGCTCGAGCGAGGCTGAATCGGGCAGCCGAGTCGCCTGGTGGCTGGGCACCACCGTCCATTCCGCGGCCGTGCCCCAACGGCGACCAGCCGCCGCCAGCCAAACCCAGACCCGCTCTCCGACCCGGTCGGAAGGAACCCCGGGGCCGACCGCGTCGATCGTGCCCGAACCATCGTGGTGTGGGATCTGGAAGCCGTCTATAGCCCGCGGGGTGGCTCCGCTCCGGGACTTCCAGTCGGTGGGGTTGACCCCAGAGAAGCGCAGACGCACTCGGACTTCCCCGGCGCCGGGCTCGGGGCGTGGCACGTCCGCCACGCGCAGCACGTCCTTGGCGGCGCCGAGGCTCTCGTAGAGGACGGCCTTCATCCTGGGCACCGTTGGTTCCTGGCTCCGCTAGCCGCGGATTCTCCGTGGTAGACGTACGTCATCATCGCCTTCGCCTCCATCCGCAGCTCTGATCAAGTGGCCGCTCAGGCCCCACCGATCCTATCCCAGCTCGCGGTGCCGGAGCTGAGGCAGGCGTCCAATTTGGCCCTTGGCGGCGGCGGTTCCGGCCACGCTCGACAACGTCCGGCGCTTCAGGGGCCGACCCCCGCCACCCGGTGGTATCGCGCCCGGATGAGGCTAGCCGCCGTGGTGGCGGCTAGCCTCGCTCTCACAGGGCGGGCCCAGGAAGGTCCGCGCCTTGGTCGGTCTCCGGGCGTCGCCCAGCTGGCGTCTCCTGAGCGCCACGTGGGAACCACCGCAGCATTACGAAGTCGTAGAAACCGCCGCCTGCGAGGGCGCCGACCGTGGGCCCGATGGTGGTAACCCACCAGTCGCCGCGAGGCCCGGGGAAGGCGATGTTTCCCCACCCCATGAACCACATGAAGAGCCGCGGTCCGAAGTCACGAGCCGCGTTGAGCGAAACCATGCTGGGCCCGGCCTCAAACACCACCAGCATCATGACCGCAAGTCCCAGCGCAGCTGGGAAGAACCAGCCCACAGGGCCGAAGGTGTTGCGCTGCTCGAGCAGCACCAGAATGAAGATCACCAGGATCGCCGTGGCAAAAAATTCTCCCACGAAGCCCTGCCAGAGGGCAATCTGACTCCAACCGTCAGCCACATGCAGCTTGGTGGCCAAGCTGGCAGGCCCGATCCCCACCAGACCAGGGTTGGGCGTCACGGGGGCGAAGATCATTCCCACCAGCTGGCTTCCGGGAGCTCCCTTCAACAAGCCGAGGCTGGCCAGCTTGTGGTTGATCATGCCGGAATACACGAGCTGCAAAAGTGCGGCGGCCACCAGACCGCCGAACGTCTGAAAGATCATGTAGGGCAGCACATGCTTCCAGGGGAAGTTGCGGCGCCAGGCCATGACCAGGGTGACTCCGGGGTTGAAGTGGGCGCCCGAGATGGTCGCGTTGGCCCACACCGCCAAGCCCACCGCCACGCCCCAGCCGAGTCCTATCGTCATCAGGTCGGGGCCGGCGCCCATCAGCACCGCCCCAAACACCACCGCGTCACCGAAGAGCACGATGAGGAAGACTCCCGCTGCTTCCCCCATGTAGTGACCGAGCCAGCTTCTGTCCATTTCCCTACCTCTCTCAGCGTTATGCAGACCCTCTGACAAGGACCGGATCCGAGGGTCGCCCGGCCGCCAGGACCGCCTGGCCAAGTCGGGGCCAGGCGGTCGGCGGCAAGGAATGGTTCTTACGGAACGAGGACCCCGCGGCCCAGGACGCGACCCGCGTCGAGCTCGTCGAGAGCGTGCGCGTAGTCGCTGAGGGGGAACGTCGCCGACGAGATGTGCACCCGCCCCTGGCGGTTGAGCTCCATCAACTCGGTGAGTTCCGCATAGGTGCCCACGATGCTGCCGATGACGTTGATCTCCTTGGAGATCATGTCGAGAGTGGTGGGTGCGACCACCCCCCCGTAGCCGACCACTATGTAGGTGGCGCCGCGGCTCTGGCGCATGTACTGCAGAGCGTAGGTCGGGGTGTCGTTCTCAGCCACGAAGTCGAGCACCACATCGGCGCCGCGCCCTCCGGTGGCATTGAGGACCTCCTTGATGCCGCCGTCGTCCCCGGCCAGCGCGACCTGGTCGGCTCCCAGCTGTTGTGCGAAGTTGAGCCGCTCCCGGTTGGTATCCAGGGCGATCACTGTGGCGGGGCTCATCACCTTCAGCAACTGGACCGCGAAGTGGCCCAGGCCGCCGATCCCGACCACCACCACCTGGGTTCCCGGGTAGATGTAGGGGAGGGCCTTCTTGACCGCGTGGTAAGCGGTGATCCCGGCGTCCGCGAACGGTGCCAGGGGCACCGGATCAGTGCCGGGAGCAAGCTTGATGATCGTCCGCTCGGAGGTCTTGAGATACTCCGCGTAGCCGCCGTCAGTTCCATCCAGACCGGGGAAGACGCCGTGCTCGCAGGCCATGTCGTAACCGGTGCGGCAGGCCCGGCACAGGCCGCAGGTCATCAGCGGGTGGCAGATGACCGGGTCTCCCTTGGCCAGCCCGGTCACACTCGAGCCGACTTCTTCCACGAATCCCGCGTTCTCATGGCCGATCGTGTACGGCAAGTTGGGATTGCCCAGAGCATCCCGCCAGACCGCCTGGACAATGTGGATGTCGGTGCGGCAGACCCCGGCGCCGGCGATCTTCACGATCACGTCCGTCGGTGACGTGATCGCGGGGTCCGGCACGTCGACCAGCTTGAGCGCGTCGCCGAACGGCCGGTTGTACTCGTAGAGTCTGACGGCCTTCATGGTTCACCTCCAAATGCCTGGCCGTCGAGATCGCTTGTCCTGCGCCCGAGCCGGCCAGCTCTCGATGGGTGAAGGCTAGGCCGTGGGGAGAGAACTGCCGAGGACGAATACCAGTGGGGTCCGGAGGGCAATTACACCCGCGTGCCGCCAGGTGGTTGGGGTGGGGCCCAAGGGACCGTCGCATCTGGCCCGCACCGCCGTCGACACCATGGCCGCCAGCTGCCGGCCGGCGTCGCGCCGGCGCGCGACAAGTCTGTGGATGGTGCCGGCCCGGGAAGCCGAGCCCGCGACCCAAGCCGGCCGGGCCTACCTAGCCGAGGTCAACCTACGACGGCGCTGACGACACCCGCCAGCTGCTTGAGATCCTCCAGGGTGTGCCGCTCGATGGGCCGCCTGGTGTGCTTCTCGATGTCGCGGATCTTGAGGATCTCGATGGGCGTGATCAGGGTCAGGGCGACTCCGTCCCGACCTGCGCGGGCTGTGCGCCCCACCCGGTGGACGTAGTCCTCGGGAGTGGACGGCGCGTCGTAGTTGATCACGTGACTGATCTCGTCGATGTCGATGCCGCGGGCGGCCACATCGGTGGCGATCAGGAAGCGCACCTTGGAGTTGCGGAAGCGGTCCAGGGCCTGGTCGCGCTCCTTCTGGGAGAGGTCGCCATGCATCACCGTGACGTCGTAGCCGCGGCCCAGCAGGGTGGTGTGCAGCATGTCGGCGCTGCGCTTGGTCTCGGTGAAGATCAGGCCCATGGTCACCCGGGGGCTGTCCATCAGGATCGAAAGGGCCTCCACCTTGTCCGCCCAGGAGCACTCGATGCACCACTGGCTGACCGTCGGCACCAGCTCCATCTGGCCGGTGATCGAGACGGTCTCGGGATCCCGCATGTGGCGCTCCACCAGGCGCTGGATCCAGCCCGGGACGGTCGCCGAGAAGAGCAGG
This sequence comes from Candidatus Nanopelagicaceae bacterium, assembly GCA_035531535.1. GTDB lineage: Bacteria > Chloroflexota > Dormibacteria > Aeolococcales > Bog-877 > AG-12. The sequence goes on along the minus strand of DATKSV010000059.1, from coordinate 18,003 downwards.
GTCTGACGAGCCTTGGGCGTCTGCTGCAGGATTCGCTCCACGTCGGGGGCGAAGCCCATGTCCAGCATTCGGTCGGCCTCGTCGAGGACGGCGAATCGCACCGACCGTAGCGAGACGGTGTGCCGTTGCAGGTGGTCGAGGATTCGCCCTGGGGTCCCGACCACCACCGCGGGATGCTCCTTCAAGCCGTCCAGCTGGTTTTTGATGGGGTCGCCCCCGACGATGGAGATGATCTTGATCGGCAGGTTGGCGGCCAGCCGCTCGAACTCGCCCGTCACCTGGGCGGCGAGCTCCCTGGTCGGACACAGCACCAGGGCCTGGACCTCGCGCTGGCTGGCGTCGATCCGCTCCAGCACCGGGACCGCGAAGGCCGCGGTCTTGCCGGACCCGGTCTGCGCCTGGCCGATCACGTCGCGGCCGGCGAGGGCTACGGGGATGGTGCGAGCCTGAATCGGGGTTGGGTCGCGGTAACCGACCTCTGCCAGGGTCGTCTGCATCGCGGCCGAAAGGCCGAGCTCAGCAAAACTGACGGACGGAACGGGCTCCGGCGATGCGGCCTCCGTAAAGGCCGGGGTGAAGGTACGCGCCACTGGCCGGAAAGGGCGCCGAGAACGAACTGGCAACCAACCCAATATAACCGACCCACCAGATTCGCGTGTTCAGGAGATCACGGGCGGCTGCGGGGCCTGTTGGGGCGGGACCTTCCGAGTGGCGGCGGGGAGACCGCAGCCGCGACAGGGAAATCCCCTGCTGCGGCCGTGCGGAAGGGGCGGGCGGTCCGTCATCGGCGACAATGGGCCGTGAATATGTCCAGGTCAGCAACGACTCCAGCCACATCATCCGGCGCCGGGTGGTTGTCGCCTCCGCTCGGGGGGCTGGCGACAGGAGGATTGAGCGCAGCCGCGCCCGGAGTTTCAACCAGCTCTGGGCCGGTGCTCCGGATCGCGCCTGGGGCAACTCGAGCCACCGGTGTCGAACGCTCCGTTCCCGAGTGGGAGCCCTGCTACTGCGCCCCAGAGCCGGCCCGCGCCAGGTGAGGCCCCGCCTCCTGATCACCGACCTGGACGGCACCCTCCTGGACCGGAGCCTGAAGCTTGACCCCCGCGACGTCGAGGCCGCCCTGAGGGCCAAGGCGGCGGGCACCCTGATCGGGGTCGCCACCGGGAGGATGTACCGCTCCGGACTCCCCTACGCCCAGCAGCTGGACACCAGCCTGCCCCTGATCTGCTACCAGGGGGCCCTGATCCAGGAGCTCCCCGGGGAGGCGGGGCCGGGGCCGGTGCTGCGGCGCCGCGAGGTCCCTCCCGAGCTGTCCCTTTCGGTGCTGGAGCTGGCCCGGAGGCGGGGATACTCGCTCAACGTCTATCAGGATGACAATCTGCTGGTGGACGCGATCACCCCGGACGTCGAGTTCTACGTCGGGGTCTCTCAGATCCCGGCGGTGGTGGCCAAGGACCCGCCCCTGGAGGAGCGCCTTCAGCACGGCTCGACCAAGCTCACGGTGGTCGTGGCCGACCCCGACCGCTTCGCCAGGGCTCTGGCTGAGGTGGTCGAGCTGGTCGGGGCCGAGGCCGAGGTGACCAGGTCCCTGGTCGGCTTCTGCGAGATCACGGCCAAGGACGTGAACAAGGGCGCGGCCGTCACCTGGCTCTGCCAGCACCTGGGCGTGGAGCCGTCCCAGGTCATCGCCATGGGCGACGCGCCCAACGACCTGACCATGCTGGCGGTGGCGGGATCACCGGTCGCGGTGGAGGGAGCCAGCCAGGACGTGCTCGCGGCCGCCGAATGGGTGAGCCCCGGGCCCGGTGGAGGCGGTCTGGCGGCGGTGGTCAGCCACTACCACCTGGACCGACCACCGCTTGACTGAGGCAAGGGTATGAGCCTTTCGGTCGGGATCGTCGGGTTGCCCAACGCGGGCAAGTCCACCCTCTTCAACGCCCTCACCAAAGCCCACGCCGCGGTGGGCGCCTTTCCCTTCACCACCATCGAGCCCAACACCGGAGTGGTCCCCGTCCCCGACCCCCGCCTGGCCCAGCTGGCGGCTCTCTTCCATCCCCCCAAGGTGATCCCGGCCACGGTCACCTTCACCGACATCGCCGGCCTGGTCCGGGGCGCCCACAAGGGGGAGGGCCTGGGCAATCAGTTCCTGGGCCATGTCCGGGCGGCGGACGCCATCGCCTTCGTGCTGCGGTCGTTCTCGGCCTCCGAGGTCGGCCATGTCGAGGGCCAGGTGGACCCGATTCGTGACCTCGAGATCCTGGAGCTGGAGCTGGGCCTGGCCGACATCGCCGCCCTTGACCGCCGGCTCGACCGGGTGGGCAGGACGGCCCGGGCGGGCGCTGGGGGCCGGGTGGCCAAGGTGGAGGCGGAGGCGCTGGCAAGGGTTCGGGCCGCGCTCGACCAGGGGGTCCCCGCCCGAGCGATCGAGCTCTCCGAGGAGGAGAAGCCGGCGATCCGGGAGTGCCAGCTGCTGACCGCCAAGCCGGTGATCTTCGTCGCCAACGTGGATGAGGACCAGCTGGGGCAGGACCCGGCGTCAGGCCCGGCCCGGCCGATCCTGGAGCGGGCGGCGGCGGAGAAGGCCGACTTCGTGGCGGTCTCCGCCAAGCTGGAGGCGGAACTCAGCGAACTGGAACCAGAGGAGGCCCAGGAGTTCCTGGTCGGCCTCGGGCTGGAGGAGGCCGGGCTGGGGCGCCTCAGCCGCGCCGGCTACCACGCCCTGTCGCTGGTCACCTTCTTCACCGCGGGCGAGAAGGAGGTGAAGGCCTGGACCGTGCGCCAGGGCTCGACCGCCGTGGACGCCGCCGGGGCGATTCACAGTGACTTCGCCAGGGGGTTCATCCGGGCTGAGGTGTGCAACTGGCAGGAGCTGGTCGCGGCCGGCGGCTACGGGGCGCTGCGCGAGCGGGGACAGAGGCGGCTGGAGGGCCGCGAGTACCTGACCCAGGATGGCGACGTGATGCACTTCCTGTTCAACGTCTGAGCGAGTTCAGCCGGTCATTTTCGGGGCACAGATCGGCTCGATCGAGCGCTAGCCTGGGTCGCCGAACGCTGAGAGCTCGACCCCTTCGCTCAGGCCGGCGCGCTCACGGCGAGGCCCCACTCGCGGGCAGCCTCGGCCTGGCGCAGGTCGTAGGTGACGAAGTCGGCGAGCTCGTCACCCAGGCTGAGGGCGGCGGCCACGTGAATCGCGTCCAGCGAACGCAGCTCAGCCGGGCTCAGGTCCCCAGCCCGGTCGAGAAGTACCCGGTCAAGTTCAATCACTTCCAGATCGGCCAACAGGCGCCGTGCCAGACCCAGGTGCGCTGGGGAGACTCGTGTCGCCGCCCGCTGAACCTCGGTTCGGGCCAGGCCCGAGGTAATGCGCCCCTTCCGCTGGGCCAGGTACCGGCGCAGGGCTTGCGTTTGCGGCTCCGCCACCACCAGCTTGATGAGCGCGGAACTGTCCAGGTAGGTGAAGCTACCTTTCATCGATACGCAGAGAGGCCAACGCCTCAGCGCCCAGCGGCCGCCCCGGAGGCGCCGGCAGCGGCTGATGGCCGAGCAGATCTCCACGGGCCGGTGAGATCCGTCCCTCAGCCACCATTCGGGCGTGATTCCCGCCTGTCGGAAGCGGGCCCATCCTGGCCACGGCTCGGCCTCGATCCGTGATGTCCAGCGTCTCCCCGCCGGCCGCCCGTCTCACGATGGAACTTGCGTTCTGCCTCAGCTCTCGAATACCCACTCTGGATTCCATGCCCTCAACGTAGCACATCAAGGTTGAAATGTGTCCACGTCACGCAGCAGGCCCGGGCGGCCGCCCGGGCCCGTCGCTGGGAACTGTCCGCCCAGCCGCACAAGCGGGCGGCCCAGTCGCCCTGGCTTCTGAGTGGCCGAGCCGTACTGGCAAGTTCTGCCCCAGGCGCTCAGGCCCCCGAGGGAACCACCATCAGATGGCCGTGTTCCACCTCGATGATGAGCACGATCGCGCCCTCGACGATGGGGTCTCCATAGGCGCTCAGGGCCGACCAGTCCTCGCCCCTGGCGTGCACCTGGCCAAGATGGATGCTGCCTGGGATGGCCCGGGAGACCACTGCCTCCTCGCCCACCAGCGCCTCTATGCCGTTGCGCATGCCTGACCCGAAATCAAAGTTGAGGAGGTCCTTTCGGCTGGTCCAGGCTACGAGGCAGCCAGAACTTAGCTGGATGCCCCACGGCCGCTGGGGCCGCGCTTGGCGCGGCCCGCCTCCGGAACCACCTCAGGGCCATGCTCCGCCTTGCCGTTGGTGGGCGGTGCCGGCGGCTCCAGGGGAACCGGGTGCCCCATGGTGTCCACCAGAGCCTGGGCTGCCCCCATCAGGCCCGCGAAGTCGGCGGGGACGACCAGCTTGGTGTTGGGGCTGTCCGCCAGCTTGGCCAGGTTCTTGAGCTGCCAGAAGGCGAGCACGTCGGGGCTGGCCTTGCCCTCGTGGATGGCCGCGAACACCGACTGGATGGCCGAGGACTCTCCGACCGCGTCCAGCTTCTGGCTCTCCCGGCGGCCCTCGGCCTCCAGGATCTGAGCCTGCTTGCGGGCCTCCGCGGCCAACACGGTGGCCTGCTTCTGGGCGGTGGCGCGGGTGACGTTGGCCTGGGCCTCGCCCTCGGCCTGGTTGATGGCGGCCTGCTTGTCGCCCTCGGACTTCAGGATCACCGACCGCTTGTGCTGGTCGGCCTCCTTCTGCTCCTCCATCGCCCGCAGGATGTTCTGGGGCGGGATGATGTCGAGGACCTCGATCCGGTTGACCCTGACGCCCCACTTCTCGGTGGCCTCGGCGATGTGCTCGCTGAGCAGGGTGTTGATCCGCTGGCGCTCGGAGAGCGCCTCGTCGAGGGTCATGGTGCCGAAGACCGCGCGCAAGGCTGTGCGCCCGATCTGGTCGATCGCGACCAGGTAGTCCTGAACCTCGAAAAGGGCCTTGTTGACGTCGACCACCTGGTGGAAGATGGTGGCGCTGACGCCGACCGCCACGTTGTCCTTGGTGATGACATCCTGCTTGTCCCCGCGTCGCGGAACCTCGCGCATGTCCACTCGGGTCATGCTGTCGATCACCGGGATCAGGAAGATGAGCCCCGGGTTGCGGGTGGAGTGGAACCGTCCCATCCGCTTGACCACGCCCTTCTGGCCCTGCTGCACGATCCTGACCGTGGCTCGGAGCAAGAGCAGAGCGACTACGACTATGACTACTAGCGCAATCACTAATCCCACGCACCTCACAGTAGCAGAAACCCCCGCCGACTGAATCTGGCTATGGGGCCACCTCCAGAGCCTCGCCCGCCCGGCCCTGTCCACCTCGGTCTCAGATGTCGGCTGGCCCCCGTCTGGTCAGCGCCGGCGGGCGCTGGTCACTTCGCTGGCCGGCTTCGAGATGGGGGGACGCCAGGGGCGGGCCGACATCTCAAGTTCCGGCTCTTCACCCCCTTGCATTCCACAACATTATGTGGTTCAATTCCCTTCGGGCACAAGATGTGGCCCACACGCATCGCCCACGCAGGCAGTGGGCGCTGGCCCTACTTCCTTCCCCTCCTTCGCCAAGCCAACCCCCTCCAGCCGGCGCTCGCTGCCTGCACCGTCTTGCCATCGTCCGGGCCCGGCTTTGGGTAAACTGGCGCCGCCCACTCCTCGTGCCCCCTCGCGGGCGATTCATTAGCGGAGCCCCCAATTGGCAAGACGTACCAAGCGCAGAGCCGCCAGCCCACCCCGCCAGCGGCCCGCCTCCGCAGCCGCGCCTGCGCTAGAGGCTGCCCAGCCGGTCGAGTTGGCCGCTGACAGCGTGGGGTCCCCGCAGACGCCGCTGGCAGGGCCCCCATCGCCGGGACCGAAGCGCTCCCTCCTGCCGCGCCGTTCCCAGGAGGAGGCGCCAGCTGCGCCGCCTGCGGCCGCGCCATCCGGCTCCGCCGAGGGGATAGCGTCTGAGGATGGCGGCCCCGGGACTCCCCCTTCCCGCTCCACTCTCCCGCGGCGTTCGACCCCGGCTGTGCCCCCGGCGGCGGCCGCAGCTGCCGAAGTGCCCGAGGCCGCCGTGGGCAGCCAGTCGCTGCTGCCCAAGAAGGCCCGGCCGGCGGGGCGAGCTGAGCTCAGGCGCCGCCAGGAGGCGGTCCTGGAGCCGCTCGACGAGAGCCCGGCGGTTCCCCTGGACCGGACCCCCTACCTGGCCCTCGACCTGCGCCGGGTCGGCCTGGTCTCGACCGTGCTGCTGGTGGTGGTGATCCTGGGTTTGATCTTCGTCCACTGATCGCCGCCTTCGGGGGATTTCATGGCCGCGCCTATACTCGCCAACATGCGGGTGATCCTCTACACCGGCAAAGGTGGTGTCGGCAAGACCACCATTGCGGCCGCCACCGCGGTTCTCTGCGCGCAGCGGGGCCTCAAGACCCTGGTCATGTCCACCGACGCCGCCCACAGCCTGGGTGACTCCCTGGACCGCGAGATCGGGCCCGAGCCGATTCAGGTTTCCGACAACCTCTGGGCTCAGGAGGTCAACGCCCTCCATGAGATGGAGGGCCACTGGGAGAAGATCCACGAGTACCTGGCCACCTTATTCAACTCCCAGGGGGTGGGCGACATCATCGCCGAGGAGCTGGCCACCCCGCCTGGGATGGAGGAGGTAGCCAGCCTGATGTGGATCCGCCGCCATTCCGACGCCGGACAGTTCGATGTCCTGGTGGTGGACTGCGCCCCCACCGGGGAGACCCTGCAGCTGCTGGCCTTTCCCGACGTGGCCCGCTGGTACCTGAACCGGATCTTCCCGCTCGAGCGCAAGGTCATGAAGGTGGCGCGGCCGATGATCCAGCCGTTCATCAGCGTGCCCCTGCCCCCCGATGAGATCTACGGCAGCGTCCGCCAGCTCCTGGTCGACCTGGACTCCATGAAGGAGGTCCTCAGCGACCCCAAGTCCTGCACCGTCCGGATCGTGCTGAACCTGGAGAAGATGGTGATCAAGGAGTCCCAGCGAGCCTTCACCTACCTCAACCTCTACGACTACCAGGTGGACGCCATCCTGGTCAATCGGGTGCTGCCCAAGGATGCCGGCGGGGGCTACTTCGCCGACTGGCGCCGGGTCCAGGCCAAGTACGCGACCCAGGTGGAGGACACCTTCGCTCCGGTCCCGATCCTGCAGTCGCGGCTCTTCGACCATGAGGTGGTGGGGATCGCGCAGCTGGCCGAGCTGGGGGAGTCCCTCTACGGCGACACCCATCCCGAGGACATCCTGTTTCACTCCCGGCCCCAGTCGCTGCGCAAGGATGGCGAGGAGTACGTGCTCTCCATCCAGATTCCATTCGCCAGCCGCGAGCAGGTCGACCTCACCCAGAAGGACGACGAGCTCTACGTCAGCGTGGGCCCCTACAAACGGGAGATCTCGCTGCCCCGGGTGCTGCGGGGCAAGGTCAGCCGCTCGGCGCGGTTGGAGGAAGGGAAACTGTCGATCCGTTTCGGGAGGGCGAGCTGATGCGAAGGCCACAACCGGTCGGTTTGGGGGATGTGGCGGTGCGACTGCTGGGTGAGATGGCGACCACGGTCGCCCACCAGCTGGACGAGATTCTGCCCGCCGAGGCTCGCTTGCATCTGATCCGCGCCCAGCGCGAGCTGCTGCTGGCCGCCGTGGCCACTCTCGAGCACCACCAGGTGCAGCAGGAGGCCCAGCCGGGGAAGCGCCCCGACCGTCGACGGGTCCGCAAGATCTCGCTGGACTGAGGGGAGGTGCTCGGCAACGGGGTCGAGTTCTACCTCGTCCTGGTCATCTTCGCGCTGCCGGGAATAGCCCTCGCCTTCACCGTCCACGAGTACTGCCACGCCGCGGTGGCCACCAGCTACGGCGATCCCCTGCCCCGCAGCCAGGGGCGGCTCAGCCTCAACCCCGCCAACCAGGTCGACCCACTGGGGCTGGTGATGCTGCTGACCATCGGCTTCGGGTTCGCCCGCCCGGTGATGTACAACCCGCTCTACGTGCGATCCGGCCGGCGGCGCGCCTGGGTGTCGGCGGCCGGCCCGCTCAGCAACCTGGCGCTGGCGCTGGCCCTGGGCCTCCTGCTGCGGGCTTTGGTGACCACTAACCCCTGGCTGGAGACGTGCACCATCCCCAGCTTCAACCTGCCGGTGCTGGGCTTCGTGTACTGGTTCTTGGTCGAGGCGTTCTACGTCAACGTGATCCTATTCGTCTTCAACCTGATCCCGATCCCGCCCCTGGACGGGTTCGGGGTCGCCGAGGGACTGTTGGGCGGTCGGTTCCCGGCGCCTTTCCAGTGGGCGCAGATGCATCGCAACGCCATCTTTTTCGCCCTGATCCTGCTGGTCTTGGTGGTGCCCCAACTGACCGGAGGAGCCAGTCCCCTCTTCAGCGGCCTGCTGGCCGTCTTCAACATCCTTTGGTCCCATGTGGTCGGGGGGATTTCTCCAGGGATCTACTTCCCCAACATTCTGTACGCCTTGTCCCCCGGGGGTTCGGGATTGGCGTCCGCCCTGGGTACCCCTTGCCTGGTCACCTGATGACGCGCATCGTCGGGGCTCAAGCGGTGATCTTGGATGAGCACCGCCTGGTGCTGCTCCAGCTGCGGGGCTGGCCGCCCGGCTGGGAGCCGCCCGGCGGGCATGTGGGGGAAGGGGAGGATCCGGCGCTCACCGTGGTGCGCGAGACCCACGAAGAATGCGGGCTCGAGATCGAGATCGACCGTCTCATCGGTCACTACCACTTCCGCGGCATCCGCATCGGCACCGATGCCGTCTACCTGGCCCACCCGGTGGGCGGTCGGCTCCGCCCTACCAAAGAGGCGCTGAGGCTGCTCTGGGCCTCGCCCGAGCGGCTGCCGCGGGCCCTCTTTCCCTGGTACCGCCAGCGCATCCTGGACGCCCTGGGGGCACCGGACGAGGAGCCGAAGGAGCGCTGGCAGACGGTCGGTCCGGGCCAGGTCCTGGGCCACGGCGCCGCTCTCACGGCGGAGCTGGGAGCTGCGCTGGGAGGCAGGCTGGGGAACGGGCGGAGGCGATGAGCCTTTGGGAGTAGCCGCCCTCTTCCTGGCCGGACTGCTGCTGATGCTGGCCGCCGCGGCGCTCTTCACCAACGCGGTGGAGTGGGTCGCGGGCGAGTTCGGCCTGGGGCATGCCCTGGCCGGCACGGTGCTGGCCGCGATCGGGACCGCCCTGCCCGAGAGCATCGTGCCGGTGGTGGCGCTGATCGGGGGCGGCCGGGCCGCCGCAGCGACCGCCACCGGGGCGATCCTGGGGGCTCCCTTCATGCTGGCGACCGTGGGCCTGGGCCTGACCGGCCTGGTCTGCCTGATCTCCGGGCGCTCCCACCTGCTGGTGCCCGGGCCGTCCAGTCGGGCGGTGCTCTACGCGTTCCTGTTCAGCTACCTCCTCCTGATCGGGGGCGCCTTCGTGCCGACCCCGGTGCGCTGGGCCGACGCCGCCCTCCTGGCCGGGCTGTACGCGCTCTTCGTGCGGCGCAGCCTGCGCGACGACCGCTCCTCCGAGGAGTCTGGGGAGAGCCTGCTGGCGGCGCGGCTGCTGCGCCGGCCGGCCGCGGGCGGCCTGGCGCTGGGAGCCGCCCAGCTGGTGGTGGCCCTGATCACCCTCGCTTTGGCCAGTGAGCTCTTCATCCTCGCCCTGGACGGGATCGCGCCTGTGATCCGGCTCTCAGCGCTGGTGCTGGCCCTGCTGCTGGTGCCGCTCGCCACCGAGCTGCCGGAGCTGGTGGCGGGCTCGCTGTGGGTGGCGCGGGGACGGGACCTGCTGGCGCTGGGCAACGTCACCGGGGCGATGGTGTTCCAGGCCACCGTGCCGGCCATCATCGGCCTCTGCTTCACTCCCTGGGACCCCTCCGGGATAGGCTTCCTGGCTGCCGCTGTCACCATCACCGGGGCCCTGGTGGCGCTGGCCGCCACCGGCAGCAGGGGGGTCGATGCCAGGGTGCTGGCCCCGGCCGGGCTGGGCCTCTACGCTCTCTACGTGGTGGCGGTGATCCTGGGGCGGGCCTGAAGCCGGGCGTGCGCCGACCGGGGCCGCTGTTGTTCACTGGGTGCTGGCCCGACCCGGGAAGGGGAGTTCCGAGGAGGACGGCGATGCTCAAGCGCGCGCTCTGGCTGACCGCCGCGCCATTGCTGGCGCTGGTGGTGGGCGCCTGCGGCAGCAGCGTCCCCAGCTCCCAGTCGCTGATCCAAAGGGCGTCGGCGGTGATGGCTCAGAGCTCCTACCGGCTGGTGGGCAGCACCCGGGCCGGCCAGACCAAGATCTCGTTCTCGGTCAAGACGCTGCCCAACGGGGACTTCTCGGGCCAGGTGGACACGGTGGTGCCGCACTCCCCCACCCTGACCATGGACGTGGTCTCCCTGGGGAGCAAGGTTTATGTGCTCTCCCCGATGGCGCTGGCCCAACTGGGGATAGCGGCCCTGCCAGGTCACCTCAACCCCGCCACCACCTGGGTGCTCCAACCCGCCGCCGTGGCCGCCCGCTATCGCCACAGCCTGGCCGCGTTCACCGGCTCGGGTCTGGCGGCCACCCTGCGCCGCCACCTGAAGGGCACCCTGATGGTGCGCGCGACCGAGCTGCAGGGGCAGGCGGCCTGGCTGGTGGAGGAGAAGGCCGCCGGATCATCATTGCGTCTGTACATTGATCGGGGGAGCTATGAGTTGCTGCAGTTGACGATCACCGGCCGGCGCGCGATCTCGCTTCGCTACGACCACTTCGGTCTGATCGGCGCGGTCAGCCCGCCTCCTGCCGGTCAGATCTACGTCCCGCCCACCCCCGCGCCGGGAACCTGAGCCGATGCTGATCGGAGCCCATGTTTCCACTCAGGGAGGCATCCTGACCGCCTTCGACCGGGCCCAGGCGATCGGCGCCGAGGCGGTTCAGATCCACGCCACCGCGCCCCAGAGCTGGCGGCAACTGGTGCTCTCGACCGAGACGGTGGCTGAGTTTCGGGCCCGGATGGCCGCGACCGGGCTGGACGCCTTCTTCCTGCACGCGGTCTACCTGATCAACCTGGCCACCGCCCGCGAGGACTTGCTGGAGCGTTCCGAGGGCTCCCTGCGCCACTACCTGGAGCTGGCCAACCTGCTGGGCGCCAGAGGGGTCATCTTCCACCCCGGCTCGCACAAGGGGCTGGGTTTCGACCAGGTCCTGGAGCAGCTGGGCGCGGCCATGGGTCGGGCCCTGCGGGCGGCCCCGGGCGAGAGCCTGCTTCTGATCGAGAACAGCGCCGGCGCCGGCGACAACGTCGGCAGCTCGTTTCAGCAGATCCGGCGGATGATGGAGGCCGTCGACAGCGACCGGGTGCGGCTCTGCCTGGACACCGCCCACGCCTTCACCGCCGGCTACGACCTGGCCTCGGCGGAGGGGCTGGCCGCCATGGTCGACGAGCTGGAGCGCGAGATCGGCACCTCTCGGCTGGCCGCGATCCACGCCAACGACTCCAAGGCTCCCCTGGGGTCCAACCGCGACCGGCACGAGAACATCGGGGATGGCTACATTGGCGCCGACGGCTTTCGGCGCCTGCTCGCGGAGCCGCGGCTCACCGGCGCCCCGCTGCTGCTGGAGGTGCCCGGCTTGGAGGGCAAGGGGCCGGACCGGGCCAACGTTGCGCGCCTGCGCGATCTGGCGGGGCTGGCCCCGCTGCCGGGGTGACCGAGGCTGGCCGCATCGTGGCGGTCGACCTGGGCGGCACCTGGGTCCGGGTGGCCTCCTTCGAGCCCGACGGCACCATCCGGCGGCGGGCCCGGGCGGCCACCCTGCGCGATGCCGGGCCGGAGGCGGTGGTGGCGCAGATCTGCGCTTTGGCTCTTGAGGTGATGAGCGCCGAGCCCGGGCCCGCTCGGGCGGAGATGGTGGTGGCGATCGCGGTCCCCGGCCCGGTCGACCCGGTGGCCGGGGTGATGGACGGCGCCCCCAATCTCCCCGGCTGGCGGATGGTGCCGCTGCGGGCCCTGGTGGAGGCCCAGCTGGGCTGCCGCTGCCTGATCGACCACGACGCCAGCCTGGCTGCCCTGGGGGAACACCGCCGCGGCGCCGGCAGGGGGGTGGCCGACTTCGTCTACATCACCGTCAGCACCGGGATCGGGGCCGGGCTGGTCTTCGACGACCAACTTTACCGGGGCGGCTCGGGCCGGGCCGGCGAGTTCGGGCACATGGTGGTGGTGGAGGACGGACCGCTCTGCCACTGCGGCAATCGGGGTTGTCTGGAGGCGGTCGCCTCGGGGACCGCCATCGCCCGGGCGGCGGGGGCGCCCAGCGCCGCCGAGGTGTCCCGGCGGGCGGCGGGGGGCGAGCGCGCCGCCCAGGAGGTGCTGGCCGCCGCCGCCCGCCACCTGGGGCTCGCAGTGGGGGGGCTCATCAACCTGCTCAACCCCGATGCGATTGCCTTCGGTGGTGGGGTGCTGGGGGCGGGGGGCGGCTTCTGGGACCAGATGGTGGCGGCGGTGGCTGAGGGGAGCTTCGCCGCCAGTCGCGCCCACTGCCAGCTGCTGCGCAGCCAGCTAGGGGAGGATCAGGGGCTGCTGGGAGCGTACGAGCTGGCCCAGGACGAGCTGGCTGAGGGAGCGGCCAGCATCCTGCTCGTCTGACTCCGGATCAGGCGCCCGCTTCGACCAGAGCACCCGCCAGCTTGCCGGCCTCGGCCGCCAGCAGGCTGCCCAGCGCCGCCTCCAGCTTGGGGTTGAAGCGGACCTGCGGGAGGCTGAAGCCGAGTGCCCCGCGCACCCTGCCGTCGGGGCCGATGAAGGGGGCCGCCAACTCCACACACCCGGGCTCCGGCAAGCCCTGGGCGCTGGCGAATCCCCGTCGTCGGATGGTGTCCAGGGTGGCGGCCAGCTCCGAGCCGGAGGCGGTTCCCGGGGCCCTCGCGAAGGCGCTCACCACCGCCTCCGAGTCGAGCCGGGAAAGCACCGCCAGTCCCGCCGCCGAGACCGTCAGGGGCAGCCACTCGTGGAGCCTGGCGCGCACCTGAAGGTAGCGGCGGGGGGCCACCTCGGCCAGGAACATGACCGCCAGCTCGACCTCGCCGTAGACCGCCAGCTGGGCGGTCTCCTCTCCGGCTCGCGCCGCCTCCGTCACGAAGGGCATCGCCACCTGCAGCAGCGGCGCCCGGCGAGCGCCCTTCAGAGCCAGGCGATAGAAGCCCAGGCTGAGCCGGTAGCGCCCGGACTGGGCGTCCGACTGGACCAGGCCCTCCTGCTCCAGCGCTCCCAGGGAGCGGTGCACCGTGCTGGGCGCCATGCCCACCGCGGCCGCCAGTTCGCGGACTCCGAAGTCCTCGGAGTCGTGCTCCGCCATCCATCCCAGCAGCCGCACGGTGCGGCCCAGCGGATTGCGCTGCCCGGTGAGTCGATCAGTCAAGCGCTGAATTCACCTCGGCCACAGTTGAGCTCCCTAACCGGCGCGAGCATTGCCGCATGATAGCAGGTCGTTCCGCTGTGCTGAACGAAACTCGGGAGCCTCAGCTGGCGCGTGGCCTGAGCCTGCCCTGGGGCCGGCCCCGCCACGCCTCTCGGCCAAAGAGCCATCGCCGAGGCGCAGCCAGCGCCCTCCCCGGCGAAGATGTGCTGATGGAATCCGACGAGGCCCGGGGTGCAGAGGGCTTGGATCCGGGGCTGGCCCGAGCCCTGGAGAGCCTTGGCGACCGCTGGTCGCCGCACCTGGTCGCGGCCCCCCTGGCGGGCCCGCCGCACTTCACGGCGCCGCGTCAGCGGCTGCCCCGGACCGGGCGGGACCTGAACTCCTCGACCGCGGCGCTTTCGTTCTGGGGAGGGCCCGAGCCGTCCGCGTCGGTTCACGGCCGCTGCGGCAGCCGGATGGAGAGCCGGTGGTACTGCCCCACCTGCCAGGAGATGGTGGCGGCCTTCGACAGGGACGAAGAGGGAACGGAGGACGATGTCGTCTACACCTGAGCCAACCCTGGTCCCGGCCCCTCCCTCGGCGGACGGGCTACGCGCCCTCATGGGGGAGATGGAGGCAGAGCTGGCCACCCGGGTCTGCATAGTGGGCGGCTACGTCCGCGACCTGGTCATGGGCCGGACTGCCAATTCGGATGTCGATGTGGTCGTGGAGAAGGTTTCGGCCGAGCTGGCCGCGAGCTGGCTGCGCCGGCGCTGGCAGCGGCGCGAGCCGGTGGTCGCCTTCGAACGCTACGGCACGGCCCAGGTCTCGTTCCTCCTCTCCCAAGGGCAGCGCCTGACCGTGGAGTTCGTCCGTGCCCGCAGTGAGGCCTACTCCAGGGACAGCCGCAAGCCCACGGTCCGGGCCGGGACCATGGAGGAGGACGCCATCAGGCGCGACTTCACCATCAACACCCTGCTGCTGGACTCCACCGGAATGGTCATCGACCCCACCGGCCGGGGCCTCGACGACATCCGATCCCAGCGCCTGCGGACGCCTCTCGACCCGCTCCTCACCTTCGACGAGGACCCCCTGCGGATGTTCCGAGCCGCCCGCTTCGCCTCCCAGCTCGGCTTCACGCCGGAGCCGGAGGTGGAGGCCGCCATGGCCCAGGCGGCGGCTCGGATCGAGATCGTCTCCAGGGAGCGCATCCGCGACGAGCTGGTCAAGCTGCTGCTGGGGGCGCGGCCCTCCTTGGGCCTCCAGCTGCTGCTCCACACCGGCCTGCTGGCCGAGGCCATCCCGGCGCTGGCCCTCCTCTCTGGAGTGGAGCAGGGGGGCTACCACCCGGACGATGTCTTCGACCACACCGCGATGGCGGTCGACCTGGCCCCGCCTCAGAAGCTGGTCCGGCTGGCGGTCCTCTTCCACGACGTGGGCAAGCCCCAGACCGCCCAGACCTCCCCCCAGGGGACCACGTTTCTGCGTCACCAGCAGGTGGGATCCGAGATCGCCCGCGAGGTGATGAGCGGGCTCCGCTTCTCCGGCGCGGAGGTTGAGCATGTCGCCCGGCTGGTGGAGCTTCACATGCGTCCGATCCAGTACCGCCGCGACTGGGCGGACAGCGCCGTTCGCCGCCTCTGGCACGACGCCGGCCCCCTGGTCCCCCAACTCCTGGAGGTGGCTCGGGCCGACACCCTCGCCTCCACCTACCCCGGGACCGGCGAGCTCGACGAGTTGGAGGGACGCATGACCACGCTGGCCCAGGAGCACCCCCAGGGGATTCGGCCGCCGGTGGGGGGCAATCGGCTGAAGGCCCACTTCCGGCTTCAGGACGGGCCCTGGATCGGGCGGGCCCAGCGACTGCTGATGGAGGCGATGGTGGAGGGCCGGCTCGATCTGGACGACGGCAACCCGGAGGGTGCGGCGCTGCGCCTGCTGGAGCAGGAGCCAGCCAGCTGGCAGCCCCGTCGGGGCGAGCCGGGCCGATCCCAGGAGGATGGGAGCGGGGCGCCAAGGTAGACTGAGCATCCCACCGGGGAGCCAACAATTTATGGTCATGTCGCGCCTGAAGCGCCTTCGCAGCCTGGTTCTGGAACTGCCCCAGCAACTTCGCCTGGCCTACTGCCTGGCCCGCGATCCCCGCACACCCCCGGCCCCCAAGGCGGCCCTGGCGGCGGCGCTGGCGGTGATCGTGAACCCCCTGGTTGACATTCCCATGTGGGTGCCCGTGCTGGGCCAGATGGACACCATCTCGCTGACCGTGCTGGCCGTGCGCACCTTCAACTCGCAGGTACCCGAGGAGCTCCGGTCAGAGGTGGAGGAATCGATCCGGCAGGGCCGCAGCACCTTTGACGCCGACCTGGCCCGGGGGGTAGGGGCGGCCCGGCGCCTGGCCCGTCTGATCCGCGGGCTCTCGAGCCTGCGCCCGCCCTTGGCCGGCCGCCATTCCGCCGCCCCGCTGCCCCAGGAGCCCGCACCCTGGTACCGTTCCGAAGAGCCTGTGGAGGGGCGCGAGGGGGAGTCGGGAGTGGGCGCTCCAGCCCAGCCCACCATTTAGGAGTCGTTGAGTTGAAGGTCATTCTCACCCAGGACGTGGCCGGTACCGGTCGGGCCGGCGAGGTGCGCGAGGTCGCGGACGGATTCGCCCGCAACTACCTGCTTCCCCAGCGCATGGCCCAGCCAGCTCAGCCCAAGGCCGAGGCTCAGATAAGGGCTCAGAAGGACCGCCAGCGGCACCGCGTGGAGGCGGAGGTGGTGGCGGCTCGGGAGCTGGCGGCCCGGCTGGGGTCGGCCCAGGTCGAGATCACCGCCAGGGCCGGCGACACCGGCAAGCTCTACGGAGCCGTGGTCAACATCGACGTGGCCGAGGCGCTGGAGTCCCAGCTGGGCACCGTGATCGACCGTCGCAAGATCGAATTCGAGCCCGCTCACGAGCTGGGTGAGTACGAGGCGGTGGTCAAGATCCACGCCGAGGTCGAGGCCCGGGTCAGGGTCCGGGTCGTCGCGGCGTGAGCGTCCGGCCGGAGCTCCGGCCGGCAGCGCAGCTGAGGGTCCCCCCCCACAACCTCGACGCTGAGCGCTCGGTCCTGGGTGCCCTGCTGCTCGACAAGGACCAGATCGGACAGGTGGTGGGAAGCCTGGAGGCGGACGACTTCTACCTGGACGCTCACGGGGACATCTTCCGGGCGATGCTCAGCCTCTTCTCCCAGGGGACACCACTCGACACCCTGACCCTGGCCGACGAGCTGGAGCGGCAGCGCACCCTGGAGCGCGTGGGCGGCCTGGAGGCGCTCGCCTCGCTGGCCTCGGCGGTGCCGACAGCCGCCAATGTCGGCTACTACGCCCGCATCGTCCATGACCATGCCGTCAAGCGGCGCCTGATCCAGGCCGGCGGCCAGCTCGCGGAGCTGGGCTTCGACGAGTCCCTGGAGGCCCAGCGGGCCATTGAGGAGGCGGAGAAGACCGTGTTCGCGGTCGCGGACCGGGGCCGGCCCAAGGGCGACTTCGAGGCCATCAACAAGCAGCTGGTGACCACCTGGGAGGCCCTCACCCACGCCTACCAGCAGGGCGAGGTTCGGTCGGTGACCGGGGTCGCCAGCGGCTTCGGCGAGCTGGACGCCGTCACCTCCGGTTTCCAGCGCTCCGAGCTGGTGGTGGTGGCCGCCCGGCCAGGGGTGGGCAAGACCTCTTTCGCGCTCAACGTGGCCCGCAACGCCGCCGTCAGACGGCAGCATGGGGTGGCCCTCTTCAGCCTCGAGATGAGCCGGGACACTCTGGTGCAGCGGCTGCTCTGCAGCGAGGCGGGGGTGGACGCCTACCGGTTGCGCACCGGCCAGCTGGGCAACGACGCCTGGCCCCGGATCGCCGAGGCGATGGACACCCTGAGCCGGGCCGCCATCTACATCGACGACACCCCCGGCCTTTCCGTGATGGAGATGCGGGCCAAGGCCAGGCGGCTGCGGGCCTCGGCGCAGGTGGACCTGTTCATCGTCGACTACCTCCAGCTGATGCGCTCCCAGGGTCGCTCTGACTCGCGCGCCCAGGAGGTCTCCGAGATCTCCGGGGGGCTCAAGAGCCTGGCCCGGGAGCTGGACGTCCCTGTGATCGCGGTCTCCCAGCTGAACCGTGAGTCGGAGCGTCGCACCGACCGCCGCCCCCAGCTCAGCGACCTTCGTGACTCGGGCAGCATCGAGCAGGACTCCGACATCGTGATGTTCCTCTACCGGCCCGGGATGCACGAGGAGGGGAAGGACCCCGGCCTGACCGAGCTGGACATCGCCAAGAACCGGAACGGCCCGGTGCGCCGCCTGCAGCTGTACTTCAACGCCGGCCAGACCGCCTTCCGGGACGTCGACCTGGCCCACCAGGAGCAGAGCTGAATTGAGGAGGATGCGGACTTGGGCGTGATCGTGTGCGTGGGCGGTCAGTGGGGCGACGAGGGCAAGGGCAAGGTGGTGGACCTGCTGGCGGAGTCGGCCCGGGTGGTGCTGCGGAGCCAGGGCGGCAACAACGCCGGCCACACCGTGGTGGTCGACGGCAAGACCTTCAAGTTCAACCTGGTGCCGTCCGGCATCCTCCATCCCGAGACGGTCTGCGTCATCGGCAATGGCGTCGTGCTCGATCCCAAGGTGCTCTTGGGGGAGATCGCCGCCCTGGAGGAGGCCGGGGCCGACCTG
>DATKSV010000058.1:0-19754 GCA_035531535.1 Candidatus Nanopelagicaceae bacterium | reverse complement strand
CAGCGCCCGCGATGCCCTGGCGCGCCTCGCGGCACTGGTCCGACGCCACCCCGCCCAGGCGCAGGCGGACCCCGCCGCAATCGCCCGCGAGCTGGCCGCCAAGGTGGACCTGGTGATCCACCTGACCAGATTTCGACAGCTGGACGGACGCGACCACAGGGTCGTCCAGGCGGTGGGCTTCGTCACCGGCCAGGTGGAAGGCGAGATGCCCCTGGTCGAGGAGGTCTGCCGCTACAGCCGTAGCCGTGGCGAATGGGATTGGGGCCTCACCCGGCTCGACGACCTGCCCGCCAAGATCACCGACAAGTTCGACGCCGCAGGGATCGCCCTTACCGGCCTTCTGGGGACCGGGGTGTCCCTGGGCGTGAGCACCTGAGGGCGACCGGGTGCTCTCCCCGGCTCTGATTCTGCTGGCGGTCCTCGCCTCTGGCCTGGCCGGCGCCACCGCCACGATGGCGATCCTGGATGGCGAGCGAGACTCACTTGGCTCGGGGAGCTCGGCCCGCACCTCCTCCTTCCGGCTTGATCTCGAGCCTGGGCTGACCAAAATCCGCTCCGCGATCTCGGCCTGGCGGGGCTGGCTGCCCGGACTCGGCCTGGGGCTGGTGGCCGGGATCGGAGCCTACCTGGTGCTGGGACTGGTGCTGCCCTCGGCGGTGGTGGGGGCCTTGGGGTGGATGGGCCTGGGAGCTTTCTCCCATTGGCGAGAGATGGGCAGAAGGTCCCGCCAGCGCGAGGCCCTGGTGGCTGCTGTCGACCTGCTCGGCCAGCTGCTTCCCGCCGGGCACGGGGTCCGGCAGTCATTGCAGGTGCTGGCCGAGAGCGGACCTCTCGAGCTGAGGCCGGAGCTGGCACAGGTGCTTGCCAGGCTGCGTGAGAGCTCCCTGGAGCAGGCGCTGGGGGAGGCCCAGATCCGACTGCGTCAGCCACTCTTCACCCTGCTGGCGACCACCCTGGCGGTCGGGGGGCGGTCGGGGGGGCGGCTCACCCCACTGCTAGAGGAGCTGTCGCGGGCGGCCCACCAGATCGAGGCGACCCAGAGTCAACTGCGCGCCGAGCAGGCGCAGGGACGCTTCGGGGCGCTCGTGATCGCGCTGATGCCGCTGGCCCTGATTGCGGGCCTTAGGGTGGTCAACCCCAGTTACCTCAAACCCTATTCGACCCCGCTCGGGCAAGTGGTGCTGGCACTGCTGCTGGCGACCATCGTGGCGGGCTACCTATGGATGCTCCGGATCCTGCGCATCCCCGACCTAGATGTGATCGAGATGGCGGACGCTCCGGCCGCCCGACGTCAGTCCGACCAAGCGCGGGACCGCGATCGGGGCCGGGCGTGATCACCGGCTGGGGGCTCCTGGCCATGATGAAGTTCGGCCCCAGGGTCGGCTCCATCTTGGGGCCGTTGGGCATCTCCCCGGATTGGATGCCGCTGGTCGTGGCTGGAGCGGTGGCCATCGGCGCCGGGGCTGGCGCATCTGTCTGGCTGTGGCCAGGGCGACCGAGCTGGACAGGCTGGGTGGGCCGGAGAACCGCCCACCGCCGGACGCCGGCCGACAAGCGCCCCGAACACGGCCTGCCCATTCTCGGCAAAACTCTGGCTGGCGGGGAGCTCCTGGCCAGCCGGCTGCTGCCCGGCTCCACGCGATCCGCCCTGCTGGGACTGCTCCAGCGTGGCGGTGTCGACTCCAGCCCCGAACAGGTGGTCATGGAGCAGATTCTGATCACGCTGGGAGCCGCGGTCCTGCTGGCTATCCCCGCCCTCATCGGCGTGATCCCGGTATGGCTGGTGGTGCTGTTGGTAGTGCTGCTCCCACCAGCACGGGGTTTGCGGTTGATCCGGGCGGGGCGCAACCGCCGCTGGGCCACGCTGGCTCAACTGCCCATCCTGGTCGACCTGATGGCCCTGGAGCAGAGTGGCGGAGGGGTCAGCGCCCGCCGGGCCATGGAGTTGGTGGTGGCACGAGTCAGGGGCGACGCCGCCGGAATCCTGCGGGAGTGCCTGAGCCGCTCCGCCGCATCTGGGACACCGCCCCTAGACCGGCAGTTGGAGGACGGCGCCCAGCGGCTGCGGATGCCCGCGCTAGCCGCCCTGGCCGCGGTCATCCGGCTGCAGCGGGAGGAGGGGATCTCCACGGCCTCCCCGCTGGGCAGCCTAGCCCGCAGTTTGCGGGACCGGCAGCGCGACGATCTGACCAGCAGAGGCCGGCGAGCGCTGGTTTCGATGTTGCTCCCAGTCGCCCTGTGCATCCTGCTTCCCTTCATCCTGATCATCCTCTACCCAGCCTTGGAGAGGCTGGCCGGAGCTTTCCAGTGAAGCGCGAGAAGCAGTCGGGGCAGGCCATGGTGGAGCTCGCGATCGGAGTCGCCGTCTTTCTGCTGGCCACCCTCGGAGCAGTTCAGCTGGGACTCTCCGCTCTGGCCCAGGAAGGCCTCCAGAGCGCGGCTCTGACCGGCGCCCGAATCGCCTCGGCCGGGCCCCTACCGGGAGATCCTACGCAACGGCTGTCCGCCGGGCGTGCGGCTGCGGTGGCCGCCATCGCGGCCGACTCGATGAGCCTAGCCCAGGTCGCTGGCTGCCCTCCCGGGTCATCCGAGGGATGCGGGGTCGGAGCATTTTGCGTCGCGTACCGCAACGGAGTCGCCCAGCCCGGCCGTGGCGTCCCGTGCGCCCAGGTCAGCGGTAAGACCGGGGAGGGGTACGGACCGGCCCCCTATGAACTGGATGGCCGGCAGAACCCTGGCTGCCCGTCGGGGTCTTGCTTTGGCGCGTCGCGAGCCATGGCGGCCTGCGCGGCGGCAATTGCCCCAGGGCAGCTTCGAGTCTGTGTGGCCTACACCAGCTGGCCGCCGCTGGCAGTCGACATCTGGATCACCGGCGGTCTCCGCACCATCACCCCGTGGCTCAGTTCGACGGGCCTAGACGACGAGCCCGTAAGCGTGCGATTGCGACTGCAGGTCGAGGCGTTCTCCTCGTGAGCCCGGCCCCGTCAAGGACCGCTGGACAAGCCCTGGTAGAGCTGGCGCTGGTGCTGCCTCTGACGCTCCTGCTTGGCTGCGGAGCGGTCGCCATCGTCCAGTTGGCTCGCACGCAGATGGCCCTGAGCACGGCCGCCAGCGCGAGTGCCTTGGTCGCCGCCAGGGCGGTCGATGCGCTCCAGGCCTGCCAGCAGGGGCATCTCGAACTGGCGCTCGTGCTCGCCGACTCAGGCGGGCTGCTGCCAGCCCACCTCCACGATGCCACTAACGGCAGTTGCGTGGGCTCGATCCCAGGGGCCACCTCGCTGCCCACCTCGGAGGGCACCGGCTCGGAGGCCATCTGGTTCGGCTTCGGGGCTCCGACGGACACCTTCTGCCGCGTAGGGGGCGTCCCCGGCCGCGGCGGGGTGACGGACGGGGATGTGGTGGTCGCGGTGGCGTTCCGTCCCGATCTGAGATGGATTCCGTTGGTCGGAGCCTGGCTGTCGCCTTCCTTGACAGCGTCCGCAACCGACAAGATCGACCCCTTCCGCAGCCGGGACCCGGCCCAGGACCAGACCGGTGACGGTTGCTGACGCGCGCCATCAGGCCGGCCAGATTCTGCCCCTGTTCGCGCTGCTGCTGGCGCTCCTGCTACTGCCGGTCACGGCCCTGGCGGTGGATGGTGGCTTGCTCCTGTCGGCTCATGCTGGGGTGGTGGCCACCGCGCAGAGCGCGGCCGAGTCTGGAGCCGAGGCGGTCGACGTGGTCGCGCTGGACCGATCCGGCACCTTCCAACTTTGCGGAGTGCCGGATGGAAACGCCACCTGCGGCAATGGGGTGGGCGATGTCGCGGAGGTGGTGACGGCCGTGGTCGACGCTGGCCTTACCGGACCCCAGGTGACCTGCCAGCAGGTCACCCCCGCCGATCTGACCCCCACTCGGGGGCAGAGCATGGGCTGTGAGGTGGCTCTTCTCGGGGCGTGCCCGGGAGGCTCCGGCGCGGTCGGCCCGGGAATCGGCCAGGGTGTCGCCGTGCTGGTGTGGAAGACCTCCCAAATGCCTCTGCTGGCGATCGGGGCATGGAGCTCGATCCTGATCCAAGGTCGGGCCACCGCCTGGATGGCTCATGGATTCGGGCAGCCGGTGCCAGACTTTCCGGCGCCATGCTGAGCCTGCCGTCTGGGCCGCCACCGCCCGAGGTGCCTCAGCATGCGGTCCTCGCCTGGAGACGGCCGGGAGAGGCACGACCACAACGCCAGGTACCCAGCCACCCCCTTTTCTGCCTGGCCGAGCCAGAACCGGCCCCGACCCGCAGCCGCCTGCCGGTGGGGCGCTGGGCGAACTTCCAACCGGTCCAGGTCGCCCGCCGTCTGCTCGCGGCCCAGAGCGGTGACCGCGTCCCAGCAGCCGGGCTTGGGGCACCTGTCACCGCCGGTGGTCCCGGCGTCGGTAGGCCGCTGGTGGTGATGGTCGCCGGCGGACGCGGCGGCAGTGGCCGCTCGACCCTGGCCCTTGACATCGCTTGGACGATCTCCACCCACCGAGGTAGCCACCAGACCTTGCTGGTGGATGCCGACGAGTTCAATCCCAGTCTGGACCTGCGGCTTGGTGCGGCCGAGGAGGATCTGGATCGGCTGCCGTCCGCGCGGGTCGACCAGGTACTGCTTCGGTTGCCCGATCTGGCGACGGGCAACCCTCGCCTGGAAGCCATCCTCTGGGCGCACCCCCAGCGCTCGCTGCGGGCGCTGTTGGGCGCCTGGCCCGGCCGCGAGGCGCCTTCAATCGGGTCCGAGCACCTCGACTATCTGCTCCAGTATCTGATCCAGCCGACGTTCGAGGTGGTGGTGGTGGATGGGGGGCCGCGGCCCGGCGCCAACGGCTCTCAGGCACGTTTCTGGGCCAGCCGAACCCACCTGTTCCTGCTGCCGCTCAGGCCGTCCGCGGCCGACGCGCGGTCTGCGTGCCAGATGCTGCAGGTGCTGGAAAATGAATTTGGAGCGGGCCCCGACCGCTGCCGAGGGGTGGTCACGCTAGCTCCTGGCGAGTCGATTCGGCGCTGGCATCGCCAGCCCGCCCTGGAGGGTCTTGGACTCTGGTCGCGGCCATGGGTCCAACGCAGCGCAGCCCTGGCGGAGGCACGCCACCTTCCACTTGCCCAGATCGACCACAAGGTTGCGGCTGCCACAGCCAACCTGGCCGCCGACCTCTGGACAGTTGCCGGCGGCGGCGGGCTCGGTGGCTGAGTTGAGCCGGCTGCAAGCGCGGTTCCACCCCCAGGCTCATCTCCGGCGCGAGGGCATTGAGCAGACCACCGCCCGGCTGCGCCAGCTGATGGACGGTTTGGAGGCAGCTATCGGCAGCGGAGACGACGTCGCCCTGGTCCGCTACCTGGGGCCGCAGCTAACCGCGAGGATGCTGGCGGCGGCCGCCGGCTTCCGGCGCCAGGGCGGCGTCTGGCGGCCCGCCCGATCCGGGCTGCGCTGGAGTCACTGCCGGCGAGCCCCGGATGGCCCCGGCCTGGTCTGGCTGCGGCTCCGACTCGAGGACCGCACCCGGTGCGAATATCCCGAGGGAACGGTCGTCGCCCCGCTGCGGACTCGTGAGGTGGACGTCGAACTGGACACCACCGGCGTCCCCTGGAAGCTGTGCCGGGTAGTTGAGCGCCCCGGGGTCGAGGACTGGTCCGGGACTTAGAAATCCTCGAAGCACCAGGGGGGCGGGTCCCACGCCAACAGGTCGTCGGCCCTGCGGGCCGCGGCTGGATCGCCCATCGACAACCTCCCGGCCGCAGCCAGGTCGGTCAGGCACCGCTGGCCCAAACAAGCCGAGCTGAGCTCGGAGACGCCCAGGATCAGGTCCGGGCTGGCCTCGGTTTTCCGGCACTCCCCGAAACCGTTCTCCACGTGGAGACGAAATCGCCCCTCGGCGAGATGATCAACCGGGTCAGACACCTCGATTGTCAGGTCGCCATCGCGCTGGTAGCCGCGGGCGGACAGGACCTCAGGAACATCGAGAATCCTGGCCCAAAGGGTCGTGCCCAGACCCAGCTCCAGCGCCTGTGGGTCCTTGGCGAGCCAGAGTATGGGGTCGTCCAGCGGCCGCAGCCCGTGCCCCGACGCCTCCACTCGGTGCACCAGGTCCACTTCGAGGCAATAACGCCACAGATCGGCGGCTACTCCCGGCGCGTTAGCAACCATCTCGGAGATCAGAAGGGTAGACCGTGCACCGAAGGCGGACCAGGCCTGGCGGATCCGGTAGACAAGGTAGCCGTCGTCCCCGGCGTCGCCGTGATGCACGACCAGGAAGAGCCTGGCCTCGTCCCGGGGCAGGTGAGGATCCTCCTCGGAGAGGGCAAACTCCCAGGCGCGCTGGTCTCGGCCGACGGTCCCAGGGCGGCTTTGGAGCAGGTGGTCATAGAGCGGAGGAAAGCGCTGCAACGCCTCGTCGCGACCCACCATGCGCAGGGACCCTGACACCGGCAGGGGAACTATCTGGGCGCGAGGATGCTCGAGCGCGACCCGCCAAGACCGCGCCGCCGGCCCGAACCCGAATCGCGAGTAGATGGCCCCCTCCGAGGCCCAGAGGATGGCCATCGCCAAGCCCTGGTCGCGAGCCCCCAGGAGCTGGCGGGTCATCATGCCGCGGAGCAGGCCCCGGCGCCGGTGGGTGGGCAGTACCCCGACCGCAGTGACCGCGCTGGCGGTGACCACCCTGCCCGGCAGGGCCAGCTCCAGCGGGAAGGCCAGAGAGCTACCCACCAACTGATCGTCGGCGAAGGCAGCGACCGTCTCCTGGGGCTTGACCCGCTCCCGGAACCAGCGCTCGAACCAGGGGTCACCGCGCTCACCGAAGGCGGTGAGGTTGACGTCCGCGAACTGCGCGAGCTCCTCGGGGCGAATGGAGCGAAACTCGACTGGCATCGGGGGATGATACCTCCGTCCCTGATCCTGAGCCAGGCATGACTCCGCCTCTCCATGGCGTGGAGCTCCCGGCGGCCATCGCCCCAGCGGGGGAGTAGTCAGCTTCCTTCTCTGGCATACTCGAGTGACTCTTTAGCGGTGAGGGGTGCGGTTGGAGGCCACGGTGTCCACAGATCTCTTCAGAGGCGGGCTGGTACGCCTCTGCGCACCGCGTGCCGACGATGCCGATGTCCTCGCCCGCTGGAGTGAGGATGGCGCCTACCGGCGCCAGGCTGACACCGATGCGCCACGGCCCCGAACCGCGGACCACTTCCGAGAGCAGGACGAGTTGTCGGGCTCAGACCCGGACACCTTCGAGTTTCGCATCCGCACCCTTGATGACGATCGGCTGGTGGGCTTCGTCGCGGTCTGTCGCATCGAGTGGGCCAACCATCATGGTTGGGTGGCGGTCGGCCTTGGCGAAGTTGCCGATCGCCGACGCGGGTACGGCCTGGAGGCGGTTTCGATGGTGCTGAGGTACGCCTTCCATGAGCTCGGTCTGCACCGCCTCAGCCTGGACGTGATTGCCAGCAACCAGCCAGCCATCTCTCTGTACCGCAAGTTGGGCTTCCGGGAGGAGGGGCGGCTGCGTGAGCGCGTGCTGCGAGACGGGCAAGCACTGGATCTGATCTACATGGGACTGCTGCGCCGCGATTGGGAGAGTGCCCAGTCAGCCAGCGCCCCCTCGCCCCCCAAGGGAGGCTGATCAGTCGTGCCCGGGCGCCCACCGCCGCCCCTGGAACCCCCGCAGCCGGGCTTCCAACTGCTCTTCCAGAGGGGCAACTCTGTGCGCGCCTCGGACGCGGATCGAGAACAGGTGACCAGCCAACTGGCGGAGCATCATGTCGCCGGCCGGCTCACCACCGACGAGCTGAGGGAGCGCACCAACCGGGCGCTGGACGCCCGGACCATCGGGGAGCTGAAGTTGGTGCTGGCCGACCTGCCGGGCAGCTTCGCCACCCCAGTGAACCCGTGGGACGCCCTGCTCTCAAGCCGCAACCGGGGTCCCTTTCCGGGGCTAGCCTACGGCGGCTTCTGGGCTAAGGCGGGAGGCCTGTGGGCGGACCTGCTGGTCATAACCGGCATTTCAGCCGGCCTGGATCCCCTGGCGGCGGGGGTCCACCTGGGCTCCCTGCTTGCTCTCACGCCGGCGGTCTACTTCGTGGGCTTCTGGGGAGGAGTCGGTCGCAGCCCGGGAATGTGGTTGGTGGGGATCAGGGTCGTGCGGGCGGAGGATGGCGGCCGCCTAGGGTTCAGACGCAGCCTGCTGCGGGCCGCCGGATACCTGCTCGATCTGGCGTCCTGCTTCGTTGGCTTCGCTTGGGCGGCGGTGGATCCCCACCGCCAGGGCTGGCACGACAAGATCGCCGGCAGCTACGTGGTCCGGCGCCTGAGCTGACACGAACGCCCCCTCTGGGGGTGGCCACTGAAGTTGGAAGCGGCGTCCGATCCGGTGCAGCCCGGCCAGAATCGGCAGGCCCA
This sequence comes from Candidatus Nanopelagicaceae bacterium, assembly GCA_035531535.1. Taxonomy (GTDB): domain Bacteria; phylum Chloroflexota; class Dormibacteria; order Aeolococcales; family Bog-877; genus AG-12. Next base: position 11,358 of record DATKSV010000058.1, on the reverse strand, counting down.
GAAGCAAGACCATGAGCGCGTTGCCGCCAGCTCGGAAGGAGTCGTAGCCGAACGACGTCACCAGGTAGTAGCGGGCGAATCTCGCCAAGGCGTGCAACGGCGCCAGCCCCGGATTCCAGCCCAGCCCCGGAGAGCCTGCGAAGAAGGTCCAGTTCCACACGTCCATGACCGCTCCGAACCCGAATCCGGTCACCACCCCGACCACGGCCAGGCTCACCACGTCCACCCGGGTGGGCCTGCGACCGGCGCGCAGCCGCCCCGCCCAACCGGCCAGAAGGCCCACCCAGCCCAGGGCGAACAGCTGGTAGGGAACCCAGGGACCCAGGCCCCCGGTGGCCAGGGCCGAGGTCAGTAGGGAGCCGGCGCCGACCAGAAAGCCGAAGCTGGGCCCGAGTGCGTACCCGGCGCAAAGGACCAGCAAGAATATGGGGCTGAACCCACCCACTCCGGTCACCAGCGCCGCCCGCAGGGCAGCGTCGGCGGCACTCAGGGCCGCCAGCAGGGAGAGGGAACGCGAGTCCAGGCGGCGAGTGCCGAGCTCGAACACGAGCAGGGCCAGAGCCGAGCCCAGACCGATGGCGAGGGCCGGGGTGCTGGCAGGCAGTCCCAGGCCCGCGAAAGGCCAGAGGAAGAGCCCAATGCCCAGCAGGCTCACCAGCAGCAGGATCACGCCGGCACCGGGGCCCGGTTGCGCAGTCGGCCTCCCTCGGCCACCACCACGAGGTCACCCACCTGCTCCGCGAACTCGCGGTCGCTGGTGGCCACCAGCACCGCCGCCCCCTGTCCCGCGAGCCGGTCCACGGCCAGAAACAGGGCCTGTCGCGACGCTTGGTCGGCTGCTCGGGTGGGCTCGTCGAGAAAGACCATCTCCGGACCTCCTACCAGGATCGCGGCCAGGGCCACCCGCTGACGCTGGCCGGTGCTGAGATCTCGAGGGTCCTGGCCGGTGAGCTCCTGGAGACCGAACTCGGCAGTGACGTCGCTCCCCGAGCCCTCCAGGCCCATCCACCGGATCGTCTGCTGGATTTCAGCCTGAACCGTCGCCTGATGGAGCAGAGCTCCGGGGTCCTGGGGGAGATAGGCGCGGCGGCCCGGCTCGCGGTGAAGGCCACCTTCGATGGGCTTTAGCAGCCCGGCCAGGGTGCGAAGCAAAGTGGTCTTGCCGGCGCCATTGGCCCCGGTCACGGCGACCACCTCTCCCCTGTGGCAGCGAAGGTTCACCCCTTCGAGCACAGCCCGCTCGTGCCCGACGCCGAGCGACGTCGCCTCCCACGCCAGCTCCCCTGACGCCCGCGACCCCCGCTGGCGGAGGGGCCAGACTGGCGCCGGCTCAGGAGCGGAGAGCCTGCCCGCCCGCAGGAAGACGTGTCTCACTCCTCGATCGGGGAGCCGCTGAGGCCGGTGGTCAGCGACCACGACAGCGACGCCCCGGGCGACCAGCCGGTCGAGCTGCTGCCGCAGCGCCCGAGCTCCCTCCTCGTCAAGCTGCGATGTGGGCTCATCCAAGACCAGCAGTCGTGGCTCCATGGCCAGCGCGCCGGCCAGGGCCACCCGCTGGCGCTCGCCACCGGACAGCGTCGCCACCCGGCGCCGCGCCAGATGGGCTATTCCCATCGCGACCAGCGAACGCTCGACCCGTTCCCTGACCACCTTCGCCGAGAGCCCCAGGTTGGCCGGCCCGAAGGCGACCTCTTGGTCGACTACGGGCAGCACCATCTGTGCCTCGGGTTCCTGAAACACCAGCGCGACCCGCTGGGCAAGCAGCCGCGGCGTGACCCCTCTGAGGTCCTGACCGAGGACCTCGACCCGCCCACTGGCGAGCCCCCCGTGGAAGTGCGGAACCAAGCCGTCGAGGCAACGCAGCAGGGTCGTCTTGCCGCTGCCGGAGGGCCCCGCCACCAGAGTCATGCCGTCCTCGAGAGCCAGGCTCAGAGCCGCCAGGGCGGCGGCAGGGGCCTCGGGGTAACGGTAGGTGAAGTCGGTGAAGCGCGCCGTGGCGGCCATCTAGGCGATCGCCGGCAGGAGCAGCAGAAGGCTGGCCAGCAGGGGCAACCAATCGACACCGGGAAGCTCCAGACTGGGGTATGGCTGCCAGCCTCCAACCCGACCCAGCAGCAGGGCGGCGATGAAGACGATGATCGCCAGCGCGGCGAAGGTGGCGTCGACCAGATCCCGTCCGCTCCAGGCGGGCGTCCAGACCTTGGTCCGACCCCCTGATGCGAAGCCGCGGGCATCCATGGCCTCAGCCAGCAGGACCGAGCCCTCGATCGCGGTGAGCACCGCAGGCACCGCCACCGCCCGCCAGGAGCGAGGCCCCCGCGGCCGCCAGCCTCGCATCGCCTGCGCCTCCCTCACGGTGCTGAAGCTCTCTCCCAGGCGGGGCACCAGAGTGATGGCCGAGCCCAGGGCGGCACCGGTACGGTGGAGGTGGCGGGGCAGCGCCTCGACCAGCTGCTGGGAGTCGACCACCAAGGCAAGTGCACTGCCAGCCAGCAGGCAGGCGCCCAGCCCCAGGGCGACGTCGAATCCATATGCTGCCGCCTCCACGGTGAGTGAGCCACCAATGGCGGGAAGCCAACCTGGCAGCACCAAGACCACATCCTGGCCGGTGTGGCTGAGCAGAAAGTTGAGTCCTACCCCGCCCAGACACGCCAGCCCCACCCACGCCAGCAACCGGGACACCCGAGCTCCGGGGCGCCGCCGCATCAGGACCACCGCGAGAGCTGCCACCAGGGCGATCGCCCGGTAGACGGGATCCTCGGTCCCCAGCGACAGCAGCAGCACGGCCCCGGCCCAGAGCAGCAGCGCCCGCGGATTCACGACATCGCTCGTCAGCTCTTGGGCGGCTTCGGGGGAGCCGCCGGGCTGCCGGTGCCAAAGTGCCATCCCAGCGCGTCACCGGGGCGCAGTTGGATGTCGGAGATGCCTGTCTGAGCCACCCGCCAAGGACCCTGGCCACTCCATGTGAAGAGAGCCCAGTACGGTTGTCCGGAGGCGAAACAATTCGTGTAGGCTGCAGGCTCGCGGTCGATCTGACAGATGGCGTCGCCGAAGCTGAAGTGCTTGATGGCGAACTCGATCCCGCTGCGCTTCATGGCCGTCTCGGCGGGAATTTCTGCCGGCGTGAAGGAGACGCAGCTGTCCACCACCTTCTTGCTCGCCAGCTCGACCACCACCTCCACCCGGTGGCCGCTGCCGCATTGCTGGCCGCCGCCGCCGCTCGCGCTGGCGGTCGCGCCGCACCCGGCCAGCAGCGCCGCCAGGAAAACCGGGGCCAGAATCGCGCTGGCCATTTGAGACGATCTCATCGTCTCCACCTCCCGGCGGCAACAACTGACCCCCACGCCAGAACTGGGCCTGCCGCCAGAGGCCGTCCTTCCCGTTGCGCGCGGGGGTACGAGACACCCGCTCGGGCCGGTCTCCTGGCTCGCGGATCAGCGCCCAAAAGCCGCCTTCCCAGGATCGCTCCCGGTGGCCCGCTGGCTTGGGCTCCCCGCTCACAGTTGCGCGACAGCTCCGGATTTGGGACCACTTCCCGCACCGGATTCCCATTCGCTCGAGGGGCTATTCGATTGTGTGGCGAATGTTAGTCGAAATCGGCCCCCGCGGGCCGCCCGGTCGGCTCTTGCCCCTGGCCCGGAAGCGGGATGAGCCGAAATTCAAAGTGGACCAGGCGGGAGTCCGGGCGCAAGGGCCGGACAGGGGTGGCCGAGCCTCGCCGCAGCGAGTGCGCGGCGACCAGTTTTTCGAGGTCCTCCCGCAGGGCGATGGCCTCGTCCACGGTGAGGTCCAGGATGTCTTGGGTGAGGCCGCCGGCTGCCCGCCAATCGGACGCCTCCTCAGCCTCAGTGTCCAAGTACTCCATGGTCCGGCGCTCGGAGATTGCCAGCACCTGCTGGGCCACGCCCCGAGCCGCGGCGTTGAACTCGGGAGTGGCCAGGGAGGGCTCCTCCGGCGCCATCGAAAGGTTGCGAAAGGTGGCCTTCCACGGCCGCCGGCGGTGGTCCTCGGAGGAGGGTGCCTCCGCCACCAGCCCCGCCCTCCCCAGCAGGCGCAGGTGATAGCTGCAGGCGGATGGGCTGAGCCCGGTGAGACCGGCGCACTGAGTGGCCGTCATCGGACCCTCCATGACCAGCCGCTCCAGAATCCGCATCCGCGCGGGGTGAGCAACTGCGCGCAGGGTAGCGGCGTCCCGAATCACCAACGACCCGTCGACGTCGGGCGCGCTCGAGTCTGAGCTGGTCACGGGGCCATCCTAGATCCCAAGCAGGTTTGAGGCAGTGCCGCGGGAAGCCGCTCCTCATCGGCCTGATGAACCCAGGTCGACTGTGGCGCTGAGCCATCCGGGGTCAGCAGCCTCACTCTGCTCCCTCGGCCTCCAGATTGGCGGCATCTGCCGCGTGAACGCGAAACAGCAGCCTGTGCATCTGGCGGGTTAGGTGGAGGCGCTCCTCCTCGAGCCGGGAGCGCTTGCGGGCCTGGTGAATGAGGTGAAGCGTGCCCCCGGCCGCGATGCAGGCGCCCACATCGCTGGTGACGTTGGTGTAATTGCCGCCGATGAGTTCCGCCTTGGCGCTCACCACCACCCCCAGCAGCGGTAGCAGCACCAGATACACCCCCAGGCCGAGCAGGAAAAAGATGTGAAGCTTGCTGGCCAGGACTCGCGGCACGAAGCCAAGCAGATGATCCATTCCCGACTCGGGGGTCGCCAGGTTGGCCAGCGAGTCGAAGTTGGAGTCAGATGATCCAGGGTCGTCAGGCATGAGGGGCCTCCCGGGAGAGCGGCAGCCGCCGAGCGGTGGGACCGAGAGCCCCCGTCGGTGCCTGCCGGGGCGGATATTGGCGCCCATCCTACGGCCGGCTCCGTCTCCTCGCGGCCGCGCCGCCAGCGTCGAGCGCCCCCGGGCAACACCCCGACGCTAAGTCCGCCGCGAGCCCTGGATCCAAGCGCGCGCGGCCGGCTCCTGGGTTCGACCTCGGATCAGCTCAGTAGAAGACCCGGGCGAGTTCGTACAGGTCCTGGGGCACGCGTCGCTGACCCGCGGCGACCTCGGCCAGGGTCGCCACCGCGATCCCGTCGCCACGCTTGACGGGAATGAGCCCGAAGCGGCCCTCCTTGATCAGGTCGTAGGAGGCAGCGCCCACGCGGGTCGCCCAGATCCGATCGTAGGCGGTGGGAGCCCCTCCCCGCTGGGTGTAGCCGAGCACGGTGACGCGCGACTCGAAGCCGGTCGCGGCCTCGATCTGCTCGGCCAGCTGGGGCCCCACGCCACGGCGGCTGAGCAGGAGGTGACCGAACGCGTCTCGAGCACCAGCCTGGTCATCGGCGCTGGGTAGGCCGCCAACGGTGGCCCCCTCCGCGACCACCACGATGCTGAAGTCGCGGCCACGGGAGCGCCGGCTCTGGAGATGCTGGACGATCTCCTGCAGCTGAATCGCAAATTCGGGAATGACGATCATGTCGGCCCCGCCGGCCAGGCCGCCCATCAGCGCCACCCAGCCAGTGTCGCGCCCCATCACCTCCACGACCATCACCCGGTGGTGGGCGGCCGCGGTGGTGTGCAGCCGGTCCAGCGCCTCGGTGACGATGCTGACCGAGGTGTCGAAGCCGACGCAGTACTCCGTCTCTTGGAGGTCATTGTCCACCGTCTTGGGGACCCCGACCACCGCCAGCCCGCGGGCCGCCAAGGCCGCGGCCACCGACAAGGTATCGTCCCCGCCGAGGGTGATCAGGGCGTCGAGATGAGCCGCTTCGAAGTTGGCGACCACCGCCTGCATGCTGTCCTCGCTGGTGAGCGGGTTGACCCTGGAGGTTCCCAGGATCGTCCCCCCCACGGCGAGGATGCCGGAGACTTGGTGCGGGTCGATCACGCGCATGTCGAGCTCCTCCACCAGCCCTGCCCAACCGTTGTGGATTCCAACCACCTCGCCACCGTCGGCGAAGGCTTTGCGGGCAATCGCGCGAATCGCCGCATTGAGCCCCGGCGCATCCCCACCCCCGGTCAGGACCCCTACCCGCATCCTTTATCTCCTCTGATACGCGAACCAGCGTCTCTACCACTCTAAGCGACTCCGAGCGGAGCTTAGCCGAACGCCCTGGGACCGACCTCGCCCGAGCGGTGGCGACCGTGGCCTGGGCATTGCGGTGTAAGCCGCCCCCGAGCGACACGCACCTGGGACGGTGCCCAGGTGGGGTCGAGCACGGTTGCGGATCGGTGTCCCAGCCGGCGCTGGCGAACACAGAAGGGCTGGTGGTGGCCGCGCAGGAGATTGGAGCTTGGCATCCAGGAGGTGTGGCCCCCAGCCGCCGCGCAGCCGTTCCAGAGGGGAGATCTTCCGGCGCAGTCACGATCCTGGCGAGAACGCTGCCACTTGCTGATGGCTCCCGAAGGGTGCGCGGCCCCTGGCGACTGACAGTAGCTGGGCGGATCACGGCCAGGTGATGGCCCGGGCGGGCGAGATCAGCGTGGTCCTGGCAGGTCTGTCGGGCCGGCTATCGGAGCCCTCGCCACGGTGATGGTCGACCAGGGACGACGCCGACTCCTAACCGACGAGCTGCCGCTGCGCTTCGCGCTTTCACCGGAGCATATCGCGGCGGGCAATCAGGTGCCGAGAGAGGGATGACGATGTGGCCGTCGATCTCAGCCCAGCTCCCACCCAGCACAACTCCCATATCCACCCGCGGGTTTTCACCTAGTCCAAATGGCGGGTTATCGCCCTCACCACCGGGCGGCGCGGCCGCCAGCATGAAAAGGGCCATCAGCCATCGATAGGGAAGTTTGAGGAGAAGGGTATGGACGTGAAGGGAAACCCGATCGAGCGCGAGCCGGGAATGTGGATTCTAGGAGTGATGATCGTGGCCGCCCTGATGGCGGCGGTGGTCCTCATCGGCGGCTACGCCGAGGGTTGGGGCGGGCACCTGCACATCTCCCAGTCGGCGGTGCCCCTCGGCGCCACCAGCGGGACCTCCAACGCCACTCTCAACCTGACCATCGTGACCGGCGGGATGATGGGGGCAGGTGCCCTGGGCCCGGCGTTCGTGCCCTCCGACTTCACGGTACCCGCCAACTCGTCCGTGAAGGTGACGGTCACCGACTTCGACAACGCCACCCCCCTCACCGGCGCGCTCACCAAGTTCGCCAAGGTGACCGGCACGGTGGGTAACGTGATGCAGGTGCAGGGGATCAACCCGCTGGCTCCCAACACCAAGGTGGGCGCGGCGCACACTGTGAGTTCCCTGGCCCCCAGCCAGGTTGCCCATACCCTCACCATCTCACAGCTGGGGATCAACGTCCCCATGGCCGGCCAATCCCGCATCACCTTCGTGATCCACACCGGCAAGGCAGGCACCTATCAATGGCAGTGCATGGACCCCTGTGGTAACGGGGACAGCGGCATGGGCGAACCGATGGGGATGCAGGGCTACATGGCCGGCACCATGACGGTGGCTGGCTGAGAATCCCGGCTTTAGCGCGGACCACAGACATGCCCCGGGGGAGGGGGTAGGTCATTTCGCCCTTCGCGACCGGGCCGGAGGGGAGCTTCGCAAGGAGTTCTCCTCCGGTCTTCGCGGCGGGCTAGGCGGTGAGGGCCTTTCGGGACGGTGGTGAAGGCCATGCCTGGGCCCGAATTGATGGGCCCCAGCCGCAGCGGAGTATCGGACTGGTGCGACCAGTACGGTTCGGGCCCATGGCAGGGGCCCAGACCTCATAGGCGGCGCCTTGGGGACGGCGCCGGACCGGGGGCCCGGGTCACCGCCAACTGGGTGGTCGCGGGTCCGAGCGTAAACCACCGAAGGCACGGCCGTGCTCCGGGCCGGATCGACTGCCATCAGCTTCGTTGCTGGCCGCGAGTCGGAGAGAGGGCTACCAGCCCCGGGGGACCTGCTGGCGGCAGCGCTGGCCACCTGCCTATCCCACAGAACGGAGAGCGCTTGTCCCACATCCTTGAGTTCCGCATGCTGGAGTCTGCTGCCGGCCGGCCACGGTCCAGGTCGACTTGGAGCGCCGTCAGAGTCCGCCGCAGATCGCAATATCCCACCGCCTCCTCATTCAGAGTCAGACCGGCGGCTCGAACTGCTTCATCTCAACCTGCGCCGCCCCGGCCCCCTAGCCAACGCCCTGGCGGCGTCCGGGGACCTGGGCGCGGAGCTGGCCCCCTGGCAGGGCCCGCCCGAGCCGAGCTGAGAGACGACCACCAGGGATATCAAGAGCCGTTGGCGGCTCTCTTAACCTCCTTGAGGCTGGCCAGGGCGAGGTCCATGCGGCGGCTGGCCTCTCCGGCCGGGACTCTCAAACCCTCGCTGGGATCAAGTTCCACGATCACCCCGGGGTCCAGCGCGTGAACCAGAGTGCGCTCCCCGTCCCAGCGAATCGCCACGCTGCAGGGCAGCAGCGCCCCCACCTGGGGCTCCAGGCTCAGCACCTGGTCGGCGATGGTGGGGTTGCAGATTCCCAGAATCACGTACGGGTCGATCTCCCTGCCGATCTTCTCTCGCAGGGTCTTCTGGACGTCGACGGTGGTGAGCAGGCCGAAACCCTGCTCGGCGAACGCCTGCTGAACGGCCGCGACGGCCGTCTCAAAGGGTAGGTCAAGACTGGCGCTGTTGACGTACTTCACCGCTCCTCCTCCATTTCAGGACTCCGCCGGAAGCGTTGGCCGCTTCCGGAATGTCTCCATCGAACGCAGATTCATCCGCCCGTCCGCCAGGGCTGCCCGGCTCTCCTCCAATTGTGACCGAGCCGTCCCGGCGACTGGCCCTGGTGATCGTCAGCGTCCTCTCGGCAACCGCCGCGCTGGCGAGCCGGCCGGCGCACGTCGACGCCTTACTCTCCAAGGTGCGGACCGCGCCCGCGTCGTCAGGTTCGGCAGGGCGGGCTTCGGCGAGCGCCCTACCTCCGATTCCCATCTAGGACCAGCGGCTGCAAAGTCTAAGCAACGCCAGGCCCTCTCCCAACCGGGTGCGGGCCAGCTCCAGTTGGGAGTGCGAGCTCAGGACCGGTCCCCGGCCTACATCTAGGGCCCGGATCGCGGCATTGAGCCCCGGCAGGTCCGGTCAGGGCTCGCGAGTGCGGCGCCCGAGATTGGACTCATGGTCAGACTCTCGCCGGTCGCCGACGAGCTCAGCTGCCACCGTCCACTTCGAGGATTCCCTGGTTGGGACCCGGTCCGCTTGACGGCCGGACCCGACCCGGGCGGGCCGCCACAGCTGGTGGGTGGTTCCACGCGGCACCGCGCTGAGGGAATCACCCTAGATCATCGGTCGGCCCAAGCCCAAGCTAGGGAGGTGAGTTCTACCGAAAGCCTACCGCCCGCGAGGGAAGAAGGGAAGCAGGTGGGACGAGCGACCGATTCGCGGCAGACCTGAAAAGGAGGTCGACAGATGCGACGCAAGACGTTCGATGCGCTACTGACTTCGGTGGGTGCGATGCTGACCCTGACCTTGATCGTGGCAGGGGCGCTCATGATGTGGGGCGCAGTCTTCACTCAGAATCAGGTGCACAATCAGCTGGCCGCTCAAAAGGTCTTCTTCCCGACCGCAGCCGCCTTCACGCACGCCAAGGCGGGCACCGAAATAACCCCGGGAATGAAGCCCTACCTGCTCCAGTACGCCGGCCAGCAGGTGCTCACCGGCGCCCAGGCGGAGGCCTACGCGGACCACTTCATCGCGGTGCACCTGTCTGAGATGCCCTACCACGGCGTCTACTCGCTGGTCAGCTCAGCGGCGCGTGCGGCCACTCCGGGGAGCGCTCAGGCTACCCAGATGTCAGCCCTTGAGACCACCTCGTTCCAGGGCACCACGCTGCGGAGCATGCTCCTAGAGGCTTACGCCTTCGGGACCGTCGGACAGATCGCTCTGGTCGCCTCCATCGTCGCCTTTGTCCTGGCGGCGATCACCTTGTTCCTCACCCTGATGGGGTATCTGCACCTGCGCCGGACGTCACCGGCCGTGATGATCTGACCCAATCCTTGCAGCGGCCCCGAGACCGGGGGAGCGTGAACCCCGCACCGAACTCGGTGCGGGGTTCCTATTTGTCGGAAGCGAGGGCGGCCCGCTCCACGCCCCGGACCGGCGCTGTCGAGGCTCAGCGCCCGGTCCGCCACAGCTGAGACGCCCGGTTGGGCGCCCCGACGGCCAGCACGTCTGCCGGCAGCGCGGGCGCCAGGCAGGGAGAGTCCCGCCCGAGGCGGTCACAAGGACCGGCGTCCCCGCCAGGTGGAACTGAGCAAAAGGAAGACCACCGCCAACGGCATCAGCACCACTGCGACCGCGGACACCCTGACCGCGAGGAGCCAGGCTGCGACTACGATCACGGCAACCCCAGCTGCCACCTCAGGCGTGTCGCCAATGATGAAGTCCCACCAGAAGCGGCCAAACGCCGCCCCGGCGCGCCGCACGCTCAACCGGGCTCCATGGCCTGAACCGCCGCGCGGGATCGGCCCAGAGCACGCACCAAGAGCCAGGCGACCCCCCCGTAGCCAGCCAGCAGGACCAGCAGGGCGAGGTCGGACCCCGGCCACCGGACGCCCGCCCCCTCGCCGCTCCAGAAGGTTCCGAAGGTCACCAGCATCAGGCCAACTCCCAGCTTCATGGCGTTCTCGGGGACCTCGCTGAGCTGACGGGCCACAGCCAACCCGATCCCGGCCACCACGATCACGGCGGCCGCCGCCGCGATCGTGGCAATCTCGAGATGACCCGAGCTCAAACCCAATGTGAGCACGATCATCACGACCTCCATCCCCTCCAGGAAGACTCCCTTGAAGCTGATCACGAATCCGGTGACGTCGCGTCCGGAACCGGTTCGAGGCTGGCCCGACAAGCGTTCGACCTCGCGGCGATAGATGGCGTCCTCGTCATGCTTGGCCTTGTAGCCGCTGGCCCGCAGGAGCGCCTTGCGCAGCCACTGCAAGCCCAAGACCAGAAGCAGGCTCCCGACCACCAAACGCAACACGTTGATCGGCACATAGTGAACCAGGGCAGGCCCCAGGGCCGCCACCACGATGGCCAGGCAGAGCACTGCTACAGCGCTGCCTTCGAGGGCCGAGCGCCACCCTCTGGTGAAACCTGCCGCCATGATGATGGTCAGGGCCTCCACCGTCTCCACCACGCAGGCGCCGAACACCGATAGCGCGATCAGGATGGTCGCCGTCATCAGGAGAGGTCCAACTCGTGTTCCAGCGCTGGCCCGGCCGGGACCCGGTGCGGCCCGGGTCGCTGGGGTGCGTCGACGGGGCGGCTCGCAGGCGGATCCTGGGCTGAGTCGAACCCCCGCGGGAACGCCAGGCACCCCGCTGGATCTACCGCGATCCCCACGTTGGCCCCCCGGCTAGCCCGACTGGCGGATCTAACTCCCACCA
>DATKSV010000057.1:0-33352 GCA_035531535.1 Candidatus Nanopelagicaceae bacterium | reverse complement strand
TTCCTCCCGGATTGCCCCGCATCCCCCTGCCAAGCCACCACCCACCTCAGCCGAGGACCTGAATAGTTACGTCAGAGGTAAGAATTGGTCGGGGCGCCCGGGATCGAACCGGGGACCCCCTGCTCCCAAAGCAGGTGCGCTACCGCTGCGCCACGCCCCGCCCAACTAGATCCTCCGAGTTTAGTCGATGGCTGTGGATGCCCCGGAGGACACCGTGCGAATGAGCTTCTGAGCGGCCCGGCCGCGATGGCTAAGCCGATCCTTCTGTGCGCGTGGCATCTCGGCCATTGTGAGAGTCTCTCCGGAGGGGATGAAGATGGGGTCGTACCCGAAGCCACCGTGCCCCCGGGGGGTGGGCAGCAGGGTTCCCTCAACCGTTCCGCGCGCGAAGCTGACGATGCAGCGCCCCGTCGCGCTCGGCACGGCCAGGGCTAGGACGCAGACGAAACGGGCCCCTCGCTCATCCTCAGGTAGGGCCGCAATCCGGCTGCTCAGGGCGGCGCGCAACTGCGCCTCGGTGGCGTCATCGCCAAGCCACCGGGCCGAACGTACGCCGGGAAACCCGTCCAACGCCATAAGTTCGATGCCGCTGTCATCGGCCAGGGACGGCAGCCCGGTGCCCAGACAGACCGCTTCCGCCTTGATGGCGGCATTCTCAGAGTAGGTCGAGCCGGACTCGTCCCAGCTTATCTCCGCGCCGCCGGCCACATCGTCGAGCGACCTCAGGGCCCAGGGCAGACCGGCCAGAAGAGCCGCCAGCTCCGCCACCTTACCGCGGTTGCGGCTGGCGATCACCACCGTCCCGAGCTCAGAAACGGGCATCACCACCTCCCAAGCCGCATCCGGTCAAGCCAGCCCAGACGCATCCAGCACCGATCGCTGAGCCCGCAAGACCTCGTCAATGCCAGCTGCTCCGAGGTCGAGGAGAATCTCCAGCTCATCCCGGGTGAAGGGCTTCGACTCGGCGGTGCCCTGGAGCTCAATCATCCCCTGTCTGCCGTCCATGACCAGGTTCATGTCCGTTGAGGCCCGGCTGTCCTCAGGGTAGTCGAGGTCAACCACCGGAACCGAGCCCACGATCCCCACGCTGATCGCCGCCACCTGGGCCACCAGAGGATCGGCCCGCACCATCTTGGCCTGGACCAGCCGGCGACAGGCGAGCGCCAGAGCCACAAAACCACCTGAGATAGATGCCGTCCTGGTGCCCCCGTCGGCGTGAAGCACATCGCAGTCGACGATCACGGTGCGCTCTCCCAGGCGGCCGAGGTCGACCGCCGCTCGGAGGCTGCGAGCGACCAACCGTTGGATCTCCTGGGACCGACCGTTCAACCGCCCGTCCCGCTCCCGGGGGCTGCGCTCCTGGGTCGCCCTGGGCAGCATCCCGTACTCGGCTGTGACCCAGCCGGAATGGGTCCCGCGCCGGTGCGGAGGGACCCTCTCCTCGACGGTTGCAGTGCAGAGCACCCGGGTCTCACCCAGGCTGATGAGGACAGCTCCCTCCGCCCAGCTACCCTGCTGGACCTCGATCCGCAGGGGCCGAACCTGGCCGGGGCTGCGGCCGTCGTGTCTGGTCGTCATCGATGCAGCGCGTGACGGATGAACAGGATGCTGCCCTCGTACAGGACTATCAGCGCGACCGACAGGAAGGTGGGGGTGAAGGGGTCGGCCCCGGGGGTGACCACCAGCGCCACCAGCACGATTATGAAGATGGCGGGCTTGCGCCAGCGGCGCAGCTGCTGGCTGCTGATGACCCCGATCGCCCCCAGCAGGCAGAGTGCCACCGGCATCTCAAAGGTGACCCCGAAGACCAGCACCACCAGGGCTAGGAACCCGAGGTAGGCACCGAGGTCGGGCAGGTAGACGGCGTTGCTGCCCAGGAAGGTGGCCAAAAAGGCGAGCCCGATGGGCAGCACGAAGTAGGCGAACAGCGCCCCCACGGCGAAGAAGAAGAGAGTCCCGAACACGAACGGGAAGGCCAGCCGCCGCTCCGCCTGCTGCAGGCCGGGGCGGACGAAGTTCCAGACCTGCCAGACGATCACGGGCAGTGCCAGGATGGCCCCGGCGACCCCGGCCACCTCGAACGGGATCGCCAGGCCGGCAATCGGGCTGGTGACCACCACGCGCTGCCCGAAAGGAGAGTGGGTGTGCAACAGGGCCAGGTGGAGGGGCCGCTCCAGGATCCCGATCAGCTGCTGGTTGAAGGCGAACGCCAGACCGGTGGCCAGTCCCCACGCGATCAGACTCACGATGAGCGCGCGACGGAGCTCCTCGAGATGCTCGACCAAGGTCAGCTCCCGGGTCTCATACCCGGGCCGGGGACCACCCCGGGGTATCCTGGCCGACCCCAATCCGGCTAGCCGGCGGGCGGCCACCCGCTAGCTCCTCCGGCCGCGATCAGCCCGCAGAGTCGGGGCGCCCAGCGGCAGCCTGGGCAGGGCCGCTCCCGGCAACCTCCACGGCGTTGGCGGGCTGGCCGGGCACCACACCATCAGGCCCGGACTGCACGATGGTGGTGAAGGATTTCGCCTCCTCACCGACCGACTGGGTTGCCTTCTTGAACTCGTTGAGCGCCCTGCCCACCGCCTGGCCCAGTTCCGGAAGGCGTTTCGGCCCGAACACGACCAGCGCCAGCAGCAGGAGGAGAACGATGTAAACCCAGTGATCACCAAACACGGCACCTGCCTCTTTAGGAAACCAGTCGAAGCGGTCGGAGTATAGCACCGGCCGAATTCGAGTCGGAGGTGGGCGGAGGGGATCCCGTCGGGAGGCGAGGGCCCTGCTCCAGCGGAAAGGTCAACGGGAGCAAATCTAAGTTGGAGCGGCCGGCTCGGCCCCGGAGGCCGGAGGTCACGCTAGCCGAGCGGCTGATCCAGTCCCTCGCCGAAGACGGCGACCACCTGATCGATCTGGGCCTGGGTGTGGGCCGCACAGAGGAACGCCGCCTCGAACTGAGATGGCGGCCAGAAGACCCCTCCCCTCAGCAGGGCCCCGTGGACCAGTCGAAACCGGTCGAGATCGCTGGCGGCGGCGCTGGCATAGTCGACAACCGGCGTCGAGGAGAAGAAGAACGTCAGCATCGAGCCCATGCGATTGATCTGAAGCGGAAGGCCATGAGCCCTGGCCCGCTCGAGCAGACCCAGCTCCAGCCGCTGCCCCAACTGCTCCAGCTGCGAATAGGGCTCGGTTGGCGTCAGCTGGCCGAGCGCGGCCAGCCCGGCCGCGACCGCCAGGGGACTGCCGCTGAGAGTGCCCGCCTGATAGACCTGCCCCTCGGGAGCCAGCTGGCGCATCAGGTCGGCGCGGCCGCCGAACGCCCCGACCGGGAGCCCGCCCCCGATCACCTTGCCCAGGCAGGTGAGGTCAGGCCGGATCGAGAAGAGCTCCTGGGCGCCGCCCCGGGCGACGCGGAAGCCGGTCATCACCTCGTCAAAGATGAGGATCGCGCCGTACCGGGAGGTGAGCTCGCGCAGCCCGTCCAAGAAGCCCGCTCGCGGCGGCACCACTCCCATGTTGCCCGCGACTGGCTCCACGATCAGCGCCGCCACCCTCTCCCCGACCCTCGCGAACGCATCAGCCACCGCGTCCAGGTCGTTGTAGGGCAGGACCAAGGTGTCGGCCACCGAGGCCGCCGGAACGCCGGGGGAGCCGGGCAGGGCCAGGGTGGCCACCCCGGATCCAGCGGCCGCCAGCAGGGCGTCGCTATGGCCGTGGTAGCAGCCGGCGAACTTGACCAGAAGATCCCGCCCGGTGACCCCTCGCGCCAGCCGAATCGCGCTCATGGTGGCCTCGGTGCCACTGTTAACCAGTCGCACCATCTCCACCGACGGCACCAGCTGGCGGATGCGCTCCCCGAGCTCGACCTCCAGCTCGGTCGGCCCGCCCATGGCCTCGCCGAGAGCCAGCTGACTCGAGATGGCCGCCACCACGGCGGGATGAAGGTGGCCCAGGATCAGGGGGCCGTAGGCCAGCACCATGTCCAGATAGCGGTTGCCGTCGACATCGAAGATGAAGGGGCCGTTGGCGCTGGCGAAGAAGGGCGGCGTCCCGCCCACAGCGCGAAATGACCGCACCGGGCTGTTGACGCCACCGGGCAGCACCCGGCGCGCCCTCGCCATGGCGGCGGCGGATTTTTCCAGCGAAAAGGCGGCCCCGACTGGGGCCGTCAGGGCAGCTGCTCCCTCACCGTGATCTCCATCAGATCACCCTTCTTCACCTTCTGAGCCACATCAAGCCCTGAGACCACCTCCCCGAAGAGGTTGTAGTCAGGTGGCAGGGTGAACTTGGAGAGGGTGATGAAGAACTGGCTGCCATTGGTGTTGGGTCCAGCGTTGGCCATGGCGACCGCGCCGGGCTGATAGGCGCCCCCGCTGTAGAGCGGGCTCACCACCTTCTCGCTCTTGAACTGGAAACCGGGACCACCGCTGAGGTTGCTGGTCGGGCTGCCACCCTGGATGACCGGCCCGCCTGGGGCCGTTGATGGATCGCGCCCCCATCGCAGGCCGTCGAAGAAGCGGTTGCGGACCAGGGTGACGAAGGTGTTGACGGTGGTGGGCGCCCACCCTGGCACCAGGCAGATCACGATCTTTCCAGCGGGTCCTGTGATGGTCGCCTCATAGAGCCTCTGCTCGTTGATCGTGAGCGGCGGCACCTGGCTGTAGTGATGGACGTTGCTGGGCTGGTCGAGCGGGGCGAGGGGTGCGCCGAAGCTGGCACCGTCGCAACTGGCTTGGGACACTGGGGGAACCTCCCTTTGGGCGCCGACATTGACGAAATAGGCCGTGAGCCCAGCGGCGGCCAGGACACACACGGCGAGCACGCCCCCTCCCCAGCGCGTCAGCAAAGGCGGCACTAAGCATCCTCCTTGAGCCAGCCGCAGATCTCGCGGGCAAAGTAGGTCAGTATGAAGTCCGCGCCGGCCCGGCGCATGGAGAGATGGGTCTCCATGACCGCGGAGCGCAGGTCGAGGGCCCCCGCCGCAGCCGCCGCGCGCAGCATGGAGTACTCCCCGCTCACGCTGTAGCAGCCAAGGGGGAGGTCGAACCGGTCGCGTGCCTCCCGGACCAGGTCCAGGTAGCTGAGAGCGGGCTTGACCATGAGCATGTCGGCCCCTTCCAGCAGATCCAGCTCCAGCTCGCGCATGGCCTCCCGTCGGTTGCCCGGATTCATTTGGTAACTGCGACGGTCACCGAACTTGGGCGCGCACTCGGCGGCCTCCCGAAAGGGCCCGTAGAAACACGAGGCGAACTTCGCCGAGTAGGCCAGGATGGCGGTGCTGCTGAAACCGTTCTCATCAAGCGCCGCCCGGATGGCCCCCACTTGGCCGTCCATCATCCCCGAGGGGGCCACCACATCGGCGCCGGCCCGGGCCTGGCTCACCGCCGCCAGCCCATAAAGCTCCAGGGTGGCGTCGTTGTCCACCTCGCCGGTCGCGGTCAGGATCCCGCAGTGGCCGTGGTCGGTGTACTCGTCCAGGCAGGTGTCGGCGAGTAGGACCAGGGTGTCCCCGAACTCACGCCGCAGCCCCCGAAGAGCGCGCTGGACAACCCCCTGTTCGTCCCACGCAGACGACCCCCGGGGGTCCTTGTGGGCCGGGACCCCGAACAGGATCATCCCCTTGAGCCCAAGCTCGACCGCCTCCCGAGCCACCGGGAGCAGGCTCTCGACTGTCTCCTGGAACACTCCGGGCATGGTGGCCACCTCGCGACGGGCGCTGATCGACTCCGCCACGAAGCAGGGCAGGATCAGGTCCTCGGGGCCCAGGCGGGCCTCCTGCACCAGGCGCCGAATCTGGGGGGTCCGGCGCAGACGCCGCAGCCGATCATCAGGAAAGCTCATGGTCGCAGACCATTCTCCGGCAATCGGCTGCAGCTCGCAGCCAGCGCCTCGACCAAGCCCTCCATGCTGTGGGTCAGAGCCACCACCCGTGGCTCGAACCGAGCCCGGCGCAGGGCGGCCGCCGTGACCGGCCCGATGCAAGCCACCGCGCAGCCGTCCGGCAGCGGAATATCGCCAGCGAGCTCCACAAAGCAGCTGACGGAACTGCCGCTGGTGAAGGTTACCCAGCTCAGGCCACCCTCCGTCAGGGCCGTCTGGAGGCTCGCCCGCATGGCCTCCTCTGGCTCCATCCGGTACAGGTCCAGGGTCTCGACCAGAGCTCCGGACCGGCCCAGCAGCTCGGGCAGCACCTCGCGAGCTCCCTTTGCCCGGGGCAAGAGGACCCGTCTCCCCGCCACGCCCAGCTCCACCATCCGAGCGGCCAGGGATTCCGCGATGAAACCCTCTGGCAGGAGCTCGGCCCCCCAGCCCTGCGCCCGCAGGCCCGCAGCCGTGCCCGGCCCGATCGCGAACACCCGCAAACCCGGCGGCGGTCCGGCCGGCGCGCCGGCCAGCAGCAGCGTCACCGCGTTGGCGCTGGTGAAGACCAGGTCGTCGAAGCCCCCGTCCCAGATGCGCCCCTGGACTTGCTCGATCTGGCCCGGCGCCAGGAGGGGATCCAGCCGCATCACTGGAATCGAGATCGGCACCGCGCCGGCGGCCGCCAGCAGGCTGGCCAGAGCCGGCGCCTGATGGGCCGCCCTGGTGACCAGCACCAGCTGCCCCTCAAGCCCGGAGTGCGGCCGGGCGGCCGGGCTCACCGGCGCAGCTCGGCGGCAAACCCCAGCGCCAGGTCGAGAAGCTCCGGCGCGGGAACGCTACCTGACCTTCGCAGCATCTGGAAGGGCTGCTCCGGAGGAGCCCAAGCCACAGTCAGGGCAAACTGGTCGACGCTCACCGCCTCCGCCAGGGCGCCCAGCGGAAGGCGGCACCCGCCCCCCATGGCGGCCAGCACCGCACGCTCTGCCTCGACGCAGAGCCTGGTGGGGGGATCGTCGAGTACAGCCGCCAGCCCGTCCAGTTCTGCCCCCACCCTGACCTCCAGCGCGATCGCGCCCTGGGCGGGGGCCGGGGTGCACTCCAGATGGGGGTCCAGCACCTGCCCCAGATGGGCTCGGTCAAGCCGGGCCAGGCCGGCTGCCGCCACCATCACAGCTGGGATCTCGCCGGCCTCCACGCGCCGCAGGCGGGTGTCCAGGTTGCCCCGCATGGGCACCACTTCAAGGTCCGGCCGCAGCGCCCGCAGCTGCGCCCCCCGGCGTGGCGACGAGGTCCCAACCCGAGCCCCCTTGGGTAGATCCCGCCAACTCCGATTGCCGACCGTAACCATGGCATCGCGAGGATCCTCGCGCCTCAGATAGGCTCCCACCCGCAACCCGGACGGCAGTTCCGAGGGAAGGTCCTTGGCGCTGTGGACCGCGGCGTCCACGCGGCCCTCCAGGAGGGCCTGCTCCAACCTCGATGAGAACCAGCCCTGGCCTTCTAGATCGGGCACCGCGGAGTGAGGATTGAGGTCGCCATCGGAGTCGATCACCTCCAGGCCAACCTCCAGCCCAGGGGCTCGAAGGCGCAGCTCGGCCAGCACGATTCTGGACTGGGCCAATGCCAGGGCACTGCCCCTGGTGGCAAGTGTGATCAAACCTCGGCGTCTGCCTCCGCCGGCGCCAGCCCGAAAGCCTCCTCGAGCACCCTCCGGCGCTGGGGATCATCGGCATGCTGGCGCAGGAACGTGATTGGCTGATGCATCAGCTTGGCGGCGATGGCCTGGGTCAGGCGCTCGAGATGGGCCCGCTCCGACTCGCTCACGACCCCCATCCGAGAGATCGCGCGGCGCAGCTCCCCCTGCCTGACCACCTCGGCGCGATCCACCAGCGCGGCGATCAGGGGGGCTGCGCCGCGCCCCCCCAACTCCTCGACCAGCTGGGTCACCGCTGCCTCCACCACCCTCTCGGCCCGAGGCCGATGCCGCTCCCTGGCGCCCAGGTTGGCAGCCACGACATCCCCCAGGTGGTCGATGTCCAGCAGCTCAACCCCGGTCAAGTCGGCCGCCTCGGGCTCGACGTCTCGGGGCACCGCCAGGTCCAGAATGAGCAACCGGCCCCCGGCGGGCTGGGCCCGGCGCATGGCCGCCACCATCTCTCGGCTGAGGACCCGAGACTCGCTGGTGGTGCTGCAGACGACCACCCCGAAGCGGGGCGCCAGCGCGGGCAGGTCGCCGATCTCCACCAGCTCGGCGCGCAGCGCCTCCGCGAGGGCTGTCGCCCGCGGTCCCCGGCGCACCACCAAGAGCGGGTCGGCGCCGGCGCGGCGCAGCAGCCGGGCCGCCGCCCCGCCCACAGTACCGCCGCCCAGGATGACCGCTCCCTGCCCGCGCAGGTCGCCCAGCCTCGACTGCGCAATCTGGAGCGCCACCTGCCCGAACCCCACAGCCTGCCGCGATATCCCGGTCGTGCTGCGGACCAGCTTGGCGGTCTCTACGGCCCGGCGCATGACCAAGTCGAGCTCGCCGTCCATGGTGCCGGCCTCCAGGGCCAGCCGATGGGCACGTTTGAACTGGGCCAGCACCTGCGACTCCCCCAGGATCATGCTGTCGAGGCCGCTGGCGACTCTGATCACGTGCCGGAGGCCGTCGGCGCCGGCGTGGCTGAACACCAGCTCCGAGAATTCCGGGGTCGGAGCGACGTAGTGGAAGAATCGAGAGGTGGCCAGCCGTGAGGCCCGCTCGTCCCTGGTGCTGAGATAGAACTCGGTCCGGTTGCAGGTGCTGAGGCAGACCGCTCCGCTCAAGCCGGCGTGGGCGACGATGGCTCCCAGCGACTCCACCACCTGGGCATCGTCCAGGTGCAATTGCTCGCGGATGGGCAGCGACGCGAGGTGGTGACTGATACCGGTGGCTAGGAATGGCAATCTGAGTTCGAGTATATCCCGACCGATCGATCGAACCCGAGCCGATGGCCGCACTGGTTAGGATTGAGAGTCGTGCAGTTGACCAACTCCGGAGAACCACGGCCTGACGAAGCCGACCCGAGTCAGGACGCTGCCCCGGTGGCCGCACCGAAGCTCAAGCTGAAGTGGGGCCGGGAGCGGCCACCGGGGGCGCCCGGGGACCGGCTGGTGGCCCGGCTGGGACCTGCGAGTCAGGAGCTGGCACCCTTTCACAACCCGCTCACCCTGCTGGACGGGCACTCTGACCCCGCTGAGGATGGGCATTTCTCCAAGATCCCGCTGGATACCGAGCTGTCCCACATCACCTTTGTGAGCCTGGACTGCGAGACCACGGGGCACTTTCCCGACCGGATGGTCGAGCTGGGAGCGGTGCGCTTCCGGGTTAGCGAGGCTGGCGCCGCCGAGCCCCCCCTTCTTCTGGAAAGCCTGGTGCACACCACCGACCACATCAACCCCTACGCCCGACGGGTCCACGGCATCACCCGCTCGATGCTCACCGGCGCCCCTTCCCTGCGGCGCGTGGCCCTGACCTTTCATGACTTCGCGCGGGCGGCGATCCTGGTGGAGCACAGTGCCGACGCCTTCGACACCCGGCTGGTGTCAAAGGCACTGGACCGCCCGCCCCCGCACCATCACCTGGACACCTCCCGGATCGCGGGCTTCCTCTTCGATCTGAGGGACACCATCGGGCTGGAGCGCCTCTGTGAACGCTTGGAGGTGACCCACAGACATCCTCACTTCGCGCTCGCCGACGCGGAGGCCACTGCCGACTGCTTCGTCAGACTGGTGGAGATCGGTCGGCTGGAACACGGGTGGCGCACCCTGGGGGACCTGGTCGCAGTCGGGATGCCACCTGGGCCGCGTCCCCTGGTGCGCCCGACTCGGCGCCCCGCCGCGGCAAGCGCGGTGGCCACAGACGGGGGTGCCACCGCGCAACCGCGCACCCGATCTCGCCGGCGGCATCGAGGGGGCCGCCGGCGCCGCGGCGAGGCCGCCCCGGCGGCTCACGAGTCCATAGTCCCCGGCAGCTGAGTCCCGGAGGCGCCGATACCGGTCATCCCGGCTCGAATTTGCGAGCAACATTCGGATGGTGCCTCGGGCGGCTCGCGACCTAGAGTTGGCACGTGATCAGCGCCGCCCGACCGCCTGACGACAGCAGCTGGCTGGCGATCACCGAACGTGACCGCTCCGCCGCTTTCGTCTATGCGGTCACCACTACCGGCATCTATTGCCGCCCGGGCTGCCCAGCCCGCCGTGCCCAGCGGCGCCACGTGGTGACCTTCCCCAGCTCTGAAGCGGCCCGGGCGGGGGGCTATCGACCATGCCGGCGCTGCCATCCGGATGGGGCCGTCTCCCCTGGGGACACCGGGCTGGAGCTGGTCGCCGGCGCCTGTGCCCAGATCGCTGCGGCCTCCGGCAGGGTCTCTCTGGCCGAACTGGCCCTGGTCGCAGGTTGCTCGCGCTCCCACCTCCTCAGGGTCTTTCGGAACGCCACCGGAGTCACCCCTGGGCAGTACCAGGCCGCCAGCCGGATGCGCCGGGCGAGCCAGCTGATCGCGACCAGCGCCACCGTCACGGAGGCCGTGTACGGTGCCGGATACGGCTCCGCGAGAGGCTTCTACGAGGGGGCCCAGACGGCCCTGGGGATGGCCCCCTCCACCTACCGCCGGGGCGGCGCCGGAGTCACCATCTGGTACTCGTGCGTGGACTCCAAGCTGGGCACGCTGCTAGTTGCGGCCACCGCCACGGGCATTTGTGCGGTCGAGTTCGGGGAGGACCAGCCCGATCTTCGACTGCAGCGACGGTTTCCCGCCGCCGAGCTGGTCTGGGCCCCCGGCCGGCTGGAACCTCTGACCAAGGCTCTGTGCGACCACATCGAGGGACGCGAGCTCCTCGGCTCGCTCCCCCTGGACGTACCCGCCACCGCCTTCCAGGCCCTGGTCTGGGCACAGCTCCGCCGCATTCCGCCTGGCCAGACGCGCTCCTACCAGGAGGTGGCCGCCGCCGTGGGCGCCCCGAAAGCGGCACGGGCGGTGGGGCGCGCGTGCTCCGCCAACCCGGTGGCCCTGGCCATCCCCTGCCACCGGGTGGTGGGCGCCAACGGGTCCACCGGCGGCTACCGATGGGGGCTCCCGCGCAAGCTCAGCCTGCTCGCGACGGAGTCTGAGCTGGGAAGCGTCGCGGTGTCCCCGGGAGCTGACGATCCGAGCAGGCACCCAGAGGTCGACCGCAAACCATCGCCCTGACCGGGCCGGAGTCAGCCCTCGGAGTCGTCGGGCAGCCACCGCTAGGCGGGAAGACAGGCAGAGGACCTACTCCTCTGGCTCTCCGGAGAGGCGGCGAGCCTGCTCCTCCTGCTGCAGCGGAGAGACCACCAAGTCCAGCTCACCGTCCATGACCCGGGAGAGCTGGTAGAGCTTGAGGTCGATACGGTGGTCGGTGACCCGGTTGTCGGAGTAGTTGTAGGTCCGGATCTTCTCGCTGCGGTCGCCCCGGCCGACCATGGAACGCCTGGTCTCCTGAAGCTCGGCGTCGCGCTCGGCCTTCATCCGGTCGTAGAGTCGGGAGCGCAGCACCCGCAGCGCCTTGGCGCGGTTCTTGTGCTGGGACTTCTCATCCTGGCAGGTGACCACCAGGCCGGTGGGGAGATGGGTGATTCGGACCGCCGAGTCGGTGGTGTTGACACTCTGGCCCCCGGGCCCGGTGGAACGGTAGACGTCGATCTTAAGGTCCTCTTCGTTCACCTCGACCTCGACATCCTCCACCTCGGGCAGCACCACCACGCTGGCGGCCGAGGTGTGGATCCTGCCTTGGGCCTCGGTCTTGGGCACCCGCTGGACGCGATGGACTCCGCTCTCGAACTTGAGGTGGCCATAGACCCCCTTGCCGTGCACCTCGACCGTGACCTCTTTGAAGCCCCCACCCTCGCTGGGGGAGCCGTCCAGCATCTCCACCTGCCAGCGCTGGCGCTCCGCAAAACGCAGGTACATCCGGAGCAGGTCGGCGGCGAAGAGGGCGGCCTCCTCGCCGCCAGTGCCAGCCCGAATCTCGACCACCGCGTCGCGATCATCGTCATGGTCCTTGGGCAGGAGCATCAGCTTCAACTCCGAGATCAGGGACTCCTGACGCTCGCGCTCGCGCTGGGCCTCAGCCTCCAGGTAGGCGTGCATCGTCTCCTCAGACTCAGAGTCAGCCAGACTCCGGGCCTCCTCGGCTGCCGACTCGGAGCGCTCAAGGGCCACCAGGAGCTCGACCACTGGTCGCAGCTGGGCCAGCTCGCGGCCCAAGCGCTCCCCCTGGGCGGGATCGAATTCTCCCTGGGGTGCCTCCATCTCCGCGACCAGGGCCTGATGACGCAGGCGGACCTGGTGCAGACGCGCCTCCAGGTTGGGGTTCAGCACGGGCTCAGCCTCTCAGGGCCATCCGCGGTTGCGGAGGCCCGGTGCTACTGCTGCGCCCTTTGGGCGCGTCGCCGGAAGCGCTCGACCTGACCGCCGGTGTCGATGATGCGCTGCTGGCCGGTGAAGAATGGATGGCAGACGCTGCACACCTCAGTGTGGAGCGTTGGCATCGTGGAGCCGGTGGTGAAGGTGTTGCCACAGGAACAGGTAACCACCGCGTCGTGGTAGTACTCGGGATGGATGGCTGCTTTCATGAGGGACTTAAACTTTAGCACAGGTCGCTTCGCCGACCCTCAGCCCTGCTCCGCCTCTCGGCGCAGATCCCCCCTAACCAACCGAGCCACCATCCAAGATCCGGCCAGGCAGTCGGCTGCCTGGTGGGCGAATCTGAATGCGCTGGCAGCCCCAAGCGCCAGTCGCCCAGGGGCGTGCTGGTCAGGTGGGCACCCCGTCACACGGTGGCCGCCAGCGGCCTGGTGAAGTTGCCCAGGCCGACCCGGGGCAGCCGGCTCCGCAAGGCCTCGACCACCCTGGCCAGGCCCATGCCCGGGGGCAGCTCCGGAAGCCGGCTGAGAAGCCAGAGCGGGTCCACGTTGAGGCTGCGCAGCTGGAGCTGGTCGACCTCCAGGTCGGCGAGGTTGAAGATCGTCCGCTCCACCTCCTCGGGGATGTCGGTCACCCCAGGGAAGGTGAGCAGGTTGATGGTCAGTTGAGCGCCCATGCTGCGGGCGGTGCGGCAGGACTCCAAAACCTCCTGGATGCGGTATCCCCGGGGACGGTAGTAGGCGTGGAACAGCCGCTGCTCGAAGCTGAAGACGCTGATCCGGCAGCTGTTGACCCCGGCCCCCATCAGCCGCTCCAGGGCCCGAGGCCGGCTGCCATTGGTGTTTATGTGGATAGTGGCGGCGGGATGACGGGCCCGCAGCTCGGCCACCACCGAGATCAGGGCCCGCTCGCGCAGCAGCGGCTCACCTTCACATCCCTGCCCGAAGCTGACCATGCCGACCTGCCCGAAAGCAGTGGCGCGCTCCAGGTGCTGGCTGCCCACGGCGACCAGATCGTCTGCGGTGGGTGCCCTGGGGATCCGGGGCTGAGGCGTGGGAGCGCCGGAGTCGGTCTGCAGCGAAATACATCCCAGGCAGTCGGCGTTGCAGGCGGCCGAGGTTGGCAACGCCCCCTCGTCGCGCCCCAGGAACGTGTTCTGGGCGGTCAGGCAGTTGTGCTGGAGGGCGCAGACACTGAGCTGGGCGATCACCCGGCTGCGAGGTAGCCGCCGCTGCACCTCGGCCACCGCCTCCGCCAGCTGAGCCCGGGACGGGCGCGCCC
Organism: Candidatus Nanopelagicaceae bacterium; assembly: GCA_035531535.1. GTDB lineage: Bacteria > Chloroflexota > Dormibacteria > Aeolococcales > Bog-877 > AG-12. Next base: position 19,805 of record DATKSV010000057.1, on the reverse strand, counting down.
CCATCCAGGGCGAGAAGTCATCGCTTCGCTGCGCCGCCACCACCACCTCGCCCCTGCGGTCAGCGACCGCTGCGTAACCGTAGAGAGGCAGCACCGCCGCTCCCGGCAAGCGCCGGTGCGCAGGTAGCAGCAGGCGCAGATAGCCGACCGGGAGCACCGCTGCAACCGCCCAGGGATGGCTCCCAAAGATCGGGGCCACCTCGCCGCTCCGGCGCCGGCCCAACCCGGGGCGGTCGGGCAGATGCATGAGAGTGGTGCCGGCGGGCAGTGGTATCCACCCACGCGGCTCGACCGCCCTTGACCCGCTCTGCCCCACGGCGGCCCACCCGGGCGGGGCCACCACCATCTCCCCGGTCGCGTCGCTGAGGAGCGGCCTCAGCTCAGCCGCCGAGCTCACACCTCGGCGACCGCAGGGTCCTGAGGCAGCTCGGGCTCGACTGCCAAACCCGCCCGGGCCAGGCAGGCGGCCATGAAATCGTGGAACAAAGGGTGAGGGCGGTGCGGGCGGGAGCGGAACTCGGGATGGAACTGGCTACCCACGAAGAAGGGGTGGTTGCGCAGCTCCATGATCTCCACAAGGCGGCCCGTAGGAGAGGTCCCGCTGAACACCACCCCGGCTTTCTCCAAAGCGTCGCGGTAGCGGTTGTTGAATTCGAAACGATGGCGATGGCGCTCGTAGACCACCGGCTCGTTGTAGGCTAGCGCGGCCTTGGTGCCAGGCTCGAGCTTGCAGGGGTACAGGCCCAGCCGCATGGTGCCCCCCAGGTCAGCGACGTCGCGCTGCTCCGGCAACAGGTCGATCACCGGGTTCTCGGTGAAGGCGTTGAACTCGGTGCTGTTGGCGTCCTCGGTGCCCAGCGCCTCTCGAGCAATGTCGATGCAGGCGCACTGCATCCCTAGGCATAGGCCAAGGAAGGGGACCTGGTGCTTGCGGGCGTACCGGGAGGCGGCGATCTTCCCCTCGATGCCCCGGTGGCCGAAGCCGCCTGGAATCACCAGGCCGTGCAGGCCTTCGAAGGGTGTCGGGTCGCCCGGCTCGAGGGTCTCGGTGTTGATCCAGCGCAGCTCCAGGCCGACCCCGTGGGCGACCGCGGCGTGACGCAGGGACTCGGTGACGCTGATGTAGGCGTCAGGCAGGGCCACGTACTTGCCGGCGACGCCGACCGTCACCTTCTCGGTGGCGGAGAGGATCTGCTCCACCAGCCGCTCCCAGCGCTGCAGGTCCACCGGAGGGGTCTCCAGCGCCATCTGCTCCACCAGGTAGCGGCCGAGCCCGCTGGCCTCCAGCATCAGGGGCACCTGGTAGATGGTGCGCGCGTCAGGCACGCTGATCACGGCCTCCGGCTCGACGTCGGCGAAGAGGGCGATCTTGTCCCTGACCCCAGCTCCCAGCGGTTGGCGGGATCGGCAGACGATGGCGTCCGGCTGGATCCCGATCCCTCGCAGCGTCTGCACGCTGTGCTGGGTGGGCTTGCTCTTGAACTCCTCGCTGGCCTCCACGTAGGGCACCAAGGTCACGTGCACGTAGAAGGTGTTGCGCCGGCCGACATCGTTCTTGAGCTGACGGATCGCCTCCAGGAAGGGCAGCGACTCAATGTCGCCCACGGTGCCTCCCACCTCCACGATCACCACCTCGGCCTCCGACTCCTCGGCCACCCGGCGGACCCGGTCCTTGATCTCGTTGGTGATGTGAGGAATCACCTGCACCGTGGCCCCCAGGAAGTCGCCGCGACGCTCCTTGGCGATGACCTCGCTGTAGATCTTGCCGGTGGTGACGTTGCTGGCCTTGCTCAAGTTGGTGTCCACAAAGCGCTCGTAGTGGCCCAGGTCGAGATCAGTCTCGGCGCCATCGTCGGTGACGAAAACCTCGCCATGCTGGTAAGGCGACATGGTGCCGGGGTCAATGTTGATGTAGGGGTCCAGCTTCTGCAGCGAGACGCGCAGCCCCCGCGCTTTGAGAATTGTCCCCAGCGAGGCTGCGGTGATGCCCTTGCCGATCCCGGAAACGACTCCGCCGGTGACGAAAATGAACTTCGCCATCAACCCCTAGCCCCGGCACACAGGAGGACACCACCCATGTGGGCGGATCCTACCACGCCGGGTCAGCGTCGTGGCTCCAGGATCATGACCCGGGTGTCCTCCGTGCCTCCCGCCGACCCTGTCAGGGTCAGCTTGGACTGGGCGCTGACCTGAGCCAGGCCCATCTCCTTGACGAAGGCGGTCAGCTCGCCGGTGACGAGGTCCGCCGCCGGCTCGTAGCCGGTCGGCACCATGACCGCCGGCTCCAGGCGCGACACCAGCTCAGCCACGGCGACGGTTCGAGCCGGCGCCCCGCCCAGCAACGACACCGCCAGCACATCGATCACGCCGAGAGCCTCCAGCATCTCCTCGGAAATCTCCGTGGGCAGGGCACCGAAGCTACAGACCGCAACCTCATCCACCTCGGTGACGAAGGCCGTGCCCTCTTTCAGGGCCACGCCGCGCACGCTGACCCCGTGCAGCTCGTACTCGCCGGGGCGGGCCACCACCTGAGGCCCGGACTCGGGTCGGAGCAGGTTCTGAGCGCCCAGCCCCCCGACCAGGATGTCAGCCCCGGCGCGGGCGGCGGCCTCCAGGTCCGACCCCGAGGGGTCGACCAGAACCTTGGCCTCCCTGCCGCGCAGCAAAAGGGTGTCCCCGCCCAACCAGGTGATGTCCAAAGGTGTGCCTCCCAAACCCGAAGCGCCCGGCCCCGCGACCGGCCGGGACCGCGTCAGCCAGTTGGAAGCGTAAGCGAAAGCTGCTGGGTCACACCCGCCTTGACTGCGGTTACCGCCACCACGGCACCGGGACCGTAGGAGATCAGCAGGTCGGTCAGGTCGGGAAAGCGAGGCGCGCCGGTGCCCTGAACAGCGGTCCCGTCGACAGCGGTCACCACCTCTCCGACCTGCAGCCCGGCCACGCTGGCCGCCGATCCGGGGCTGACCGCCAGCACCTGGGCTCCACTGGGCAGCCCGGTCGCCGCCCCCGAGGCCGGGTTCAACCACCTGGACACCAGCCCGACGGGCTTGGGCCCCCCTCCAGTCGCGGCGATCGCCTGAACCAGGTAGTTGGCGTAGGTGGCGTCGAGACCGAAGCCGAAGGCGGAGGTGCTCCCCTGGCCCTGGGGCTCCATCCGCTGGCCGGTCATGATGCCGATGACCTGGCCAGCAGTGTTGACCAGGGGACCGCCCGAGCTGCCCTGGGGCTCGGGGGCGTCGGTACGGACCAGGCCATCCACGACAGAGGTCCCGGAGCTGGCGGCCGGATCCGGCACCGTGGCGGTCAGTCCGATTTCGCTGACGGTTCCCACATCGATACTCGCCGTCCCCCCCAGGGGAAGTGACACCGCGATCACCGCAGCCCCCAGCGGAGTGTTGGCGGCGAAGGTCAGGGCTGGCGGCAGGTTGGTCGTACTGACCTGCAACACCACCACCCCGGTGGCGGCATCCGCGGCCGCGATGGTGGCCGGCAGAACGCTGCCAGATGGCAGCACCACGTCGACTCCGGCGGCACCAGCCACGGCTCCCTCGCTGGTTACGATCAGCCCGGTCGAGCTGGCCACGAAACCGTTGGAGGTACTGCTCGCGGAGGCCTTCGACGCCCCCTGCTGCCGCACCACCTCCACCACTGACGGCGCCACCTGGGACACCACCGCGCTCAGGGACGTGGTCTTGGAACCGCCCCCGGACGTGATATTTCGGATCGTGACCTGGGCTGGGGCGGTGGAGTAGTAGTGCCGCAGCAGCAGGAAGCTGCCGCCGCCGCCGACCACCACCCCCACGATGGCGGCCACCACCGCTACCGCGCCCAGGCGCAGGGCCAGCGGGCGCTCGGCGATGGCCTCGGATGGCACCGCGCTGTCAGCGGATCCCATTCACGGATACCAAGTCAGGATCAGCTGATCCGTGGGAGCGAAGCCGGCACCGCGATAGGCCCTGAGGGCGGCCTGGTTGTCGGGCCTGGTCCAGACGCAGGCGAAGGTCACCCGACGGTAGGCGAACAACTCCACGGCGCGCTCCACCAGACGGCTCGCGAGCCGGTCGCCTCTGGCCTCGGGCCGGACATAGAGTTCGGCGACCTCGCCCTCGAGGCCGGTTCCAGGGTCGAACAGCACGCACCAGCAGAAGCCCAGCACCCGGTCCCCGTCGCGAGCCGCGAAGATGTGGTTTTCGCCCTGAAAGTTGGCTCTGGTGCGAGGCAACCAGGCGTCGAGGTCGGAGCGCGCCGGAGCCGTCTCTCCGGCCCCGACCTGCTCTGCCTGGAGCAGGTCGAGCAGGAGCGGCCGGATCTGGTCCAATTCCGCCTCCGCCACGAGTTCGATCACCACCTGTTCATCGTAAGGCGGCGCAGGATTCAGCTCAGCGGACGATAGGGTAGCGAACCTTCCTCGAAGTAGTCCGGGGGTGGCTCGACCCGGGCGACACCGGTGTCCATCGCGGCCCGGGCCACCGCCCTGGCCACCGCCTGATGCACCTCCCGATCCAGGGAGTCAGGCACCACCTCTCCGTCGTGGGCTCGGGACGCGATCGCGAGAGCGGCGGCGACGAACATCTCCGTGTTGAACTGGCGCGCCCGGGCGTCGAGCGCTCCCCGGTAGAGGCCCGGGAACCCCAGCAGGTTGTTGACCACGGCGCCGTCCACGGCCAGCCGCGCCCCGGCCGCCATCGCCCGCTCAGGCTCGATCTCCGGGAGCGGATTGGAGATGGCGAAGATGATCTGCCCGGGTCGGACCTGGTCGGGCCGGATCAGGCCGGGCTGAGCGGTCGCCGCCACCACCAAGTCGCAGCGAGCCATCAGCTCATCCATCTCGACGGCGACCCCGCCGGCCAGGCGGAGCCGGTCCACGGAGTCGGGCGTCCGACCTGTCCCGTAGACGGTTTTGCCCTGATAGTGCATCAGCAGCTGGGCAATCGCCGAGCCGGCGGCGCCCAGACCGATGACACCGGCGGTCAGCTGACTCAGATCCTGGCCGGTCATGGCCGCCGCCCGCAGCACGGCGGCCAAGACCACGGTGGCGGTGCCATGCTGATCATCGTGCATGACCGGGACCCCCACCCGGCTCTGGAGGGCAGGGGCGACCTCGAAGCAATGGGGCGCGGCGAAGTCCTCCAGTTGGACTGCGCCGAAAGTGGCGCTGATGGCCGCCAAGGCGTCCACGATCTGGTCCGACGGACCGGGCTGGATGAGCAGCGGATAGGCGTCGATTCCCACCAGCTGGGACATCAAGGCGCACTTCCCCTCGATCACGGGCATGCCAGCCACGGGGCCGATGTTGCCCAGGCCCAGGATCGCTGTGCCATCAGTTACCACCACCACTGAGTTGGCGATCCCGGTGTAGCGGTCTGCCATGCTGGGGTCGGCCTCGATCAGGCGGCAGACCTCGGCCACCCCCGGGGTGTAGACGTGGCGCAGGTCGGCCACGGTCCGCACCGGATAGCGCGGGGTTATCCGCAACTTGCCGCCCAGGTGAACCCGGAGCACCTCGTCGCGGACGTCCAGGAGGTGGGTGTCCGGGAGCGCCCGGACCGCCGCCAGGACATCCTCCAGCATGCCCAGGTCAGTGGTGCTGACGTCCATGTCCCGAACCACATTGTGGGAGCCCCGCTCCACGGTCCTGATGTCGCCGAGGTTGCCTCCGGCCCGGCCGATGGCGGTGGCCACCTCCCCCAGCACCCCGGGGCGGTTCTCATTCCGGAGCCTCAGGGTGCGCACAATGCGATATCGGGAGGTGCCCGCCGAGACCTGCCCCGCCTCGGTCGGGAAGGCGGTCGGGAGTGACCCCGGCGCCGAATCGGCAATCATCCCCCGACCCCTCCCCTGCTCAGCCGGCGGCCAGCCACCGTTCGCATGGCTCCAAGTTACCGCCTTGGGCCAAGCTGACGCAGCCGAGGAGTGGCGAACAGGGGCCGGGGCGAGCTCCCCGGCCCCTGTCACATCTCGATCTGAGCCCCCGCGCGCCGCATTCGATTTCGGTCGGGGCAGCGGCTCACAGGGCCATCGCACCACGCTGGGGCCAGCTCCGGGCACCTCTCACCTGGCCAGCACCCGGGCTACGGACGCCCTCAGCTGGGCTGGCTCGAGCTGGCCTAGGACCAGGGAGGAGACCCGGCCGCTGCGGCCGATGAAAACCGCCACCGGCAGCCCTGGCAGGCCGTAGCCCTGAGCCACCTTGCCTTGGCTGTCCAGCAGCGTGGGCAGGTGGATTCCGATGCTGCGGAGGAAATGGGTCGCGACCGCCACCGACTCCTGGTCATCGATCAGGACCACGCGCAGCCCCTGGGCTCGGTACTCGCTGGCGGCCTTGGCCACCAGGGCCATGTCCGCCCGACAGTTGGCGCACCAGCTGGCCCAGAAATCGAGCATCACGGGATGGCCCCGGAGCTGGCTCAAGCTGACCTGGCCGCCGTCGCTGGCCGAAAGGGTGAAAGCCGGGGCCAGGTGACCGGGAACGGCTGCGCTGGTTCCGGGGAAGGCGGTCACCTGGCGTTCCTGCTGGAGCAGCGGAGTGATCGCTTGGAGGACTGTCTGGGGCGTCCAGGATCCACCTTTCCGCTGCTCCGAGCGGCCCTGGGCGTCGAGGTACTTGTAGATCGTGCTGGGGATCACGCCCGCCCCCAGGGTCGGCCAGGCCTGCATCACCGTGACGATGTAACCCTGGGGGTTGATCAGCTCCACCACGGAGGCGTGGACCAGGTTGGAGGGCTCCGGCTGGCCCGTGAAGAGGTCGATCGGGGCGGGGCCGCCCCAGGCCAGAGCCTGGACCGGGGGCACCCCCAGGCGAGACCAGAAGGAGTTGACGGACGCCGTGCTCCCGGTCAGCAGCGGCCAGGGCAGGGAGAAATAGCGCTGGTATTTCCTGAGGATGGCCGGAGTGTCATGGCTGGGGTCCTGACTCACCTCCACGATCTGGACCTGGTTGGCCAGACCGTGCCGCTGCAGCAGCTGCCGGAGCTGGAGCAGGGCGGCCGCCACCAGAGGACAGGTCTCCTGGCACTCGGTCAGAAATGAGGCCAGCACCACCACCTTGCCCCGGTACTGGCTGAGGCGGACGGGCTGCCCCTGCTGATTGACGAAACTCGTGTTGGGCACGGACTGGATCTGATCGGAGGCCAGGGCCAGGCCGAAGGTTACCTGGCTGCTGCCACCATAGGCGGCCGCCGGGACCAGATCTGGGCCCGGAGCCACCTTGAAGCTGAACAGGAGCGGCGTCGTCTGGCTGCGGATCACCTGAAAGCCGACGGCCTGGGAGTCCCGGATGTGGCCACCAGCACCTGTCCTCAGCTCCAGCTCGGCCCCCTTGTAGCTGCCAGCCGCCAGGCTCACCTGGGCTAGGTTGGCTGCGTTGGGAGCCAGGTAGGCTCCCGGCAGGGCCACGGTCGCCGGCGCCACGGAGATGGTCTCCCAGGAGCCCCCGGCAGCCATCACCCGGAGCCCGACCAAGCGGGCGCTCACCGGCCCGGAGGGGGCGGGCCGCACTACCGTGGTCAAGATCAAAAGTCGTCCCGACCCGGCCGAGGACTCGCGCGAAATGGCGATGGCGGTCGCGGCCGCCACCACCGCCACGGCCGCAGCGACCGCCAGCCAGCGCCTCATGCCAGCTTGGCGACAGCCCGGCTAGCCACGGTCCTATTGCCGCCGGTAGTCAGCAGCCGAGACCTTCAGCCGTCCTTCCATTCCGCATGCTTGCGGAACAGACCTCCCTCGCCAAGGTGGTACCACCGCTCCTCCCGATAGGCGGGCAGTTGGGCTACGGCCTCCGGGCCGAGGTCGGTGTGGACCGCCGCCAGCGTGATCCTGACCACGTTGGCGGCAGCCACCTCGACCAGATGCCCCCCGTCGGAGAGCTTCACAGCCAGGCCGTGGAAGATGTCCTCTGCCTCGTCCCCGAGCAGGGACTCGGTGGTGCCAAAGCTGTTCCCCTGGAGGTCCAGGATGGGCGCGTGGTAGGGGGTCCTGATCCAGGCCACCTGCTGCTGGTCGGCCGCGGCGTCGATGGTTGGGTCACTCATGGCACTCAACCCTCCAAATATGGCTGCTGGCTCCGCCCCCCATGGTAGGCCACGGCCGGTGCCACGGCCGAGCGGACCTCGACGGTCCAGACAGGAGCTGGCTCAGGAAACGCCCGCGGGGAGCTGTCCCAGCACGATTGAGATGGTGGTCTTGGTGCCATTGGGCTCAGTCACCCCGAGCTTGACTGTCTGCCCCGGGCTCAGGTTGGCCAGAGCGTCAGTCAGGTCCTGGACCGACAAGGTTGCGTGCCCGTTTATGGAGGTGATCACGTCCTGCACCTTGAGCCCGGCCTGGCTGACCTGGGAGCGGGTGATCTTGACCACCAGCACCCCGTTGGGCTGGCCTTGATTGTTGGTCACCTGTTCCACATCGACGCCGATGAACGCCCGGTTGGAGTTGACCACCTTGCCGTACTTCACGATCTGCCCGGCGATGTCAGTGACCACGTTGCTGGGGATCGCGAAGCCGATGCCGGGGGCTTGGCTGCTGCCCAGCTGGGGGTCGAGGGCTGCCAGGGTGGGGATCCCCACCACCTGGCCCTCGAGGTCCACCAGGGCGCCCCCGCTGTTGCCGGGGTTGATCGGAGCGCTGGTCTGGATCACATTGGGCAGGGTTACGCCGTTGGGCTCGCTGACGGTGCGGCCCACCGCCGAGACGATCCCGTCGGTGGCCGAGCTCTGGAAACCCAGGGGGTTGCCGATCGCCATCACGATGTCGCCCACCTGGAGCTGGGAGGAGTTGGCGAAGGTGGCGGCGTGCAGGCCGGTGGCGTTGATATGGATCACGGCCAGGTCGTCGCCCGGGAAGTTGTTGACCAGAGTCCCGGTGTAGGTCTTGCCGTTGGAGAGGGTCACGGTGAAGCTCTTGAAGCCGTTGGCGACGTGGTTGTTGGTGACGATGTCGCCCTGGACGTTGAATATGATCCCCGACCCGAGGTCCTGGGACGTGGAGATCTGGACCACCGACGGGCTGACCTCCTTGTAGAGATTCACGTAGTCGGCCTGGAGCGCCAGCAGTGACTGGGACAGCCCTGCCTGAGAGGCGGAGGGAGTCGGGATCTGGGCCACCGTGGGCACGCTGCCCTGCGGCGCGGCGCTGGCACAGCCGGCCACCAGCAGCATCAGGGCAGGCACACCCAGCAGCACGGAACGCCTCAAAATTGCCATTGCGACCTCACCGTGCCTCCGTTTCCCAATCCCTACCGCGCCTGGCCTTGGCTTCGGCCGGTCGCGATCGTCAGCCCGACCAGATTACGGTACCTCGCCCGGGTTAACGTGAGCTGAGAGCAAGCTGAAGGCCGGCTGAGAGCAGCACTCGGCCCCAGCCGGGACGCGCCCCGTTCGCGGGCGGCCGGTAGCCATCCGCGCTGCTCAGGATGGCGATCACGGCAGCGACGTCGGGCTGGGCAACCGGGCGCCCGACCGAGATCCGCCCCCGGGCAAGGGTGGTGTCGGCTCAGAGCAAGCCCCTTGGTCTCCTTATTAACAGGGCCTCGACGCCGGCTCGAATCTGGAAGTCGCAGGTGCTGGCAGGAGCGCGTCCGCCTTCGGCGCGCTGTCGCTGGGGACCCCGTCACGACCGCCGCCGTGCCTTCGGTGAGGTCCCATAAGCGAAATCCGCTCACAGCGCCGGCCAGACCGGCCCAGTCTGGCTCGCCTCGGGGAGGGGCCGTCAAGACGAGTCAGGTCCGGCCGCCTAAACTGCTCCCAGTGGATGTGGATCGCGCCGCCGCTGCCGCCTACCCCGCGGGCACGCCGCGGCAGCCGGCAATGTCGCGGCCACGCCCGCCGCGGGCCATGGACCAGGCCGTGATCCTGGCTCGGGCCTTCCGAGGCCCGGTCGAAGAGGCAGTCATCCGGGGCCACGTCGCGGTTGTGGACAGCGAGGGCGCCTTGGTGGCGTGGGCCGGAAACCCCCGCGCCGTCAGCAGCCTGCGCAGCTCCTTCAAGCCGTTCCAGGCCACCAGCTTCGTGGAGTCGGGGACCGCCGACGCCCTCGGGCTGGGAGACTCCAGCATCGCCATCGCCGGCGCCTCGCACCACGGCGAGGCAGCCCACCTGGAGGCGGTGCGGGCAATTCTGGCGGCCGCCGGCCTGCCGGAGAGCGCCCTGCTCTGCGGAGTGCATCTGCCCAGCGATCCGGAGGCTGCCGCCGAGCTGCTGGCTCGGGGCGACCAGCCGAGCGCGATTCACAACAACTGCTCCGGCAAGCACGCCGCCATGCTGGCGGTCTGTGCCCATCGCGGCTGGCCCCTGGGAACCTACCTCGACCGCCACCACCCCCTTCAGGAGGAGATCGCCGCTCGGCTGGGCCGAAATGCCGGCCTCGATCCGGCCGCCATCCCCTACGGCATCGACGGCTGTGGGCTGCCCACCTTTGGCCTCCCGATCGAGGACTTCGCCCGGGCTTTGAGCCATGCGGCGGCGACGGACCCCGCCTTCCGCCGCTGCTTGGATGCCATGGCGGCCCATCCCTTCCTGGTGGCTGGCACCAACGCCTTCGACACGGTCGTGATGGAGGCTGAGGGAGCCCGCCTAGTGGTCAAGAGCGGGGCCGCTGGCATCCTCGCCGCCCTCGCACCTGACGGCAGCCGGGCGGTGGTGGTGAAGCTGGAATCGGGCTCACCTCTGGGCTTGGCCCAGATCGCGGCCAGGGCCTTCGAGCTGGCTGGCCTCCTGCCCGAGCCCCTGCCGCCCCGGCTGGAGGCCCACCTGGCAGAGCCGGTCCGCAACTGGGTTGGGTCTGCGGTGGGTGATATCCGCGCCGACTTTGAGCTGAGGAGCTGAGTTTCCCGGCGGAACTTTCCAAAAGGCAACTTCCTACCCGGGGCCGAAGGCCGGATACGTTTCTTCGAATGTGTTCATGGACGTGAGTTGCGACGTCGAAGGTAAAGCTGCGCGTCCCCACCGGCCACCTACCTCTGCCACAGTTCACCGGCGCTGCCCTCATCGAGGGCCGTCAGACTTGGACCAGCAGCGCGTCCCGACCGGCCGGACGACCTCGGTGCCCCGAGGAGAACGCTGGCTGCACACGAGCCTGGTGCGAAGTGGAGTTCGCGACGACGCACCGGAGCGGGCGACACTTCTCCTTCGCCAAGCAGAGGGGCAACCTCCCCGCCAATGGTGAGCCGCAGAATGGCCTAGCCGCTGGGAAAGTGGTGTCCGGTCGGCCTAGATCGGCAGCGCGCTCGTTTGGGCGGTTCGGAACTGAAGGTCCTCTCCGAGCGGTCCGCACGGCCGTGCTCATCGCGATCACATCTTCCCGCGCGGGGTCCTGCGGTCTGGGTACCCCGCACCGGCATACCCGCGCGCTCGGCCGCCAGCCTCGGCAACCACGTCCGGCCCTCGTCAACGCACAAGCTAAACTCAGACTGTGACACGCCAGCACGCCAACGACGGCCCGAGCGCCTTGCTTCCGAGTTCCCGCGCCGCCCACGATCGCATTCCCCCTGAAGCATTGGTGAGCTTCATGACCGAAAGCTGGGAGGCACGGCCGAGGACAGCGGTAACTCCGATCCCGGGAGCTGCCGTCTACCGCGCTCGGCGCGAAGATGTCTCGAGGCGCTTTTCCGGCCTCTTAGTGGTCATTCCCAGTGGGAGTGTCCGCACCCGCTCAGCTGATGCCAAGTTCCGCTTCCGCCCTAGTACCGAGTTCATCTACCTCGTCGGGGAAGGGGAGCCGGACGAGGTCCTGGTAATGCAGCCACGCTCCGACGGTGGCCACCGGATCCGGCTCTACGTTGAGCCGGAGACCGATTTCAGCCGCCCGGACTTCTTTACCGACCGCACCAAAGGTGAGCTTTGGGTCGGGCCCAGGCGTGGTCTGGCCGCCACCTACACCCGCTTCGGGCTTGAGGCGTCGCCGTTGCCTGACCTCGGAGCTGTGATCGATACTCATCCAGCAGGTGTAGTGCTCCGTGGCCTCGACTCCAGAGTTGACGAGTTTGCCCGCCACTTGACCGGGCCAGACCAGGATCTTCAGATTCACCTTTCGGAGATGCGCCTCGTCAAGGACGATCTGGATGTAGAGCTGCTACAGGACGCTATCGACCTAACCGAGCAAGCGTTTGAGGATGTGGTGCGCGCCCTCCCGCAGTGCCAGACCGAGCGCGACGTGGAGGTAGCGTTTTTCCAACGTGCTCGTAGCCAGGGAAACGACACTGGCTACTCGACTATCGCCGCCGCCGGGGCTCACGCTACCACTCTCCACTGGCGGCACAACAGCGGGCGCCTGCGTCCCGGCGAGCTGTTGCTGCTTGATGCGGGAGTCGAAACGGACCGCTACTATACCGCAGACATAACCAGAACCCTCCCCATCAATGGACGCTTTACTCCTGCCCAGCGTGCCATCTACACACTCGTGTGGCAGGCCCAGCAAGCGGGAATCGCGGCAGTCAAGCCAGGTGCCGACTTCCTAGCCCCCAACCGGGCGGCCCAAGAGGTACTGGCTAAGGGGCTGGAGCGGCTAGGCGTTCTGCCCGTCACCGCCCAGGAGTCGCTGCGGCCAGAGTCTCAGTTGCATCAGCGCTACACGCTGCACGGGGTCAGTCACATGCTGGGCCTGGATGTCCACGACTGCGCCCACGCCCGCCAGGAGCACTACACCGATGGCCGCTTGACGCAAGGCATGGTTCTCACCGTCGAGCCCGGCCTCTACTTCCAGCCCAACGACGCCACCGTTCCCTCCGAGCTGCGTGGGATCGGGGTCAGGATCGAGGACGATGTGCTGGTAACCAGTGGCGGCTGTAAAGTCCTGAGTGCGGCCATCCCCACACACCCGGATGCCATCGAGGCATGGATGCGTCCCACAGGTGCCCCTCAGCATGGTTGACCGCGGCTCGCGACCGGTTCCGCCAAACCGACTCTAGCGCTTTTAGAGCTGTCCCCCAAACACGCGAGCCGCCTGGAACTCTGTCAATCCAAGCTCGGGGGCAACCGTCAGGCGACCCCCAACATTCCCCTCGCCCTCAAATGGGCACGTCCGGAGGCAGGCCAGCGACTCCGACGGCCGAACGGGCGTGGCACCCAGCTTCTACCGGGCTGGCGACACAAAGACCGCTCGCACCATCGATAGCGTCGGGCTGACTGGTGAACGCGGCCCCGAAGGCAGGGTAGCCAGTGAGTTTGACGATCCTGGAGACCTTCGACGGATCGCTGAGCCCGGCTTCTATAGCGGCCACGGCCTTCACAGCGCACTGCCCGCCTGCCCCTACCGCCTCCTCGGCAGAGATTCCAACTCCCAGCTTCCCCACATCGCCAAGGCTGTCCCGGAATGGTCGTTGCAGGATTCACGAGTTCTTTCCATCTAGCCTCCCTGATGGCCTAGCTGGGGGCTAGCGTCCGGCCACCAGCCCGAGAACAGCATCGGCCAACTCGTCCGTACTGGATAGGACAGGTAGCTTGAAATCGGGGAGATCGAAGAGGCAGAGTTCAGTGCAGCCCAAGACGATTGAGTCTGCTCCTTGTGCCCACGGACGCGAGGCCAACTCCCTCAGTCGATCGGAGAGTGGGCCCGGGTCACCACCGCCCTTTAGGGTGACCACAAGCTCCTGTATGTCTGCCTGGGACGCCGCATCCGGGTACACAGGAGAGGCCAGTGGAGCCAGGTATGGGCCGTATAGGTCAAGCACCGCGGTAGCCGTCGTGGCCAGGAGCGCGGGGCGCCGATACCCCTCTGCCGCGATTGCGTTGGCCACCACGGCTAGAAGGTTTATAACCGGAACCCCAACGGAGTCTTGGATCGGTTGATAGTAAGCATGTGCCGTCGACGATGGAATGACGATCAACTGCGCGCCTGCCGACTCAAGAAACTGCGCCAAATGAGCAAGTGCCAGAACCGGACTGGGTCCGCTATCGAGCAGGTGGTCGAGCCGACTCGGTATCGTGGGATCGGAAACTAGAACAACCGGTAGGTGCTGCGAATCTCCCACGACTGGGGTGTGTTCGATCAAGCGCCGGTAGAAGTGGGCTCCCGCCAAGGGGCCAAGCCCCCCCAGGATGCCAACCGTCCCCACCGGGAGCCGCTGCGCGACCACTGGAACTCCCGATGGGGACGGACTGGCACTTGACATCAACTGGAGAATGAGTAGTACTGAGGGTAGATCTCGGCGAAGATCCCTTGAGGGATCAAGCCCTTGAGATTACTCCTATAAATGGTCAGACTAGCTGGGTTTGTCGGCAGCCAGACATCAGGGAGTTGGGTGGCCAGATAGTCTTCGTACTTGAACAGAGCGGCAGTTTCAGCGGGCTCGGTAGAGGCGGTATGTGTGGCGGCGATATTTGCATCGTTCGTTGAGCTGGAGTAGTAACCAGCATTGCTACCAGCTCCCGGAACAAAAATCTCGCCCCCCGTTGGGAAGTAGTCTGGTGAGTAAACCCATCCCCCTCCCGTTGCCGCTATGTCCCAATTGCTGCATGGGTGCGAGTATGTACAGTTTCCGTGTATGGTGCCGACCACGACGCCGAAAGGAGTTGTGCTGAGATGCAGGGTGATCCCAGCATATTTGGAGGCGGCAGACTGTAATGCCTCCATTTCGTTGTTCAGCTGGACTACCCCGCTCGCATAGAGGAAGGTGAAGGTGAGAGGCTGGTTCGCACTGATGCCGGCCCCACACTCACCAGAGCTAGTGCCTGGCTTCGAGCACACCGTGCTCCCGCCGGGACTGACAGTCCACCCATGGTCTTTAAGCAAGGCGACTGCATGGGCTGGGTCATACGGGTAGACCAATCCCTTGGCCTCCAGGGGACTCTCATCTGGGTTATTCGGCGGATAGGTCGGCACCGGCCCATTGGTGACCGTCCCGGTCCCTGCCCCGAACTGCTTTATGTAGAGCGGCTGGTTGACTAGCGACTGAAACGCTTGTCGGAAGTAGAGCTGCCTGAGGATGGGACCGACAGTGGGATTCGTGAAGTTGTAGCGGGCAAAATTGAAGGACGAGATGTACCAAGGGGCGTAGCTGTAACCCTGGCTCTTTTCAAGGGACGTTTTCTGGGCCAGATCTTGGACCGGAATATAGCCGATGGTCAGACTTCCGCTGCGCAGCGCGTTGAACTCGGCGGAGTCGCTCGTGAATGGGAGCTCCTCGAAGGCGCTGATGGCCGGCTTGGGTGACCCCGAGTATTTTGGGTTGGGAACCATCTTGACGAAGCCAGTAGTGGTGAATTGGCTAAGCCTAAAGGGGCCATCGACCACCTGCCAAAGAGGGTTCGTGGAATAGGTGGTGAGGTCCTCGGACTGGCTGTTGAGGAACTGGGCTACCCCCAGGGCTCCGGTCGTCCCCGTCCCCGGGTTGGCCGGCACGTAGGAGTTGGCAGGCAAACCCGCTGATGCCGGCGCCAGGATCCGAGTCTCCGCAGCTGAGTCAGAGTTGCCCACCGGGCCAGAGCTGGAAAGTTCGTCCCAAGCCTGCTGAGGCATCGGAGTAATCTGTGCCAACTCGTTGTACAGGTACCAGGTTGGGTTATAGGAGCCGTTCAGCTTGAAGCTCAGGCTGTAGGTGCCAGTTTGAGTATAGCTCACCACGTTTTGGGGGAACCCGCCGGGAACGGCAGCTCCCCACCCTGGTCCAGGTGCGGTGTTGGAGCCAACGGTCGGAGCGCTGGGATCGGTCACTGCGCTTAATAAGTTCATCCAGAAGATAACGTCCCGCGCTGTGATGGGCTGGCCGTTTGACCACTGCCAGTGCTTCAGGGTAACTGTCACAACCGTGTTCTGGTCCGAGAAGACGGGTGGGTTGGCAAGGCTGAGCGACTTGTTCATCACGGGCTCGCCGGTCTGCCCAAACCAGTAAAGGGGCGGGTACATGATCTGGGAGAATTGTGTCGTAGCACTAGTAGTGAAATAACTACCGCTCGCGAGTGGCAATATGTAGTTGGGGGGAGCGCCCGCACCCTCCGCGAAGGTCACCGTCCTACCTTTAGCGGGACTGGCTGGGGTTGTGGCGCTGGAGCAGGCCGCCACGAACACGGCGACCGACGCCGCCACCGCTGCGGTGCGCCAGAACGCGACAGTTGAGATACTTCCCATTAGGTCGTGCCTCCTCCTCTGGAACAATGGCTGCCGCAACCAAGCAGCACCCCCAGTCCTTGTCTGCCCCATCTAGGCGCTCGGTCTTGATGCGACCCCGGCAGTCCGCTCACTCGTACAGTCTTCGTAATTTGCTCACCCCTTCGGATACGGGCCGCTAGAGGTCTGCCTCAATTAAGTGGCGCCGCCTCCCCCTTCCCTAATACCGGTGCCTCTACCCGAACCGTATCTGGATAGAGGATGCCAGTGCCGGTGTTGAACACGACCACCTCGTCGCTTCGACGCAGCCATTCCGATGCGCGGAGCTTTTGCGCCGCTGCAAAGCAGGCCGCACCTTCGGGACATACAAACGCGCCTTCGAGAGCTGCTAGGCGAGCCTGCGCGGCCAGGATGTCGCTATCGTCGACCGCTATCGCACATCCCTCGGTGGCATAGAGTGCCCGGAGAATCAGGAAGTCACCCAGTGCCTTAGGAACGGTTATCCCAAATGCAATAGTCGACGCATTGGCCCATGCCAGAGACACTTCGGCCCTTTCCTCCCAAGCCTTCACGATCGGCGCGCAGCCACTGGCTTGGACCGCAACCAGCCGGGGAAGCTTCGGTCCAATCCATCCTAGTTGCATACATTCTTGGAGGGCCTTGTAGATGCCGATGAGCCCTACGCCACCACCAGTGGGATATAAGATGACGTCAGGCACTCGCCAGCCCAACTGTTCGAATAGCTCAAGACCCATGGTCTTCTTGCCTTCCAGACGGTAGGGCTCCTTCAGAGTGGAGACGTCGGTGTAGCCCTGGTTGGCCACTGCTCCAGCCGCCACGGCTCCGGCGTCACCGATCAGGCCGTCGACCAGATAGAGGCGGGACCCCGCGATTGCACACTCCGCGCGAGGGATGTTCGGCGCGTCCACCGGCATGACGATGAGCGATTCCAGCCCGGCTCGGGCGCCATAGCTGGCCCAAGCGGCCCCGGCGTTCCCATTGGTCGGCATGGCAATGCGCTTAACTCCCAACTCGCGAGCGCGAGAGATGCCCACGGTCGCACCGCGAGCTTTGAAGGTGCCTGTCGGCAGCAGGCCCTCATCCTTCATGAAGAGCTGAGGAAGGTCGAGCTCGACACCCAGACGGACCAGTGGCACCAGCGGTGTCATGCCTTCTCCGAGGGTCACGACAGCCTCAGGACAACTCACCGGAAGCAACTCATGGTAGCGCCAGAGGTCGGGGGAGCGACTGCCGATCCGCTGCGGGCTGCACGCCGCAGCTACCCCATCGAGGTCGTAGCGGGCTAGGAGAGGTGCTCCGCAGCCGCATAACCCCTGCGGAACGTCGGCATCATAGGTCTTCGCACATCGCCCACAATCGAGGTGGTCCAAATAACTGAACCTTCCCCCCTTCTCCTGGCTCACCATATCTGCCTCCCTGGCCACACCGCCATCAAGGCGCCGTGCCGACGCTGCCAATTTTGCCCAGGCCACGACCGCCGAACCGCGCGTGACCTAATTCTGGCCAAACGCCGTCCCCTGTGCCCCGTGCCCCGAGCGGCTGGAGCTGGAGCTTGGGAGCGAACCAAGCTCCGCTCCGCCGCCTCGCTCTCACCAGCATTCCAATCCCTAGCCACGAAAGTAGTAGAACTCGGGATAGATTTTGAACCCTGCCACGCCCCTTGAAAGAACACCTTTCAAACTGCTCTTGTACATGGTCAACTGATACGGCCCGTCGGGCATCCATACGACTGGCAGCTGCTGGACAAGATAGTCCTCGTACTTAAACAGTGCTGCGTACTCGGCTGCATTTGTGGGCGCCGTGTGGGTGGCCGCGATGTTGGCGTTGTTGGTGGGGCTCGAGTAGTCCCCGGCATTGCTGCCCGCCCCCGTCGCAAAGATTTCGCCACCGGTTGGGAAGTTATCCGGATTATAGTTCCATCCACCTCCCCAATCGGCCAGTTCCCAGTTCTTGCAGGGGGTGGCATCGGAACAACCCGCGAAGACTGTGCCGATTACCTGCGAGAAAGGTGCTGAGGTTAGACTCAGTGTGATCCCTGCCACTGACCTCATCGTGGATTGCATAGCCTCCATTTCGTTGGTCAGTTGCACCGAGCCGCTCGCATATAGCAAACTGAAGCTTGCGGGCGCATGGCTGGCGATGCCGGCCCCACACTCGCCCGGCCCTGTGCCGGGAGCGGAGCAATAGCTAGTACCCCCCGGAACCACGGTCCACCCATTGCCTTTGAGCAGGGACACCGCCTTCGAGGCATCGTAGGGATAGAGCCCCTTAGCTTGCAGGGGACTCTCCACGGGATTGCCCGGTGGGTATTCGGGTGCAGGTCCGTTGTTGACCACACCAAGGTTTGCCGAAAACTCCTTGATGTACTGCGGCTGATTGACCAGCGACTGGAACGCCTGCCGGAAGTAGAGCTGCTTGAAGACTGGGCCAACTGTGGGATTAGTGAAGTTGTACGGAAAGTAGACAAACGTCGGAGAGTGCCACTGGGCCAAGGAGTAGCCTTGGGCTCTTTCCAGCGCTGCCGCTTGGGAAAGATCCTGCACAGGAATGTAGCCAATGGTCAAGCCGCCACTGCGAAGCGTGTTGAACTCGGCCGTGTCAGTGGTAAAGGGCTCCTCGACAAAGGCCGCTATCCTCGGCTTGGGCGAACCGGAGTAGGCCCGGTTGGGGATCATCTTGACGTACCCGCTCGTGGTGAACTGGTTCAACTTGAAGGGCCCATCTACAACTTGCCACAGTCGATTGGTCGAGTACGTTGTGAGATCCTGGGCCTGGGAGTTGAGAAACTGAGCCACTCCCAAGGCTCCGGTAGTTGCGGTGCCAGGGTTGCTGGGCACGTACGAGCTGGCTGGCAGCCCGGCGCTAGCGGGAGCTAGAACACGGGCTGCGGCGGCGACATCGTAGCTGCCAACGGAACCGGCGGTTGACAGTTTGTCCCATGCGTGTTGTGGAAGCGCCGTTATCTGGCTCAGTTCGTTGTAGAGGTACCAGGTGGGATTGTAGGACGCGTTCAGGTCAAACACTACGGTATAGGTGCCAGTTTGATGATAACTGACGACATTCTGCGGAAATCCGCCGGGCACGGCGGCACCCCACCCGGGGCCCGGAGCCGTGGTACTTCCCACTGTTGGCGCAGCGGGATCTGTAGCGGCGCTCAGAAGATTCATCCAGAAGATCACATCACGGGCAGTAACGGGCTGCCCGTCCGACCACAGCCAATGCTTCAGCGTGACGGTCGCCACCGTGTTGTTGGCTGAGAACACCGGCGGGTCGGCCATGCTCAGCGCCGGATTGACAACTGGTTCCCCATTTAGACCAAACCAGTAGAGAGGACGGTACATAAGATAGTCAAAGAATGGCAGATTATTGTGATCGAAATAGTTTCCGCTCATGAGCGGAAAGATATAGTTGGGAGGGGCCGCTGCCTGTTCGGCGAAGGTCACCGTACCACCGGTGGTTGCGCTCGGTGGGGTGGAGGCCGTGCTGGCGCATCCGGCCAGTACGACCGTCAGGGCAGCTCCGAACCACAGGAGCCTGAGGCGGGCTAGAGTTCGAAGTGGTTGCATTTTAGGGTCGGCCCTCCTTCCTAGATCAACACGTGAATGAACTGAGTAATGCTCGGAGTTGGGGTCGCGCGGAGATCGCTACCTAGTGGTCGGACTGCAAGGGCGGCGCAAGGGAAGGCGGCGAGCTGTAGCCCGACGTTGAGGCTGGGAGGCCGTATCGCCAGTCGGCTTCAGGTCGCTGAG
>DATKSV010000056.1:0-60566 GCA_035531535.1 Candidatus Nanopelagicaceae bacterium | reverse complement strand
AAGACCCTCTACCTGCTGGACGAGCCCACCACCGGGCTGCACTTCGACGATGTGGGCCGGCTGCTGGAGGTGCTCCACCGGCTGGTGGACCAGGGCAACTCGGTGGTGGTGATCGAGCACAATCTGGACGTTCTCAAGTCGGCGGACTGGATCATCGATCTCGGGCCGGAGGGGGGGGACGCCGGCGGCCGGGTGGTGGCGGAGGGGCCACCGGAGGCGATCTCCAGCAACCGTGACTCCGCCACGGGTGTCTTCCTGCGGCCGCTGCTCCGGTCCCGGCGCGCCACTCCCGCGATCGAGGTGGCGGTTTGACGGGCGACGGGCGGCCATCCACATTTCAGGGCTGGCAGCGGACCGGGTGCATCGTGGCGGTGGTGCTGCTGGGCATCTTCGCCGTGCTCCTGATGGTGGGAATGGCGCTCGGGGTCCTCGGCATTCATTAGGCTTGGGTGGTGGCCTCCGTAGCGGCTGAGTTCTCCTCGGCTGATTCGACCGCGTCCACCAGCTCCGGTCCCGCCCGCGACGGGCGCGCCCTGCTAACCGACGCTGAGCTGCTCCGCGCCCGCTTGGCGGCGGTGCCGAAGGGGCCAGGGGTGTACCTCTTCCGCAACTCCGCAGCCCAGGTCGCCTACGTGGGGAAGTCGGCCAACCTCCGGGACCGCCTGCGCAGCTACTTCGTGGCCCCCGCGGCTCATCCGGCTCGCATCCGGCGACTGGTGGAGTCGATCTTCGACTTCGAGGTGGTGGCGACCGGGAGCGAACAGGAGGCGCTCATCCTCGAGAACACCCTGATCAAGCGCTACCACCCGCGCTTCAACGTTCGCTTGCGGGACGACAAGACTTACCTGTACTTCCACATCCCGCAGGCCACGGGCGCCCCTACTGAATCGATCCCGGAGTCGATGTCGGAGCGGCTGGCCGCTTATCCCAGGCCATGGTTCACGCGCCGCCTGGGCGGCGACAAGGGTCGTTACTTCGGTCCCTACACCGACTCCAAGGTGATCCGCAGGTCGGTGCGCGAGCTGCGAGCCGCGGCGCCGTTTCGCGGTTGCGCCGACTCGGTGTTCCGACGCGGCCGCGTCTGCCTTGACTACCACATCGGCATTTGCGCCGGGCCCTGCGAGGGGCGGATTTCACCAGCCGCCCACCGCCTCCTCCTGGATGACGCGGCGGCCTTCCTCTCCGGCCACACCGAGGCGGTCCGAGCCCGTTTGGAGGCAACCATGGTCGCGGCGAGCGGCCGGCTCGAATTCGAACTTGCCGCCAGCCTGCGTGATCGCATCCGGGCGGTTGAGAAGCTGACTGAGGACCAGGTCAGCGCGCCGCGGCTGGGGACAGACGTGGACGTGATTGGACTGGCGACGGCCGGGGGACAGGGCGCGGGAGTGGTGATGCTGGTGAGAGACGGGCGGCTGCAGGCGGTGGAACGACACCACCTCGAGGGAGTTGGAGAGGTGTCTTCAGCCGATGTCCTGGCCAGCTTCTTGGCTCAACACTACGGCAGCTCCACCCACGTGCCCCGAGCTCTGCTGGTGCCCGAGCAACCGGCTGACCCCGGAGTACTGCGTACCTACCTGGAGGGCCGCCGAGGAGGTAGGGTCGACCTCAGGGTCCCGCGCCGGGGAAGCCTGCTCCAGTTGCTGGGCCAGGCCCGGGAGACCGCGGAGGCGGCGCTCACCCAGTCCCGGGTGGCCCAGGACTTCGACTCAGGGCGGGTCGAGTCGGTATTGGCCGATCTGCAGGCCAGGCTGGGGCTGCAGCGGCTGCCGCGCCGAATTGAGTGCTACGACATCAGCAACACCATGGGCAACCAGAGCGTGGCCTCAATGGTGGTGTTCGAGGACGCCCATCCCAAGATCTCGGATTACCGGATCTTCGCCATCCGGACCGTCCAGGGGCCCAATGACTTCGCCAGCATCGAGGAGGTGATCTCGCGCCGCTTCGGCCACCTCGCTGGAACTGGTGAGGAGGCGAGTCTTGGGGTCAGGCCGGACCTGGTCATCGTGGACGGCGGGGCGGGGCAGCTGGCGTCCGCCCACCGCGCCCTGACCGAGTTGGGCCTGGGGGAAATACCCCACCTAGGGCTGGCCAAGCGCTTCGAGGAGTTGCATCAGGTGGGCGGTGGCGACCCCATCCATCTGCCCGCGGGCAGCCCCGCCCTCTTCTTGGTGCAACGCCTGCGCGACGAGGCCCATCGCTTCGCCATCACTCGGCATCGGGCCCGCCGCCAGAGGGCCAGCTTGCGCAGTCGGCTGGATGAGGTGACCGGGCTGGGACCCAAGCGCAAGCGAGCGCTGCTGACTCGGTTCGGGTCGGTGCAGGGGATCAAGCAGGCTTCCCTGGAGGAGCTGGTCGCCGTGCCAGGGGTCACTCGACCGGTTGCCTCCGCGATCAAGGAACTGCTCTGATGGACAGGCTCGTGTCCGGCTCCGTCCCGGTGGCGGCTCTGGTGTTCGGGCCGCCCGGTGCGGGCGCCGAGCTGGCCGCCGACCAGCTCGAGGCGGCGGGGTTCGCCGCCGAGGCCTGGGACGGGACCAGGTCACACCTCCTGGCCGAGGACCCCGAGCAGCTCAGCCGGTGGCCCTTGCTGCTCAACCTGGAGGCGGGTCCGATCGCCTGTGCGGCCCGCCCGGGGCCGCCCTGGCGGGAAGACCCGGGGCCTGAGGATTGCGGGTCCGCGATCGCGCTCTGGGAGCTCAGCCGTCAGCGCCAGCGCCAGGCTCGGCTACGGGCGCGGCTGGTCATGGACACCACCCACCTGAGCCCGGACCAGCTCCGCTCCCGCCTCTCGCAGCTGCCGCTGGCGAGCCTCCTGCGGCGCGGCGCCGCTCCCCTGGTGGTCGTGGAGTCCTTCGCCTTCCCCATCGGACTGCCCCTCGATCACAGCTGGTGCCTGGACGCCAGGGTGCTGCAGAACCCCTACTGGGAGGCCGCCCTGCGGCCCCACTCGGGTCTGGATGCGGACGTGCAGCGGTTCGTGCTCGACCAGCCGCTCGCGCAGCGGCTGCTGGCGGGGGTGGAGGAGATGGTGCTCGCCCAGATCCCGGCGTGGGTGACCGGCCGACGGTTGGTGGTCCGCCTGGCGATCGGGTGCACGGGCGGGTTTCACCGCTCGGTGGCGATGGCCGAGGAGCTCCATCGCCGCCTCGTCGGGCAGGG
The DNA here is from genome assembly GCA_035531535.1 of Candidatus Nanopelagicaceae bacterium. GTDB lineage: Bacteria > Chloroflexota > Dormibacteria > Aeolococcales > Bog-877 > AG-12. The sequence continues at coordinate 57,407 of DATKSV010000056.1, read as the reverse complement.
CCTGCAGAGCTTGGTCTGGCATCGTGACTTGGGCGACGAGGTCTGAGCCCGGGCCGGCCGCGTGATTCCCCCGGGGCCGCGTAGGGGGCGACCACGGTGGTTGGCACCGGTGGTCCCAGTCAAGCTGGAGTCGAGGTGGAGCGGAAGCGATCCTATACTCGCGATCACAACTGAGGGGCAGCCAACGGCGGGTTCACAGGAGGATCGGTGCATGACGGTCAAGGTCGGAATCAACGGCTTCGGCAGGATCGGACGCAATGTGCTAAGGGCCCTGCGGGGACGCGAGGGGCTCGAGGTGGTGGCGGTCAACGACATCACCAGCGCGGATATTCTGGCCCATCTGCTGCGCCACGACTCCATCAGCGGTGCCTGGCCGGGGCCGGTCGAAGCGGGTGACGGCACCCTCGTGGTCGACGGCCGCACGATCCGGGTTCTGGCGGAGAGAAGTCCCGACACCCTGCCGTGGTCCGACCTGGATGTGGATCTGGTCATCGAGGCGTCGGGCCATTTCACCGCCGCGGAGAAGGCTCGCGGACATTTGGACAAGGGCGGCGCTCGCAAGGTGATCATCAGCGCCCCTGCCAAGGGGGAGGACATTACCGTGGTGATGGGCGTCAACCATGGCAAGTACGACCCCGACCAGCACCACATTATCTCGAACGCTTCCTGCACCACCAACTGCCTGGCCCCGGTGGCGAAGGTGTTGAGCGAGAGCTTCGGGATCGAGAACGGAGTTATGACGACGATCCACTCGTACACCTCCGACCAGCGCCTCCTGGATGCTCCCCACACGGATCCCCGGCGGGCCCGGGCGGCGGCGCTCTCCATGATCCCGACCTCGACCGGCGCGGCCAAGGCAGCCGCACTGGTGCTGCCGGAGCTGGAGGGCAAGTTCCAGGGCATGGCGATCAGGGTGCCAACCCCCAACGTCTCGGTGGTTGACCTGACCGTGACCTTGAGCACCGCCACCTCTGTGGCCGAGGTCAACCAGGCGATGCGGGCGGCCGCGGCGGGCGAGCTCCGGGGCATCCTCGCGGTCGCGGACGAGCCGTTGGTGTCGATCGACTACGCCGGCAACTCCAACTCGTCCATCCTGGATGCCCCGCTCACGCTCATGAGCGGGGACCGCCTGCTCAAGGTGCTGGCCTGGTACGACAACGAGTGGGGCTACTCCTGCCGGGTGGCCGATCTGGCGGAGCTGGTGGCAGCTGACCTGGCGTGATCGGGAGGTAGAGGTGATGGGGCGGAAGGCCGGACTGGACCAGATCGATGCCACCGGGAAGCGGGTTTTTCTGCGCGTGGACTTCAATGTGCCACTGCGCGCGGATCGCAGCATCCGGGACGATGCGCGCATGCGCGCGGCCCTGCCCACCATCGCAGAGCTGGTGGCCGACGGAGCCGCAGTTATAGTCGCGACCCACCTCGGCCGGCCCAAGGGCGAGGTGGTGCCCGCTCTCAGCACCAGGCCGCTCGCCGAGCACCTGGGCCTTCTGCTGGGGGCCGAGGTGACCTGGGTGCCGGACTGCGTCGGGCCCGACGTTGAGGACGCCGCCCTTGGATTGCGCCGGGGCCAGGTGATGATGCTCGAGAATCTGCGCTTCCACCCCGAGGAGGAGGCCAACAATCCCGCTTTTGCCAAGAGCCTGTCCCGGCTCGCCGACCTCTATGTAAACGATGCCTTCGGCACCGCCCATCGCGCCCACGCCTCCACCGAGGGGATCGCCCACTACCTGCCCGCATACGCCGGCCGTCTGATGGCACGGGAGCTGAGCCAGTTGGGCGGCATCATTGACAACCCAGCCCGGCCCCTGGTCGCGGTCATGGGAGGCAGCAAGCTGAGCACCAAGCTCGGCGTCATCCACCACCTGCTGCCACGGCTGGACGATCTCTGCCTGGGAGGAGCCATGGCGGCCACCTTTCTGAAGGCGCGGGGACTTGCCGTGGGGAAGTCGCTGGTGGAGGCGGAGTTCGTGGCCCAGGCGGCGGAGATATTGCGCCAAGCGCCCGGCGCATCGGCCAACGTCGAACTGCCCGAAGATGTGGTCGTGGCGCCGTCACCCGACGCCACCGCGGACCAGGTGCGCCGCTGCCCGGTCGGCGAGGTCGGCAGCCAGGAGATGATCTTAGATGTGGGTCCGGAGACTACGACCAGGTGGGCGAGGCTGGTGACAGGGGCTGGCACCGTGGTCTGGAACGGCCCCTTGGGCGTCTATGAGAACCCCCTGTTCGCCGGCGGCACCCGCGAACTGGCCCAGGCGATCGCGGCCAGTTCTGCGGTGAGCGTGACCGGCGGAGGCGATCTCCAGGCTGCCATCGACGGGATGGGGCTCACCTCCGGGTTCACCCACGTCAGCACTGGGGGAGGCGCCACTCTGGAGTTCCTGGAGGGTAGAGACCTTCCTGGGGTGGCTGTCCTGATGGACGCGCCGGTGGGCGGTTAGGGCGCGATGGCCAACTCTGAAGCGCGCCGACCATTGGTCGCTGGCAACTGGAAGATGCACGAGGTGGTTGCCGACGCCGAGGCATTGACCCGCGGGCTGCTTGCAGGCCTGCCCGCGACCCCGGCGGCGGAGGTTGTGCTGTTGCCACCATTCACCGCGCTGGAGACGGTGCATCGCGTGATCGGTTCCGATCCCAGGCTGAGGCTGGGAGCCCAGAATTGCCACTGGGAGACGGCGGGCGCATTCACAGGCGAGATCTCGACCGCGATGCTCGCCCCCTGGTGCCAATACATCCTGGTGGGTCACAGCGAGCGCCGCCAGCTCTTCGGCGAGACCGACGAGATCGTGCGGCGCAAGTTGGAGGCTGTGCTCGCCGCCGGAATGCATCCCATCCTGGCTCTGGGTGAGACGGGGGATGAGCGTAAGCGCGGGCAGACCCAGACGGTGCTGCGTCGCCAGGCCCGGGCGGGGCTGATTGGCCTCAGTGCCGACCAGGTGGCCCGCTGCACTCTCGCGTACGAGCCGATCTGGGCGATCGGGACCGGGGCGGCGGCGACTCCCGCCGACGCGAGCGAGGCTGCAGCGGTTCTCCGCTCGGTGGTCGACGAGGCTGCAGCTGGCGTGGCGACGACGGTGCGGATTCTGTACGGTGGCAGCGTCACCGCCGCGTCGGCGGTCAGCCTGCTGACCGCCGACGGGGTCGACGGCGCCCTGGTCGGAGGCGCCAGTCTCAAGGCCGCCGAGTTCTGCGCGATCGTGGCCGGGGCGGGGGCCTGAGGTCAGCAGCGCGCTAGGCGCCTTGTTTTGGGCATGATGACCTTGCCCGCCGGCGGATTCCGGGAGACTCAGGCTGGTCCCGGATTGGAAGCGGTGCCCAGGCGGGCCACGGGTTAGGAGTTAGGCGAGCACCATGAATCTGCACAAAGCGGTCCTTTGCATACTCGACGGCTGGGGCCATAGCCCCAGCCTTCTGGGCAACGCGATTGCCAGCGCGAGCACGCCCCGGTTCGACGTCATGCTTAGGGACAACGCGAGCGGGCTGTTGGCGGCCAGCGGGCTGGCGGTGGGGCTGCCCGAGGGCCAGCAGGGGAACTCCGAGGTGGGCCACCTCACGATCGGCGCCGGCCGGGTGGTCCTCCAGGACCTGACCCGGATCGATGCCGCGATCGCCGACGGCTCCTTCTTCGAGAACCAGGTGCTGACCGCCGCCGTGGACCTGGCCCGGCAGCGTGGCACCCGTCTGCACCTGCTCGGATTGGTGTCTCCTGGCGGGGTCCACAGCCACCAGAAGCACTTGCTCGCGCTCTGCGAGATGGCCCGCCGGCGGGGGCTCGACCGGGTGGCAATCCACGCCTTCACTGACGGTCGCGACACTCCCCCCGGCAGCGGTTCCGGATTCTTGGAGTGGATCGGCGAGCGGCTGGTGGAGATCGGCGTGGGCCAGCTGGCGAGTGTGAGCGGCCGCTATTACGCTATGGACCGCGACCGGCGCTGGGACCGGCTGGAACTGGCTTTCCGGACACTTCTGGGCCAGGGCCCCCGGCAAACTGCAGATGCCGTGAGCTACCTGGAGGAGTCCTACGCCCAGGGGACCACAGACGAGTTCATCCTGCCCGCTTCCATCGTCGGCCGCGGTCAGGACCCGGTGGGAGTCGCGGCTGGCGACGTGGTGGTGCATTTCAATTTTCGGCCCGACCGGGCTCGCGAGCTATGCCATTCCCTGGCCGACACCGAGTTCTCCGAATTTGACAGAGCAGGCCTTCCGGCCGATCTGGACTTGGTGACATTCACCGACTTCGACGACCGCTTGGCAGTTGAGGTCGCATTCCCCAAGCCCCTGGTTGCCAACACCCTGGGGGAGGCGGTGGCGGCGGCTGGACTGTCCCAATTCCATGTCGCTGAAACCGAGAAGTACGCCCATGTGACCTACTTCGTCAATGGGGGCCGGGAGGAGCCGTTCCCGGGCGAGGAGCGCCTCCTGATCCCCTCGGCCAAGGTCGCGACCTACGACCTGCAACCGGAAATGAGCGCGGAGGCCATCACAGACGCCGTGGTGGGGCGCCTGAGCCTGGGCACAGATGCCCTGATCGTGGTCAACTACGCCAACGCCGACATGGTCGGGCACACCGGCAGCCTGCCAGCCACGATCCGGGCGGTCGAGTTCCTGGACCTTTGCCTGGGACGTGTGATGGCTGCCGCCGAAACCTCCGGATACCAGATCCTGCTGACTGCTGACCATGGCAATGCCGAGCAGATGATCGATGCCGAGAGTGGCACGCCGATCACCTCGCACTCGTCCAACCCGGTCCCGGTGGTGCTGACCCAGGCTAATGGTCGGCTCCGTGATGGTGGCCTGAGCGACGTGGCACCAACCCTGCTCACCGCCATGGGGCTGAAAGTTCCAGATGAGATGACCGGGTCCGACCTGCGGGTGGCGGTTTAAGTGGCCGAGCCAAGATTACGGCCGGGCACCGCCGCCGGGCGTCGCCGTCGCCGGGACGCCCCAGACCCTCAGCTCAATCGTGACGGGATGGCGGTGGTGGCGCTGGTGGGACGCCCCAATGTGGGCAAGTCCACCCTGTTCAACCGCTTGATTGGAGAGCGCCGTGCGATCGTCTCCGAGCAGCCGGGCCTGACCAGGGACCGCATCTACGGGACCGTGGAGTGGCGGGGCAGGGGGTTCACTGTGGTCGACACGGCCGGACTCGACCGGGTGGCCAAGGACAGCCCCGAGGGGGACCTGCCCGGTAACACACAGGCCCAGGCCAAGGTGGCGCTCGACCAGGCCGACGTGATCTGCTTCCTGGGCGACGCCAAAGCGGGCCTGACGGCGTCCGACCTGGAGGTGGCCGACATTTTGCGCCGGGCCAGCCAGCCCGTGATCATGGTCAGCAACAAGCATGAGGGCCGGGACGACCGGCTCCTAACTCATGAGTTCGTCTCGTTAGGCCTGGGCAACCCGGTGGAGATCAGCGCCCTTTCCGGGGTAGGCACCGGAGATCTGCTCGACCGGATCCTGGCAGAGCTGCCCGCAACCGCGCTGGGGGCGGCGGCGGAGGTGGAGAGCGAACTCCTGCGCTGCGCGATCGTGGGCCGTCCCAATGTGGGCAAGTCATCACTGCTGAACGCCGTCCTGGGTCAGGACAGATCTCTGGTGAGCACCGTGGAGGGGACGACGCGGGACCCGGTGGACACCCTTTTGAGTACCCCCCAAGGGCAGGTGCTGCTGGTGGACACAGCCGGGATGCGCCGGCCGGGTGCGACCAAGGATGCCGATTACTACAGCTTGCTGCGAGCGCTCCGGGTGGTGGACCGCGCCGATGTGGCGATCCTGGTGGTGGACGCCACCACTCCACTGCGAGCCCAGGACCGTCACATCGCGGGCCGTGCCCGGGAGGCTGGCGCCGCCATCTTGGTGGCGGTCAATAAGTGGGACCTGCTGGACGCGGACGATCGTCGTGATCGCGCCCTGATCAAGGAGCTGCGGTCGGCCTATGACTTTGCTCCGGGAGCACCATTCCTCTTCACCAGCGCCACCACCGGGCGCGGTATCGCGAAGCTGCTACCGGCCGCCTTCGAGCTCGCCCGGGCCCGTGCCGTTAGGATCCCTACCCCGGCTCTGAACCAGTTCTTCCGGGAGGCGCTCGACCGGCGGCCACCGCCAAGTGGCAGGGGCGGACGGCGGCTGCATCTCTACTACGCCGTGCAGTCACGCAGCCGGGTGCCCACCTTCGCGCTGTTCGTCAATGACCCGGATCTGCTCCATTTCAGCTATGCCCGCTACCTCGAGAACCAGCTGCGCGAGCACTTTGGCTTTGCGGGTGTGCCCTTGCGCCTACGTGCCCGAAGATCGGAGTCCAGCCAGTGACACGCTGATCCTGGGTTGCTGGCTCCGGGTCGGCGGAGTTATGGCCGCACAGAGAGCGGCGGGAGACCGAGTCGGCAGCGGGACCCGAGGGCGTCGGGCTGACGCTCGCCGCCGCCCCGTCGCTCCTGATCGGAATCTCGCCTCCGCAGGAACAGGAAGTAGATATCTGGGTCCGGACACTCGTCAACCAAGATCTCCCACCGGTGTTGGCCACCGCGCCAGGTGTCCCATGGGAGGCTCACCCTGAGATTCCTGCGGGCCGCACCGTGACCGGCTGGCGTCAGCCAGCGGCCGACGTGTCGGTGGCTCGCCGGGGTGAAGCACCGTGCTGGCGAGGTCACGGGGAGCCCCGTGCGGAACGCCGGCGCTGATTGGCTGGTCTGCTGGCTCAACCAATCAGGAAATGTCAGCGGCCGGTTGTCGAGTGCGGACGGGAGCCGGAAGCCGTACCCCGCCATCTCCGACGTCCGTCCGGCGTGAGACGGCTCCGAGTGGAGACCGGACTCACTGCCTCTTGCTGATAAAACTGGCCAGAACCGCTCTGGGTCAGATCGGCTTTGGAGGCGATTTCAGCCACTTCGGGGCGATTACCCGCCCAGAGCCCAACGCGAATGCGAGCTCCTGGGGTGATGGTCGGGGAGACAGGACTCGAACCTGCGACCCCCAGTCCCCCAGACTGGTGCGCTAACCACCTGCGCTACTCCCCGACGTCACGGCTGAGCATACCAGCCAGGTTAGAATCGACAGAGAGTCAAAGCCCGAAGGGAGAGACCGATGCCCTGGATGCGGCGCTGCGCCAACTGCCAGCGGGAGTTTCCGATCTACCGCCTCGCGGCTGTCCTGCTGGACGGCGAGATCAGTTCCATGTGTCCCGGGTGCATGGCGACTGAGCACGACCGGATCCAGGTGCCGTATTCGCCTCAGGCCCCCGGGGCCGCCCAGACCAGCACCTCCAGGACTTCTTGGTAGCAGGCGACCGCGGGTCCTTCCTGGCCCGTCTCCAGGATGGGGTAGCTCGCAAGGGCGGCGCCCTCTGCGTGGGCCTGGACCCCGTCCTGGACTCGTTGCCCAGTTCGCTGACCAGGGATGAGCAAGGGATTCGCAGCTACTGCCTCCAGCTGATCGAGGCCACCGCTCCCTATGCAGTTGCGTTCAAGCCCAACGCGGCATTCTTCGAGGCGTTGGGGGGCTACGGATGGGCACTGCTGGCCGAGGTAGTGGGGGAGGCATCCCGCCATACCCTGGTGATCGTCGACGCCAAGCGCGGCGATGTCGGCCACACTGCGGCTGCCTATGCATCTGCCATCTTCGATTTCTTAGGTGCGGACGCCTGCACGGTGAACGGGTACCTGGGAGGGGACGCCCTGGCCCCCTTCCTGGTCCGGCCAGACCGGATGGCGTTCGTCCTCTGCCGCACCAGCAACCCCAGCGCCGGGGACCTGCAGGATCTGCGGCTGACCGAGAGCGGAGACCCGCTGTACCTCCATGTGGCGCGCATGGCCAGGATCTGGAACGAGAGGCCCCCCACTGGCACCGTGGGCCTAGTGGTGGGCGCGACCTGGCCCCGAGAGCTGGCGGCCGTTCGCCAGCAGGCGCCGGGGCTGCCGTTCCTGATCCCGGGAGTTGGGGCCCAAGGCGGGGACCTCGAGTCTGCGGTGGCGGCGGCCAGAGGGGTGAACGATCCCTACCTGATCAACGTCTCGCGCGGGATCGGGCAGGCGTCCCTGGGCTCCGACTTCGCCAGCGCGGCGGCGGCTGCTGCGGAGGGCTACCGGCTGCGACTTCAGCAGGCAGGGCTCAAGCCTGAAGACGGAGTTGGCGAGCGCGCCGAGAGCTAGTAGGCTGGGCCCATGTGGCGACGAGTTGGTGCCTTGCGCGGGCCCGGGCTGGCCCTGATCGCGACGGTGGTTCTGGTTGGGTGCGGAGCCAGTCCGCCTGCCTCTACCCCTTCGCCGCGGACTTCCCCGAAGCCCTCCTCCACCCCGTCTCCGGCCGCCACCGCGGTCACCGTGCTGGCACCGGACGGCGTCAACTTCCGGACTCAGCCCAGCCCGACAGCGGCGGTGGTGGGCATCGTGGCCCAGGGGATCACTCTGCCGATCATCTCGCACACCTCAGCTGCCGGCGGTTGGTGGCAGGTCAAGGGAAGTACCGCGACCGGCTGGATCACTTCCAACCCTGAATACACCTCAACCGGCACCTTCCAGACCTTCACCGGTGGCAGCAGCACCTTGCCCTGGTCGGTGCTCTATGCTGGCGGCTGGAACTTTGCTCAGGACAGCTCCGGGGCGGTCGTGTTCACGGGGCCGGACGGCGACAGCATCATCGTCACCCAGGCCGGCAGCACCGCTCAGCTGCCCGCGGCCGCCCCCAGCGGCACCCCCAAGAGCGACGTCGCCGCAGTGGACATTTACGGCATCACAACATCCCTGGTCACCTTCTCGGTCAGCTCCGGTTATCTGGCGGCGGTGGCCTTTCAGGCGGAGCCCGGGCTCGCCTTCCTGATCGAAGCCAAGGCGCCAACGGGTGCTGCCGCCGCCGCCTTCGGTGTCTTCCTGAGTACCTTCAAGTTCCCGCTTCCGGCGGCAAGCCCGACTCCGTAGTCGAGGAGCGGTCCGGCTCCAGCCGACGGGCGAAGTCCCGGTAGGCGGCGGAGCGGGCCTGATCGACCACCTTCGTGTAACCCTGCATGGTATTGAGATTGCTATGCCCCAGCACCTCCTGTACCAGTCGCACGTTGCCCGTGATCGTGAGCAATTCGGTGGCGGTGGTGTGGCGGAGCACGTGGGGTGACTTGAGGCCTTCCACCCCGGTGTCGGCACGCAGCCTGCGGATGATATGCCGGGCGCCACTGGAGGTCAGGCGACGTCCGCCAGCGGACTTGGAGTGACGGTCATAGTTGAGAAACAGGGCGGCCTCGCGGTCATGCCTGGCTCCCAGGTAGTTCCGGATCGAGGTCATCGCAGCCGGCGTGAGGTGCACCATCCGCTCCTTGGATCCTTTGCCTCGCACCACCAGGCGACCCTCGGGGTTCACGTCACTTCGGTTCACTGACAGCGCCTCGGAGATCCGGCATCCCGTGCTGATCAGGAAGTGGACCAGCGCCCGGTCCCGCAGGTCGGGCTCAGCTGCGCTCAGATCGTGGGCGAGCAGGCGCCTGGCGTCGTCGGTGCTCAGCGGCTTGGGCAGAGGAGGCGCGATCCGGGGGATGTCTATGTGCGCGGCGAGGTCATCAGGGAGCCAGCCTTCCCGCAGCCCGTACCGCAGGAAGCCCCGCAATGCCTGGAGCCGGCGGGCTCTTGAGCTGAGCGCGAGACCGGCCTGACCGAGGTGCCGCTGGTAAGCCCTCACCAGATCCCGGCTCAAGTCGGACATCGACCCAGGCGCCTCCTTCAGCCCCTCCCAGAAACCCATGGCCTGTTCCAAATCGGTGGCGTAGGCGCGGATCGTCTCCCGGCTGCGCGCGCGGTCGACCGCGAGGTAGGTGAGGTACTCGTCAGCTGCGGCCCGGATCTGCATTGAGATCACAGTACCTCTATTAGTAAAAGGCAAGCGACGCACCTGCCGAGGCAAAGCCCGCCAGATACAGTCACCAGGACCCCGAGCTGCTAGCGGAACAGCTGGCGGCGGCTGCAGACCGGGCCGTTCAGCAGCGCTCGCTGGGCCCTCGCTACTGGTCTTGGAGCTTGGCAACAGGCCAACTGCAGTGGCCTGCACGGCGGGCGCCCAGCGCCCCTAACGCCGCTCCTCGCGAGCCGGGACCAAGCCTGGCTCGCTGGACGTGGTCAGGCTGCCGCCCTGAGCCGAGTCCCCGGCGGGCACGGGCGCTCGGTTGTGTGCGAGTCCGTTATCCGGCGCCTGATGCCGATCTCCGCCTTGACGGGGATGGGCACTGAGCCCTGAAACCGGGGCCGACGACTGCTGCTGCGAAAGGCTGATCGCGACTGGTGCCCTCGGGGAAATGAATGGCGATGGCGAATGCTGCGGGGAGGGCTGACTGATGGGGTCGGGATGGGCGGCCGGATTCGGTGGTACCGGCGGGCAAGCGCACTTCGTGGGGCTGGAAGCAGGCGAAGTCGGCGCGGGAGGGTGAGGTGACCCCGGGGCACCCGGGAGAGGCGACGGTGGGCTGGGAGGGTGAGGTGACCCCAGGGGACCCGGGGGAGGCGACGGTGGTCCGGGAGGGCGGGCTGGACCCGGAGCGCACCGGGAGCCAAAATGGCGCGGAGCGCCTGGGTAACTGGAGTCATCGGATCGCGGACCCCAAGTTTTCGGGTGGCCTAGCGGCGGAGGTGTTGCCGCGGGGGGGTGCGGAGCCCTCGACCGGCACGACGGTGGGGACCCTAGATGGAACACCGGAGGGGATGGGCGGACCACCGGACCGGTTGGGCCCGCCGGGCGTGGAGGCGAGGCCGGAACCGAAGGAGCCAAGGGAGCTTCCGGCTGCGGGATCGGACGGGACACAAGGGCTGGGGAAGCGGCGGACGGCTTAGGGTGTCCTCCCGAGCTCAGTTCTGGCAGCACCGATGTGCCTCCCACGCCAGGCTGTTTCCCTTGCCGAACCACCGGACCGCGACTCCCGCTTGCCTGGCCCGTTGGGGTCGGCGCCGCGAAGGGGACTCCGATCGGGAGGTGTATCGAAGGGGGCGAGCTAACAACTATGCCGTAGCCGTTGAACGAGATCGTTCCGGTGATGATCACCGCGGCCAGCCCCGTCGCGGCGGCCACCGCCCCGGTCGCTCCGGCCAAGAGGGACAGCGATCTTCGGTGTTTGACAGGATAGAGAAACGGGAGTCCGAGTACGAGACCCAACCACTTCGGCCGGGATTCGGGACGCGCTTCGTTCCGAGGGCCGTGAGGTGAGGCGGTGGCTCCGGTGAAGAGCGCGGCGGTCTGGACAACCCTCACCTCCAACCACTGCTCCAAGGCTTCGGCGGCGGCGAACTCACGCGGACTGCGGGCCTGCATATCGACCAGTACCTGCTGAGCGACCAGGACTGCCATCGCGGGGTCCCGGATCCGGAGCTCGGCGCGCGCTTCCAACCAGGGGCGAAGCTGTCGGTCGGCCTCCACCCACTCACTGCCGCTGGCAGAAGAGAGCGCTTGAAACGCTGCCAGAACTGGCCCGCTCAGGTCTGGCGCCAAGTCCCCGACCTCACAGATGGAGCCCCCTGCTACATGAAGTCGATATTAGCGGCGATTGCCAGCTAACCTTGCCACCCCACGGTTACAGAATCGTCAGACTGCATCCCGGTCCCGCAGCCTGGCGGCAACCCAGTCGATTGCCAACGTCAGCTGCCGCACATCAGCGGGGTCGACGGCCGGGAAGAGGCCCAGCCGCAGCTGGTTGCGGCCCAATTTGCGATAGGCGTCCGTGTCCACGATTCCATTGCGTCTCAGCGCGGCCGAAACGTCCTGGGCCGAGACCGACGGATCCAGGTCCACGGTGGCGACGACTGGGCTGCGCTGAGCGGGATCAGCCACGTATGGAGTCGCAAAATCGCTCCCGGCTGCCCAGTCGTACACGATCCCCGCCGACTGTTGACAGCGGTCTGCTGCCCATTCCAGGCCTCCCTGCGCCAGCAACCAATCGAGCTGTTGCGCGAAAAGGAACAGGGTGGCGACCGCGGGGGTGTTATAGGTTTGATCCTGGCGGGAGTTCGTCAACGCGGTCAACAAGTTCAGCGAGGGAGGAATCCATCGGTCGGAACGACACAGGCGTTCTGTTCTAGAGATGGCGGTCGGGGAGAGGAGGGCGACCCAGAGCCCGCCGTCGGAGGCGAAGCACTTCTGCGGCGAAAAGTAGTACACGTCAGTCTGGCCGAGATCGACCCGCATCCCTCCGGCGGCTGAGGTCGCGTCCACCAGCACCAGCTGCCCTGGAGATCCCACCCTCTCTACCGGCATAGCCACCCCAGTTGAGGTCTCGTTTTGGGTGAGGCAGTAGGTATCGACCTTAGTGTTTCCGATCGGGGTGGGGAGCGTGCCCGGAGGTGACTCGATGATCTCGGGCTCGTCCAGGTGGGGTGCCTCGTAGACTGCCTGGGCGAACTTGGAGGAGAACTCTCCGAATACCAGGTGCTGGCTGCGCCGCTCGATCAGGCTGAGAGTTGCGACGTCCCAGAAATAGGTCGCGCCCCCATTGCCGAGAACCACCTCATATCCCGCCGGGGCTTGGAAGAATTCGGCCAGGCCCGCCCTCAGTCGGTGCACCAAAGCCTTGACCGGGGCCTGGCGGTGGCTGGTCCCCAAGAGGGTCGGCCCAGCCTCCGCCAGCGCTCGCACGGCCGCAGCCGGTACCTTAGAGGGGCCACAGCCGAACCGCCCATCCTCAGGCCGAAGATGCTGTGGTATGACAAGATCTGCACCACTACCCATAGTCATCAGGAGGAATTGTATTGCCTCTGGCCAACCCTCCCGCCGGCGCCATCTCCCGGCGCGTCGCTGCCATCTCGGAGTCGGCCACCATGGCCATGGACAGACGCGCCAAGGAGCTGCAGGCGCGCGGCGAAAAGGTGATCTCGTTTGCGGCCGGGGAACCAGATTTTCCGTCGCCGGAGGTGGGGGTGGAGGCTGCCATCAGGGCTTGCCGCGATCCCCGGGCTCACCATTACACGCCGGCCGCCGGACTGCCGGAGCTGCGCCAGGCCATCGCCGCCAAGACCCGGCGCGACTCCGGGATCGAGGTGGGCGCCGAGAACGTGCTGGTCACCAGCGGCACCAAGCAGGCGGTCGCCCACGCCTTCACCCTCCTGCTCGATCCCGGCGACGAGGTCCTGATCCCTGCTCCCTACTGGGTCACATTTCCGGAGGCGGTCGCGATCGCCGGAGGCGTGCCGGTAATCGTGCCCAGCACCGAGGCCACCGGGTTTCGGTTGAGCGTGGATGATCTCGAGCGGCAGCTCACGCCCCGGACCAAGGTTCTGCTCTTTGTATCCCCCTCGAACCCCACCGGAGCTGTCTACCGGCGTGAGCAGATGGAGGCGATCGGGAGGTGGGCGCTCGAACGCGGCCTGTGGGTGGTCAGCGACGAAATCTATGACCACTTCACCTACGATGGGGCAGCCTTCGCCTCCATGCCCAACGTGGTGCCGGAGCTTGCGTCCAGATCGTTGTGCCTCAACGGGGTGGCCAAGGCCTACTCGATGACTGGTTGGCGGGTCGGCTGGATGGTCGGCCCCAAGGACGCGGTGGCGGCAGCCATCAATCTGCAGTCTCATGTCTGCGGCAACATCAGCAATGTCTCGCAGTTGGCTGCGTTGGCGGTCCTGGAGTCGGGGCTGGAGTCGGTCGACGCCATGCGGGCCACCTTCGCCAAGCGCCGACGCGACATCCTTGACCACCTCGCCTTGGTTCCCGGGTTCGAGTGCCCGCCCCCCGACGGGGCCTTCTATGTTTTCCCTTCCGTCAGCGGTGTCCTCGGCCGCACCATCGCTGGCCATAGGGTAGAAACGTCCGCGGACCTCGCCGCCGTTCTGCTCGAGGAGTCCAAGCTCGCGGTGGTGCCGGGCGAGGCATTCGGGGCCCCGGGTCACATTCGGCTCTCCTACGCTCTGGCGGACGGCGAGCTCCACGAGGGTATGGACAGGCTGCGTCGACTGCTCTCTTAGGCAGCCCAGCAGGAGGCGCGATTTTGGAGCCTAACCGGCCACGAATGGTGCCCACCTGGATGGTTGGGGCCAGGCTCACATTCGGTCTCCTGCTGCTGGCAAATGCCGTTCTGGAATGGCAGCCCGGCACCTACCAGGTCTTCGACAGCATCATCTATTCCAACGCCTCGGTGAGCCCCGAGCCCCTGCGTGGCATCCTGGTGATCGCGGCCCAGATGGTGAGTCACCAACCAGCCGTTGCCAACGGCATCCTGGCCGCCCTGGAGACCATCCTGGCGGGGTCGGTGCTGCTCGGGCTGTGGACCAGCGCCGCGCTCCTTTTGAGCGTGCCGTTGTTCCTTGGCATCTGGATCGTCGGCCAGGGAATCGGCCTCCCGTTTGCCCCGGGAACCACCGACCTCAACTCCGGGATCCCCTACTTGCTGGTGACGACGCTGCTGTGGTTCGGACGAAGCTGGGAGCGCTTCAGCATCTGGGAGTGGGTTCACTCCGACCGCCTCCTGACACCTAACCGCTCCCGGATCGCCGCCTTCGCGTCTGGCCTGGCTCTGTTCGTTCTGGCCCTGGGCACCTGGGGTAGCGTGGCCGCCGTCGAGCAGGCTCCCGGGGTCGCATCTCCGCCGGCGGTGGGAGGGGCGGCCCTGGCATTCGACCCCCAAATGGGTGCCGATGTCCTATTTGGAGGCTGCAATGCGCTCACCTGCTCCAACCAGACCTGGCTGTGGTTCGGCCATTACTGGCGCCAGGAGCCAATCGGCCAGGGGCCGCCGTCGATCGGATACGCCAGCGCGGTCTACGACCCCGGGCTCACACAGGTGGTGCTCTTCGGCGGTGCCGGGGCCCAGGGCCTGGGCGCGGCGCTCAACAGGACCTGGGAGTGGGGCCAACAATGGCGGCAGGCGACCACCCCAATTGCTCCCAGCGGAAGGCGCTTTGCCGCCATGGGTTACGACCCCCTGACTCATCAACTGCTAATGGTCGGTGGTGACGATGCCGCCGGCAATCCCCTGGCCGGAACCTGGGTGCTGAGCGGCAGCAACTGGAGGCGGCTCGCAGTCGGCCCGTCCCCAGGAGCGCTGACCGCCGCAGCCATGGCTTGGGATGCGCGCTCGGGGACCCTTCTTCTCTATGGCGGGAGCGACGAAACCGGCAGACTGGGGGACACTTGGAGCTGGAATGGATCTCAGTGGTCAAAACTACATCCGTCCCGCTCGCCGGGCCCGCTCGCGTACGAGGCCATGTCGTCAAATCCCTTGAACGGAACGGTTCTGCTGTATGCTGGCGCGGGCGCAAAGCACCCCACCTGGACCTGGACCGGGACCGATTGGATGCCTCTGGGGAGCGCCACCTACCCGGCCGTGTACAGCTTCGAGTCCATGGCCCCGGCGCCCGATGGGCGCGGAGTGCTCCTCTTCGGGGGAGCCACCAGCCGAGCGTCTGGTTTCAGCGCCCAGACCTGGCTCTGGAGCACAGCGGGATGGAGCCGCCTCAGCTGACTTCGATCGAAGGTGCGCATCGGGGCGGGGACCAGGTCGACCCCGGGTCAGCCGGGGGGGGAGCCGACAAGGTCGGGGGTAACCGGTGCCAGAGCGGCCACTGGCCAGCTACCCTGGGGGCCCGCGGCCGTCTGGACAGGATGGATGGAAAGTGATGATCGAACCGCGCTTGCGGCATGACTACTCCCAACAGGCGCAGCGCTACGACAGCTCTCGCGGCGTCAGCTCGGCCGTGCTGGCTGCGGTCACCACTGGGCTGCGCCAGGCGCCCGGACGCGCCCTCCTTGATGTTGGCGGCGGCACCGGCAACTACGCGTCCGCACTGCGGTCCCAGGGTTGGGCCCCGACCGTGCTCGACTCCAGCCGTGAGATGAGAAGGGTAGCCCTCAAAAAAGGCCTACCAGTGGTCGCGGGAGAGGCGACCAGTCTGCCCTTCTCCGATGCCAGCTTCGATGCGGTAACCATGATTTCGATGCTCCACCAAGTGGAGGAGTGGCGCCGCGCCCTGGCTGAGGCGCGCCGAGTGCTCAAGCCGTCCGGATGCCTGGCGGTCGCCACCCTGACCTCGGACCATGTGCGGAAGGTGGCCTGGGCGTTCGATCTTTTTCCCAGCATGAGGACCCTCTCGCTCCGACATCGCCCCTCAATCCAGGAGCTTTGTGATGAGGCTGCGGGAAGCGACGTAATCCCCTTCTGGCTGGATGACCTGGCGGATGCCTCCATCGGCGCCCTCTGCAACTTCCCTGACGCCATCCTAGACCCCAGCCAACGCCGTCAGACCAGTTTCTTCGAGCGCCTTGAGCGCGACCACGTGGAGGAACTGGACGCGGGCCTGCGCACCCTTAACTCGTGGCTGGCCGCCGGTCGCCATCCAGAAGCCGAGCGCGCCGCAGCTCGCCGGGAGCTAGGCGATGGCTGCGTTATTGCCTGGCAGCGTCCGGTCTGAAGTTGCCCTCTGGCAGTCGAGGCGAGACCGTGGGGAAGCTCCCCGCTCGCGGCCTGGACTGGTAGCCGACGGTCAACTTCTAGGTCTGTGCCCGAAGGCCGGTCAGCACCTCGATCTGGTCCGGCAGGCAGTTACCGCCTGACAGGATGCACACGACCGACGAGCCGTCCTTGACGATTGGATCCTGCCCGCCACGAGCCGCTGCCAGCACGGCTGCCACCGACATGGCCCCAGTCGGCTCCACGACCAGCTTGGTGCGGGTCCAGAGCCACCAGACCGCTTCGGCTATGTCTTGATCGCTGACGGAGACGATGCGACTCACCCGTTTGCGGATGACCTCCCAACAGAGGCTGCCCAGGTGCAGGGTGCGGGCACCGTCTGCCGCGGTCACGGGCGGGGTCTCGAGAGTGACCAGGTGTCCCGCGGCCAGCGACCGCGCCGCATCGTCACCACTGGCCGGCTCCACGCCCACGACCTCCACTCCGGGGAGGCTTCGCTCAAGGGCCAGGCAGACACCGGCCAAGAGGCCACCGCCGCCGACCGGCACCACCACGGCGCTGGGGTGCACCCGGTACGAGGCCAGCTGGTCCGCGATCTCGCCAGCCACCGTGGACTGGCCGGCGATCACCAGGGGGTCGTTGTGAGGGTGGATCATCCGCAACTGCGACCGTCGGGCGAGGTCGGCGGCGATCTCCTCCCGGTTGGTAGCGGTCACCCCATCGCTCACCACCGTGGCCCCGTAGGCCGCGACGGCGAGAAACTTGGCCGGAGAGGAGTCCTCGGGCATGATCACGGTCGCGCTCAATCCCAGTTCCTGAGCGGCGAGCGCGACCGCCTGGCCGTGATTACCAGAAGAGACCGCGAGCAACCCCCGGTGGTCCCCCGCATCCAGTCCGGCGAGGGCTGCGTTGAATGCCCCTCTGGCCTTGAATGACCCGCTGCGCTGAAAGGTCTCCGCTTTCAACCAGAGCTGCACCCCAGCGCTGCGGTCCAGGAGCCGAGAGTGGAGGAGCGGGGTCTGATGCACTCGCCCCACCAGTCGGCGCTGCGCCGCAGCCAGGTCAATGTCGGCCGCGGTCCAGTCGGAACTCACCACCTCAGAATACGGCTGCATCCCGGTGTCCCGCGGGTAGGGCTGCCGCCACCGAGGCGCCGACTGGACTCCTGCCGGATGTAAATACCTTCGGACAAGATCGGCTGGCCCGGCCGAGGCCAGCCACCAGCACCCCTGCGTTTCCCTTAACAGCGAGCCGGGGGCTGGTCGCGGCTTCCACCGGACCGGTCGTCAGCTGAGCCGCCCAGCTCTGCCGCAGCACGGCTCAGCCCTCAGGGTTGGGGCCGCAGCGTCAGGGGAGGGAAACTCCAGGATGCCCGCGCCGAGGCGCCACGCCCACATTCGATGAGGGGCGCCATGCGGTCCACCTCCGGCAGCCGGGCGGTCAGATCCGCCTGCCTCGCCTGCAGTTCCAGTCCCGCTCCGGTGAATCCCATGCTGATTGCCATAGCGAACTCTCCCATGACAGCGGGCGAGGGTCCTTACCTCGCCCCGGTTCGAGCTGGTCTGCGCTGGGCCAACCGGCTTACGCAACCGATGGCGGGCAAGGCCCGGGGCGACACGTCCCCCGGCTGAAGGGGCCCATTTCCTTACCCTTGGAACGATCGAGGGTGGCCTTGGGCCATCCCGCCCGTGCTGCGAGCAAGATCACTGCAGCACCCGTCTCCACCCAGCCGTTCACGGAGGTCAGCCTTGGCGTCACAGGTAGACGATGCTCTGGGGCCGCTGCCGCTGCCATGCCGGATGTCACTTGAGGTGGTTCGGGTGGAGGACGCCACTCCGTCTGTGCGGCGGGTCGTCTTCGGCGGCGGGGCACTGACTGGCTTCGTCTATGCTCCTGGCCAGGACGTGATGCTTTCCCTGGGCGCCTCTGCCGACGCCACGGTCAAGCGCCGGTACAGCATTCGCAGCGTCGATGCCGCCGCTGGGACTCTCGAAATCAACGTAGTGGCATTGGGGTCGGGCCCCGGAGCGACCTGGGCAAACCGGGTCCAGCCCGGGGACATCGTGGCGGAGGTGGTGGCGCCGCGGGGCAAGATCACCGTCGACAAGAAGGCGGCGTGGCACCTGTTCGTCGGCGACGATACCGCCGTGCCGGCGATGCTCAACATGACCGAGTCACTACCCCATGCGGCTCCCGCCTGGCAGATATTCGAAGTCGACACCAAGGCGGATGAGGTTCCAGTCGGGCCCCGGCCAGAAGGATCGGTCAGCTGGCTGCATCGTCTTGGCAACCGACCCGGCGATGGCGTGGCCCTGCTCCAGGCACTGGCCAAGTTCCATCTCCCAGGTGGCCATGGGCATGCCTATCTGGCGGGAGAAGCCAAAGCAGTGCTGGCGATGAGGGATCTTCTGGTGGCCCGCGGCGTCCCCAGGAACCAGTTGTCCGTGAAGGCGTACTGGCGGTCGGATGCGGCCAACCTTGAGCGGGGCGAGCCTCAGCCTCTGGAATAGGCCCGGCGGCGGAACCGGAGATACCATGGACCCGGTGCGCCCCGTTCTCCTGGTACCTCCGAGCACGCCCAATCTCAGTTCTCCCGGCCGGTTTCTGATCTGGATGGCGCGCCGGCAGGCGCGCACCCTCGCGCTCGGTGGCTTGTTCGGAGTGGTCTGGATGGGCACCCAGGCGGCCATTCCCCTGGTCTTGGGGGCAGCCGTAGAGGCCGTTATCCAACGCCGTGCGGAGGCGATCGTCGGCTGGGCGTTCGCGGTGGTCGCCCTGGGGATCGTCCAGGCCGCATCCGGAGGGCTCCGCCACCGAGAGGCGGTGACCAACCGCCTGATGGCCTCCAGTACAGTGCAGCGCCTCTTGGCGCGCCAGGCATCCGAGCTCGGCGGCGACCTCGCCCTCCACGTGGCCACCGGGGAGGTTGCCGGCATCGGCTCTAGCGACGTCCAGCGCATCGCCACAGTGCTCGACATCCTGCCCCGCTTGATTGGGGCGGTGGTAGCCGTGGTCGCCGTTGCCGGGATGATGCTCGTGACCTCTCTCCAACTGGGGCTGGTGGTGCTGGTGGGGGTGCCCCTGGTGGCGCTCGGGGTGGGCCCGCTGCTCCGCCCCCTGGAGCGTCGGCAAAGGGCTCAGCGCGAACTAGTCGGCGCCGCGTCCTCAATCACGGCCGACACCGTGGTCGGGCTGAGGGTCCTTCGAGGGCTGGGTGGCGAGCGCGTGTTCGCCCGTCGCTTCGCGGCCGCCTCGCAGCGGATTCGGACCGCAGCGGTGGGGACCGCTCGCTTGGAGGCGACCCTGTATGCGCTGCAGGTATTGTTGCCCGGCCTGCTCCTGGTCACGATGACTGGGGTCGGGGCCAATCTTGTGCTGGCTGGACAGATCAGCCCAGGCACTCTGGTGACCGCCTATGGTGAGGCCGCCTTCCTTTTGATCCCGCTGCAGACAGTCGTGGACGCAGCGAGCTACTTCACCGCGGGCCTGGTCGCTGCCAGTCGGGTCACCGCCCTGCTCAGTCGTCGTCGGGATCTCCCCCTCGCCGCCAAGCCGGCTCATGTTCCTCCCCCAGGGCCCTTGGTGGACCAGGAGACTGGCGTCCAGATCGCGCCCGCGCTGCTCACATCCGTGGTCATGTCCGACCAGGAAGGGGCGGCGGTGTTGGCCGACCGGCTAGGCCGCTACCTGGATCCGCCCGACGGGACAGATGTAACTCTGGCTGGAGTGGCCCTGCGCCAACTCCTGCTGGCCGACACCAGAGCCAGGATCATGGTGCTGCCGAAGGACGGCATCTTGCTGGCAGGGACAATCGCGGAGATCGTGGACCCGCCCACCCACAGGGCGTCGACCGTCTCGATCGGGGATGCCCTTGGCGCCACCCAGGCTGCTGACATCGTGGATGGACTACCGGACGGTGTGAACACGGAGCTGCCCGAGCGAGGACGCACCCTCTCCGGTGGGCAGAGACAGCGGTTGCTCTTGG
The DNA here is from genome assembly GCA_035531535.1 of Candidatus Nanopelagicaceae bacterium. Classification (GTDB taxonomy): domain Bacteria; phylum Chloroflexota; class Dormibacteria; order Aeolococcales; family Bog-877; genus AG-12. Next base: position 37,062 of record DATKSV010000056.1, on the reverse strand, counting down.
CGGCCGCCATCCGCGCGGACCCCGAGGTGCTCGTGCTCGACGAGCCGACCAGTGCTGTCGACGCCCACACCGAGGCCGCCATCGCCAGGGGGCTGCGGCAGGCGCGTCAGGGCCGCACCACCGTGGTCATCACCAGCAGCCCGGTCCTGTGCGAGGCCGCGGACCAGGTGATTCTGGTCGACGCTGGACAAGTGGTTGTGGGTCGCCATCAGGAGCTGCTGCGCAGCCACCCGCGCTACCGAGAGCTGGTGGCCCGGGGCGGCGAGAGCCAGGATGGAGGCGACCTCTCCTCATGAACGCCGCGCCCAGCCAACTTCCGGTGGCCAGCCCGGTGGTGGTCCGTCGAGCTGTCGCACGGCTGCTGGGAGCGGAAAGGGCGGGCGTCGGGGCAGTGCTCGCGATCCAGGCGGTGGCGACCGCCGCCGGCCTGGTGGGGCCGCTGGTGCTGGGCGACCTGGTGAACCAGCTGGCCAATCACCGCGGTTCGGCGGGGGACATCATCCATGCCGTCGTCATTTTCGGCGTCGCCCTGATCATTCAGGCGGCGCTGACCAGGGTCACGCGCAGCCGCGCGGCGGTCCTCGGGGAGCGGGTGCTGGCGAAGCTGCGTGAAGGGCTCATCGATGGAGTGCTCACGCTCCCGCTGGGGGTTGTGGAGAAAGCCGGGACCGGGGACCTGCTGACTCGGTCCACGACCGATATCGACTTGCTCACCACCGCAGTGGAGCAGGCGGTCCCTGATATGGCCATCGCCGCCGTCACTGCTCTGCTCACGGTGGCTGCTCTGATCATCACCGCTCCCCCCATGGCCCTGGTGCTGGTGCCAGCGATTCCGCCTCTGTATTTGGTCAACCGCTGGTATCTGCGGCGGGCGCCGGCGGCGTACCTTCGCCGCCAGGCAGCTCTGGCACAAGTCAACTCCCGGCTCCAGGAGTCGATGGTGGCGGGTCGGACGGTGGAGGCATTCAACCTAGGCGAACGTCGAGTGGAGCAGACCGAAGCCGACATTCGCCGTTCTCTGGTGGCCGACTGGGCCACCTTCCGGCTGCGGATGGTGCTCTTCCCCACCACCGAGGCCTGCTACATCCTGCCTCTATTCGTCGCCATCCTGGCCGGCGGTCTTTTTCACACCGCCGGCGTACTCTCGGTGGGAGCGGTGACGACCGCGGCCCTCTACGCCCAGCAGCTGGTCAACCCGGTTGACATCCTGCTCAGCTGGCTGGCAGCGCTCCAGATCGGCGGCGCCTCTCTGGCCCGCATCCTGGGGGTTGGCGAGGTGGCCCAGCCGGTGCTGACTACCGCCGAGCCTCAGTCGGAACAGCTGGTCGCCACCCAGGTCCATTTCGCCTACCGACCGGACCGGGAGGCACTGCGGGGCATCGACCTTCGGCCTGAGCAGGGGAGGAGGCTGGCTGTGATCGGGCCCAGCGGAGCCGGCAAGAGCACCCTGGCGCTGCTGCTGGCGGGCGTTTTCAGCCCGACTCGGGGCAGTGTGTCAGTGGGCGGAGTGGAGGTCTCCCTACTGCCCAGCGCCCGCCTCCGGCAGGAGGTGGCTCTGGTGACCCAGGAGCAGCACATTTTCAGCGCCACTCTCCGAGAGAACCTCCTGATCGGGGACCCCTCGGCCCCCGACTCCCGCCTGCTCGTCACCTTGGATGAGGTGGACGCCACCGCCTGGGTGGCGGCGCTGCCCCAGGGGCTCGACACCCTGGTTGGCTCTGGTGGCGTCGCTCTCAATCCGGCCCAGTCCCAGCAGGTAGCGCTCAGCCGTTTGTTGCTGGCGGATCCCCACACCCTGGTCCTTGACGAGGCGACGTCATTGCTCGACCCTGGTGCCGCCCGCCACCTCGAGCAGTCCCTGGCGAGGGTGCTGGAGGGCCGAACGGTGGTGACCATCGCTCATCGCCTGGAGGCCGCCCGCGACGCCGACCTGGTGGCAGTTGTGGAGGCCGGGCGAATCGTCGAGCTCGGGACCCATGCCGCCTTGCTGCAGGCTGGCTCGAGCTACGCTGACCTGTGGCGGGCCTGGCGGCAGCACTCTGATTCCAGCGCCTAGGGTCCAGCAGATCCAGTTCGACCGCCTCCTGCCAGGTTGGGATTTCGGGCCGCAATGGGAATGAGGCCGGTTCCCGGACAACCTGGGATCATGGCTTAAGCAAAGCTCGCCGTGGCGTCCGGTCCGACGCCCACCGGCGTCTTGGCGCTCGAGTCGGTTGGCATCACAGGAGGGGTGGGATGGACAGCACCATTGATCGAATTCACGCCCGCGAGATCCTGGACTCCCGGGGCAACCCGACAGTTGAGGTTGAGGTCGAGCTGGCGGGGGGAGTGCGAGCCCGGGCCGGGGTGCCCTCAGGGGCCTCGACCGGCAGTCGCGAGGCGGTGGAGCTCCGCGACGGCGACCCCCATCGCTATGGCGGCAAGGGTGTCCACAAGGCGCTGGCCGGGGTGGAACAGACGATCGCGTCCAGTCTGACCGGTATGGACGCCAGGGGGCAGGCCGACCTGGACGCCAGGATGATCGCGCTGGATGGCACCGAAAACAAGAGCCGGCTGGGCGCCAACGCCATCCTCGGAGTCTCGATGGCGTGCGCCCGCGCTGCCGCCGAGGCCAGCGGCCTACACCTGTATCAGTATCTCGGCGGACCTGGCGCCAGCCGGCTGCCGGTCCCCCTGATGAACATTCTCAATGGCGGTGTTCACGCCCACGGCCAGGGTGCCGACATCCAGGAGTACATGATCGCTCCCTACGGCGCTGCCGACTTGCACGAGGCGGTGCGCTGGGGAAGCGAGATCTACCACGCCCTGCAGGGCATCCTGCTCAGCCGAGGCCTCACGGTCGGCGTCGGCGACGAGGGTGGCTTCGCGCCCCACGTCAAGTCCAACCGGGAGCCTTTGGACCTGATCGTGGCCGCGATCGAGAAGGCGGGCCTGCGGGCGGGCGCCGATGTTGGGATTGCCATGGACCCGGCCTCCAGTGAGTTCTTCTCAGACGGCACCTACGACCTGCGCACCGAGGGTCGGAGGCTTAGCAGTGAGGAGATGGTCGCCTACTACGAGTCGATGGTCGCCGACTACCCCATCTGCCTGCTGGAGGATGGCCTGGCGGAGTCGGATTGGGAGAACTGGAAGCTGCTAAATCGCCAATTGGGGGCGACCATCGAGCTGGTCGGAGACGACATCTTCTGCACCAACCCGGCCATCATCGCCCGAGGAATCCGGGAAAACATCGCCAACTCAGCTTTGATCAAGCTCAACCAAATCGGCACTCTGACCGAGACCATCGCCGCCACCAGGCTGGCGCAGTTCCACGGATGGGGCGCATTCGTCTCCCATCGCTCCGGGGAGACCGTCGACACATTCATCGCGGACCTGACCGTCGCCATGGACACCGGGCACCTCAAGACCGGAGCGCCCTGTCGAGGCGAGCGGGTCGAAAAGTACAACCAACTGATGCGGATTGAGGACGAGCTGGGCGGGAGCGCGACCTTCGCGGGCAAGTCGGCCTTCTGCCGACCGATCCGGTTTTAAGGGCATCGGCCGCCGCTGGCAGAAGCGCTGGTGGCGGCCGGCCTTTTCGGTTGCTGCTTCGGCCAGAGTCACCCCTACCTGAGCTCTGGTCAGGCGTCGTAGTCGACGACCACCCGATCCGAGATCGGGTGAGCCTGGCAGGTGAGGATGAAGCCGTCTTCGCGCTCGGCCGGCTCGAGCGCATAGGTGTGGTCCATGGCTACCTCGCCCTCTACCAGCCGCGCCCGGCAGGTGGCGCAGACGCCACCCTTACAGGAGTAGGGGGCGTCTCCGCGCACGCTCAGGAGTCCGTCGACAATGGCGCCGCTGTGATTCATGGTGAAGGTGGTCTCCCTGCCGTCCAGGCGCGCCGTGACGATCACCTCCCCAGGGCGCGCCAGCGCCTGTTGCACCGCCTGGGTCCGCTCCGGAGGCGCATCCTCGACAAAGAACAGCTCGCTGCGGACCCGGTCGGCGGCCACCCCCAGCTCATCCAGAGCCAGGCGCACCCCCTCCAGCTGCAGGTGGGGGCCACAGACCAGCCAGGTGTCTACCCTGCCGACGTCCAGGAGCGCCTTGGCAACCTGGGCCACCTTGGCCTGGTCCAGTCGGCCGTTGAGAAAATCCACCTGCTGCCGCTCTCGGGAGAAGACCTCGACCAGCTGGAAACGCCGGGGGTAGCGGTCCTTCAGCTCGGCGAGCTGGTCCAGGAACATGGTCGATCCCACCGTCCGATTGCCATAGAGCAGCGTCGCCTGGCTATCCCTCTCGCGCTCCAAAACCGTCCCCAAGAGCGAGATCACCGGGGTGATGCCGGACCCGGCCGCGATCGCCACGTAAGTGTGGCGGGCGTGGGGATCCAAGGCGAGCGTGAAATGGCCCGCCGGCTCCATCACCTCGATCACGTCCCCAACTCGAAGCTGATCGTGGACGAAAGTGGAGAACACCCCGCCGGGAAGCTTTCGGACACCTATCGTCAGCTGGTTGTGGCCGGCCGGAACGCAGATTGAATAGGTGCGGCGAAGCTCGACGCCGGCGGTGACCAGCCTCAGCGTGAGGTGCTGGCCAGCTTGGAACGCGAACCGGCTCTCCAGCTCCGGGGGCAGGTCGAATGAGACCGCCACAGCATCCTCGGCCACCGGCGTCATGTCGCCGACTCGCAGGCGGGTGAACCCGCCGCGGCGAGGGTCGGCAGATGCAGGCGCCACCTGGGTCAACGCAGGGCCTTGAGGTGCTCGAACGGCTCTCCGCATTCGGAGCACTGCCACAGGGCCTTGCATGAGGTCGCCCCGAAGTGGCTCACCTCCCGAGTTCGAAAAGAGCCACACTGGGGACACTTCAACGACAGGGCGACCGGCGCCCCTGATTCCGCTGGTGGTGCGATCCCCACCTCGGCAAGGTGCTGGCGGGCCAGCGGGCCGAGCTGGTCGGTGGTCCAGGCCGGCGCCAGTTCGAAGTGGATCGCAACCGCCCGGTACCCGGCGCCGCGCAGAGCACGCTGGACATCCGCGCGGATGGCATCCATGGCGGGACAGCCGGAATAGGTCGGGGTGAGGGTGACCTGCACCGACCCCGACTGGTCGACGGACACCGAGCGCAGGACTCCAAGGTCCTCTAAGGTCAGGGTCGGCATCTCAGGATCCGGCACCGCGGCCACGATCTCCCAGGCGGTCATGTCACCAGGTCGCAAGAGGATGGGAGCGGTGCAGGTGCTGCATCTCGCTGAGGATGTGCCCGAGGTGCTCCGAGTGGAGACCGGACCGACCACCCTGGCGGACACCCAACTCGACTGGGCGCTCGAGAGTGGCCTCGGCAAACGTCTGGTCGATTTGGTCGCGCCAGACCAGTTCCAGGGCGGCCGGGTCGGCGGCGATCCCGGCCGCCACCAGGCGCTGGGTGATCGGGTCGGCCTGGAACAGCTCGCCAGTGAAGGGCCACAGGGCCCCGACCGCCGTCTCCATCCGCGAGTGGCTCTCCTCGGTGCCGTCGCCCAAGCGCAGGGTCCAAAGCCGGGCGTGGTCGCGGTGGTAGCTGGCCTCCTTGGCACCCTTGGCCGCCACCCCTGCCAGAGTCGGATCCTGGGAGTCCGCCAGAAGTTGGTAAAGAGGCAGCTGGTAGCTGGCAAAGAAGAGCTGGCGGACTATGGTGTGGGCGAAGTCCCAGTTGGGCTGCTCCACCAGCAGCAGGTTGCGAAACTCACGGTCATCGCGCCCGTACGCCAGGTCATCCTCATCTCGGCCGGCAGCCTCCACCAGCCCGGCATAGGCCAGCAGGGTGCGCGCCTGCCCCAGAAGGTCCAGAGCCAGGTTGCTGAGGGCCACATCCTCCTCGAACTCGGGGGCGTGGGCCGCCAGCTCCGCCAGGCGATGCGACAGTATGAGGCAGTCGTCGCCGAGATATAAGGCGTATTGATACCGGTCGCTGGCGGCGACAACGGCGGTGCTCAAAGCTTGAGGTCCTCGGGGACCTTATAGAAGGTGGGGTGTCGGTAGACCTTGTCCGCCGGGGGATCGAACAGGGGACCCCGATCATCCGGATCGGAAGCGTGAATCGCCGCCGACTCCACTACCCAGATGGAGACTCCCTCGCCCCGGCGAGTGTACAGATCACGGGCGTTCTGCACCGCCATCTCCCAGTCGGGGGCGTGCAGAGACCCCACGTGCTGATGGGAAAGACCCCTTCGGCTGCGCAGGAAGACCTCCCAGAGTGGCCAGCTGCTTCGGTCGTTCACGCGGCGTCCTCGGCCGACCGGGGCTTGTGCTTGACGGCCCACGCGCGGGCCGCCTCCCGCACCCAGGCCCCGCCGGCGTCAGCCTCTCGGCGAACCCTGATCCGCTCCGCGTTGCAGGGGCCGTCACCCTTCAGCACCTGGGCGAACTCGTCCCAGTTGATAGGTCCAAACTCGTAGTGCTCAGAGTTCTCGTTCCAGCGCAGCTGCGGGTCCGGGAGACCGAGTCCTAGGGCCCGGGCCTGGGGCACTGTCATATCCACGAAGCGCTGCCTCAACTCGTCGTTGCTGACCCGCTTGATCTTCCACTTCATCGACTGAGCGGAGTTGGGAGAACTGTCGTCGGGGGGCCCGAACATCATCAGGGAGGGCCACCACCACCTGTCCACGGAGTCCTGGGCCATGGCCCGCTGGGCGGGGGTGCCATGGCTCAGCTGAGACAGGAGCTCAAAACCCTGGCGCTGGTGGAACGACTCCTCTCGGCAGATCCGGACCATCGCTCTGGCGTACGGCCCATATGAGGTCTTGGTGAGGGCGAGCTGATTGGTGATGGCGGCCCCGTCGACCAGCCAGCCAATCGTTCCTACATCGGCCCACGTGAGGGTCGGGTAATTGAAGATGCTGGAGTACTTCTGGCGCCCGGACTGAAGCATCTCCACCAACTCAGAGCGACTCACGCCGAGGGTCTCCGCTGCGGAGTAGAGGTATAGACCATGGCCGGCCTCGTCCTGGACCTTGGCCAGCAGGATCGCCTTGCGGCGCAGCGAAGGCGCCCGGGTGATCCAGTTCCCTTCGGGCTGCATGCCGATGATTTCCGAGTGGGCATGCTGGGCGATCTGGCGGATCAGGGTGGCCCGATAACGCTCCGGCATCCAGTCCCGCGGCTCCACGGAACGCTCGGCATCGATGGCCGCCTGGAAAGCTGCCTCTCTGGGGTCCGCCGCAGCATCTGCCATTCCCGCCTCCAGAGTCGACCGGACGTTCGGTGCCAATTCTGATTGCGGGGTAGGGGACTGTCAAATCCGCGACCGCATTCTGATCCCTGGAGCGGGTGCCGTACCGGCGCCCTGGTCCACCCTCACCTGGGCCCCGCCCCTAGCCCCGGCTGGCCGCCCAGCGGACTGGGCCGAAGCCGAGCGCAGGCCGGAGGTTAGTCCGCCCGTGGCCGAGCCGAAGCGGGCCGCTAGGGGCGCGAACTTTCCTGCGTCCCCGTCACACCGAATCGGAGTCCTCCGGGACATCTTGGCTGGCCACCTTGATTGTGCCCACCTTACCGGCGGGCGCGACCTGGACGCTGCCATAGCCAAGAGCAGCAGGAGAGATGCGAACAACGCCAACCTCGTCAGCGCCCGTCTCGGCAGACAGCTCGGCGGCCAGCGCCCGCAGGCATTGCCGCCGAGGTCGGAAGCGAGCCCGCAGCCCCGCCGCGCTCAGGGAGCGCCTACACCGGCCGGGCCTATCCGGCTCTAGAAAGGGCCACCACGACCATCAAGCCGGGAGCGGACCTGAAGAAGAGCCGGAGTCTGGCGCGGCCCTCCCACAGGGCGTCCCCGGGGCCGCGATCATGTAGCAGTGAGCGCTTTCCAAGCGGAGGTTCGAGCCGCCGTGCTCGGGATCCCGCCCGGGGCAGTCCTCACGTACGGAGAAGTAGCCGTGGTCGCCGGCCATCCCGGGGCCGCGCGGGCGGTGGGCCGGGCTCTGGCCCATTCCAGCGGTCTCCCCTGGTGGCGAGTGGTGGGGGCGGGGGGTAGGCTGGCTCCCCGACTGGCCATCGAACAGGCGAGGCGGCTCAAGGCAGAGGGGGTGCCGGTCGCCGACGGCAGGGTGCTGACTACTAATCTCAGAACCAAGCTGTTCAGGGTGCCCTCAGGTCCAGAATTCGCTTAGCCTGGCCCAGGGAACCTTCCATGGACTCGGGCTCGACCACGTCGACCGCGGCCGTGACTCCAATCCCATGCTTGATCCGCGCGCCCAGCTCTTGGGCCAGGCGTTCCCGGCGCTCAGAGGACCGCCCGTCCGGGCGCGACCCGGTCCAGCTTCAGCCCCAACTGCTGCGAGGCAGCGGCGGAGGCTCACATCCGCGCGGTGCTGGATTCGGCCAGGCCCAGGGAGTCCTCAGTTGACTGGCTTCCTCGCTTCCAGGCGGTCCCCGCGCGCGCCCTCGCGCTTGGGGTTATGGTAGGCGGAGCCCGGCCGCCCCGGGGCATCGGTTAGGAGGCATGTGGCTATGCGATTGGATCGAGGCGACTATCTGGCCAGCGTCAAGGCGGACTCCGAGCGGGTCGGCGCGCTGTGCGTTGGTCGGCTGGACCTGCCGGTTCCATCATGCCCAGGATGGGCGGTTCGCGATGCGGTAGTGCACCTAGGGTTCGTCCACCGCGTCAACGCCAGCCGCCTGCGCCGCCGCAGCCGGTCTAGGGACGATCGGGACTCTCCGACGGCTCCCGATGACGGTCAGCTGCCAGCCTGGTTTGCCGAGGGTGTCGCCCAGCTGGAAGAGGCAGCAGCCGGGATTGACCCGACCACCCCCGTCTGGAACTGGTCAGGGCAGGACCAAACCGCGGGCTTCTGGTTTCGTCGGATGGCCCACGAGACCGTCGTGCACCGCTGGGACGTCGAGGCGGCCGCCCTTGATCCAAGCTCGGTCCCGCCGGGCCTGGCTCAGGACGGGATTGACGAATTCTTCGAGGTCTTCTGGGCGCGTCAGCCGGAGCTACTCCCTGGCAACGGTCAGTGGTTGCAAGTCCACACTGTTGAAGGAGCCCGGAGCTGGTGGATCGCAGCAACTCCGAGTGGGGCGTCTTTTCAGTCGGAGAGCCCATCGGTGGCGCCCGATGCGGCCCTGGTGGCGGCTCCATCGGAGCTCTTCCTCGCGCTCTGGCGAAGACTCCCCGCCGACGTCCTCACGATCACCGGGGACCACGAGCTCGCGGCGCGGTTCCTGGCCGCACCTGCGCTCTGAGCCGACCAGAAGGCGTGGCCGGCCGATCGCGCATCCGGTTCCTCCTAAAGGGACATGTGGCACCGAGTAGTCGGATGTAACGGGACAGGTGTTCCCCACAAGCTTGGGGAGGGTCTGCAGCCTCCAGAAGGTACGCGCCCGTCCAAGTTCGGGCATCTCAGCTGGCGCCATACTTGATCTGCCCGCGCTGGGACGACAATGAGGAGCCCTGATGAACGGCAACGTAATCACCGTGGAGCGGACCATTCCCGCCCCGCCCGAGGCGATATTCAACCTACTCTCCGATTCCGCTCGCCACCCGGAGATCGATGGGTCGGGCACGGTCAAGCGGCCCAGGACGGTGGATTCGACTCGTCTGCAGATGGGCTCCAATTTCGGTATGGCGATGCAGATGGGCTTTAAGTATTCGATGGCAAATAGGGTCATCGAATACCAGGAGAACCGGCGCATCGCCTGGCAGACCAGGGCCCCTGGTGTAGCCGGTCTCGTGGTCGGAGGCCGGATCTGGCGCTATGAGCTCGAACCGGTGCCCGGGGGAACTCTGGTCCGGGAGAGCTGGGATGTCTCGAGAGATCACCAGCGCCTCCTCCTGAAGCTCGGCGGGATGCCGACAAGGACCGAGGGCAACATGACCCGGACCCTGGAGCGGCTTGAGCGAATTCTCCGGAACCCGGCGCAGGGCGGACCTGGGACTCTGGCGTGACCGGTCTCACGGCCGCCAGTGAGACCGCTGACTTGGAGGGGTCGGCCGCGATCAGGTGAACTGGATCGCTCGCATCTCCCATGCCGTGGGATGGATCCAGGGCGGCAGCTGGTCGCGACCCGGCCGGCTCCCGCCGGGAGAGGATCTGGTATGGGCCAATTGTCAGGCCCGGCAGTCGTGGAGGCGTTGGAGACTTGGGTGGCACCCCTGCGGGAATCTGGAGTTCGGACCGACCTTGCTGCCCGCAGCGCGAAACCAAAGGGTGGGCAACTCCGCTCCTACTTGGCGGACTGGGCTGCCGGACCACGGCGGGGGCCTGGCTCGCGGCCCCATACCGGGACCGCCAGCAGGCTGAACACAAGCGGGCACAGCGCCCAAGCGGTGAGGACATACCAGTGCCCGGGGCCCATGAGCACAAGCGGATTCCAGTTCCCGGGAGGCTGCTGCAGGAACATATAGTCACCACCGGTGGCGAGATTGGCGATCCCGGCGACCACCGCCAGTGCCGTGGTGGCGACCCAGCTGCCGGCCACCGCTCGCCAGCCCAGATGCAGCTGTCCGCCGAGTCCCAGCAGGATGCCGACCGTGACCAAGGTCCCGTGGTCAACGTAGAAGGCGAAGTAGAGGGGGGAGGGGAAGGCAGCGCCGATGGCCGGAAAGGACAGGCCGAGCAAACCGGCTGAGACGCCCCACAGGTACGCCAGCTCACACCACGGCGGTCTCGGATGCAGCAGGGCCAAGATGGCAACCCCGGTGGCGATGTCAGAGAGCTGGAAGGGAAGGCTGTTGGCGGCAGTCCAGGTGTGGTTAACCGCTGGCCAGAGCAGCATGACCAGCTCGCTGGCGCCCAGGGCTGCGGCCAACAGCATGGCCAGCAGAAGCGGAGTCTGCCCCCGACGGCGAACCCCAACTGCCAGGGCAGCGGCGGCGCAGCCGGTGGCCGCCAGAGGAGTGAGAGCCAAGAGACTCATGGATGAGGTCGCCTCCTGAGCGGTGCCTCACTCTACCTCACTGCCAGAGTCCGACCGGTTCGAGGACCAGTGACAACCTGCGCCGGAGTCGTCCGCCACCTTCGCTACGTGGAGCGCTGGTGGTTCAGACAGGTGCTGGAAGGTGAGGAGTTGGCGCCTCCCGAGCCGGCCGACCAGCCCGACGCCCAGTTCCGGGTGCTGCCGGGCGTGCGGCTGGCCGACCTCTTGGCTGACTACCTGGCGGAGTATCGCAACAGCGAGCAGGCATTTGCCCGCTTCGACCTGGACGCCGTGGCCAGGAATCCTCGTCGGCCCGTTTCATGCCGCTGGGTAATGGTTCACATGATTGAGGAAACGGCTCGCCACAACGGCCACCTCGACATCCTCCGCGAGCCCCTGGATGGGACCACCGGATACTGACTGAGCGTCTGCTCCGGGGGAGTGGCCGGGGATCTGCGATGGTATTGCCGTATCTCTAAGCTGACGATAAGGTCTCTTATCTGCAGCTAACAGTGAGGCCGACGACACCGCCCTCGCTCTCACCTCCAGCCCTAGCTGCGTCCAGGCGCGCCTCGACCGCCACGGCCGCCTCGCTGCCATCCCATGGCCAAGACGCCACAGATCTCACCCAGTTGCGCCGTCCGATGTTGCTCGGGCGCCCAGGGGTCCGACCGTATGTCGACCGCCCTGGCGCGCCATGGTGTCTGGCGCGACCCGGCTTAACCCGCACCGACCGACCCTGGCCCTGGGCAGCGCTGGGCCAGGGTCCAGGCGGAGCCGTTCCTAGCGGTCAGCGCGCCAGAGGACGGCCCGCGCGTGCCCAGGCCACGACCCCGCCGGCCACCGAACGCGCGTCGAGCCCATCCGCAGACAGGTGAGCGGCCGCCATCAGACTGCGAGCTCCGCTGGCGCAGATCACATAGATGGGCCGGTTCCGGGGCAGCTCACCGGACCGAGACCTGAGGTGGCCCATGGGCATCAGCACGGAACCGGGCACATGGCCCCGCTGGTACTCGTGCGGTTCCCGGACATCTACGACAAAGGCACCAGCCTCATGGGCAGCGGAAAAGTGATTGAGGTCGACTTCTTGCACCGAACTGGCCTCCAAGGCGATTATACCTATGGGGGTATCTTATCAGGGTCCGCTCAGGGTCCGCCTCCACCAACCTGAACCAGATGGTGCGGGCACCGGCTGGAGGCGACTACCGACGCCCGGGCTTAGCCCCAGCCACCAAAGGCAGCTTCTGCCGCACCCAAGCTGCCGTGCCCCCCGCCACCGACCGCACCTCCAGGCCGGAAGCCTCCAGCATTCGGGCCGCTACCCGGCTGCGATGCCCACTGGCGCAGATGACATGGATCACCTGGTCCTGGGGCAGTTCGGCACCCCGACGGGCCACATGCCGGAGCGGCATCGACTTCGCCCCAGCCACGTGGCCTCGGGCATATTCGGAGGGCTCCCTAACATCCACCACCACGCAGCCAGCCCGATGCGCCGCCGCAAAGTCGACGATATTGATCTGCACCACCTTGGGCGCCCGCAGGAAGCGCAATATACCCATGTGGGTATTCTACATGCGCCCGGACGGCCCGTCCGGCACCCGGGGAGCGTCGACGCGCCAGCGCCTCCCGCGAGCAGACCCATGCGGCGCCCGCGTGTAGTTTCGGGAGAAACCACTTGGAGTTGAGACCGACAGATGCGGATGAGGTGCTTCGGCGCTTGCGCCGGGCCCATGGACAACTGGCGGGGGTGATAGCCATGATCGAGGCGGGGCGGGAATGCGCCGAAGTGGTCACTCAGCTCGCGGCTACCTCCCGCGCGCTGGACCGGGCCGGGTTCAAGATTGTGGCCGGAGGGATGCGCCAGTGCCTGACGGATACGGAAGACCCAGACGGAGCCGCCCGGACCGAGGCCGAGCTCGAACATCTCTTCCTCTCGCTGGCGTAGCCGTGGCCAGCCAGCTTAGGTTTGGCCTGGGCGCGCCGGTCCGGCTCGAGGCACCAGCCCAAGATGCCGGCTGAGGCCCATGGCTCCGCCGTGAGCGCGATACCCTTCATCGGAGCAGGCCATCGCCTCAACCCGCTGACCGCGCTCCCGGAGTTGAGCGGTGTGCTCGAAGTGCTGGCAGTGGTGGCGCATCCCGACGACGAGAGCTTTGGCCTGGGCGGCATTCTGGCCGCGTTGGTGCAGGCCGAAATCAAGGTCCGTCTCCTGTGTTTGACCGCCGGCGAAGCTTCGACCATCGGAGCCGGTGCAGACCTGGCGGAAAGGCGCCGAGCTGAGCTGGCCGAGGCCGCGGACCGCCTCGGAATCTCAGCCAGTCGTCTTGAGACCTTTCCCGACGGGGGCTTGAGCGCGCTCGATCCCGCCCAGCTCGCGGCTGTGGTGGAGGCCAACCTGGGACTCGCCGATGCCCTGGCGGTCTTTGAGCCCGCCGGGGTAACCGGGCACCCCGACCACTGCGCGGCCAGCGGGGCGGCCAGGATTGTTGCGGACCGGCACGGACTTATCACCCTTGAGTGGGGCCTGGCGCAAACCGTCGCGGACACCCTGAAGGAGCAGTTCGGCGCCCCATTTCTCGGGTTCGAGGCGGTTGGCAACTGGCCGGTCGAGATCGTCGTGGACCGAACACGTCAGCGATCCGCGATTGCCTGCCACCGCAGCCAGGAGCCGGACAACCCGGTTCTGCAGCGCCGGCTCTCTCTGGAGGCGGACAGAGAGCTGGTCAGGGTCCGTTCCGCGCCCTACCAGGCTCGGCTCGGCCAATTCGTGAAGCGAGCGGAGCCATTCGCTACCTCTGCCGCCACCGGGAGCAACCGCCTGGAGCTGCTGCGCCTGCTGGTCGGGTTCGCCGCCGGCGCCACCTGGCCAGCTGATCTGTGGCAGACCGAGTCCAGCTTCACCCAGCTGCTCTGGGGAAAGCCGGGCTCATGGAGCCTGCACGGCGAGCTGAGACTGGGGGACCTCAGCGCTCCCGCCCCTTCCTCAACCATCTCTTGGGGGGCGGTGGCGACGGTGGCTGGCATCGACTGCTTCCGTCCGGCTTCCGCCACCGGTGAGTCGGGGCTGGCTCACCTGGTGGCTCGCGGAGGCGGCTATGTCTACAGTCACCAGCTTGCCGGTGAACCGACCAGCAACACGACGGCGCGCGCCTCGGTCCGGGTGATGGTTCCCTGACGGGGGACTTCGGAGCCCACCGCGGGCGACCAACAGCTTCCCCCGTCGGGCTGGGGTAGCGGCCGCGCTAGCCTGGACTGTGGGCCTCCCATTTGGGACCAGTTATGGACCGGCGGCCCAGATCCACCAGCTGCTGAGGAGAACGAATTTGGATGCTCAACCCGTCAAGGTCGCCTTCTTGATCCTCACCGACGATGTCCAACGGGCTACTCCCGGGCTGGTGATGGCAACCAGACTGAAGGTCAACCGGGGAGCCGACGTGCGGGTCCTCTTCTTCGGTCCCGGCGTGAAACTGGCGAGCAGCGGCGCCATCGACGAGCAACTGAGCGCCATGCGTGAGGCCGGCCTGGTACCCACCGCTTGCACCGCCAATGCCGACCAATACGGGGTTCGGGCTGAGATTGACGCCCGGCCCATTGAGCTGCTCGCCGCCGGAGCTGAGGTCGCCAAATATGCGACCGAGGGATACACCGTACTCAGCTTCTGACCGAGCTGGGTCGCGGGGTTGAGCTCACTTCGGGCCGGTGGCACGGAGGACAAGCCCTCCTCCACCACCTCGCTGCTGAGCCGCGTCCGGACATCCTGGTAGCGGGCCCCGCGTGGGCCCGCTACCAGAGGCTGAGCCAGCGTCCCATCCGGTGATGGCTCGGCCTTGGAGGCGAGGCCAGCGCTGCTGCGCCAATGCGTCTGGGCCAGATGGTTAGGACAGCAAGCGCTTCAGCTCTCCGGCCGCGGCTATCAGGTCGGCGTTGAAGAGGTTGGAATTGCTGAATGTGAAGCCGCCAATTCCAGCCTCCAGGTAGGGGCCTAGCTTCTCCGCAGCCTGCTCCGGCGTCAGCGGGTCGCCCAGCAGCGCCAGTCGGTCCGCCGGGATCCGCCGGCGCAGGATCTCCGCATCACCCGCAGACGCCACCAGCAATCCAGGAGCCATCGCGGTGCGCAGGATGGCTGCCGGATCGCGACCCTCTTCGGCGCAGTACCGCTCCAAGATCGCTCCCTTGTGGACCATGTCCGCCGCGGTGCCGAACCAATTGGACATGTCGGCGTAGCGGGCCACCAGGCGTAGGGTTCGCTGCTCCCCTCCCCCGCCGATGAGGATCTTGGGCCCGCCGGCCTGGAGCGGCCGGGGCACGTTGAGTGCCCGCTCGATCCGGTAGTGGGCACCTGCGAAGCTTGGTCTATCCTCCGAGAACATCAGGCGGGCGATGTGAAGCGCCTCGTCGAGACGGTCCATCCGCCTGCCCACCGACGGGAAGTCGAAACCATAGCCGCGGTGCTCGTCCTCGTTCCAGGCGGCTCCTATCCCGAGCAGCGCCCGCCCCTTGGAGAGGACATCCAGAGTGGTCACCTGCTTCACCAAAAGGGCGGGGTTGCGGTAGGTCACGCCGGTCACCAGAGCGCCCAGGAGCACGGTGGTGGTCCGCTGGGATAGCGCACCCAAAGTGGTGTACGACTCCAACATCGGCTCGGTCTCGGGCCCCACCCCGCGGATCTGATACAGGTGGTCCATCACGGTGACCATGTCGAAACCGACCCGCTCGGCCGCCACCGCAAGGTCGGCGGTGGCGTCAAAAAGACCCTCCGGGGCAACTCCCGGGTGAGTGAAGCTGGGGATGTGGTAGCCGAAGAAAGGCGCAGTCAGGGCAGAGTCCTCCTTGCTGATCGGACCGAATGAGCCAGAGCCGGAAGTATCGGTTCATGGGAGTGCTTATGAGAGCGGACCTGGCGCCGGGTCGCCAGATCGGGTGACCTCCGCACTGGTCGAACCACCGACACCGAATTGCCTTTCAGCCGACCTGCACCGAACGCTTGGCCAACCCATGCCAGAAGCCGTCAATGATGGTCCGGCCAGACTCGAGGTCCGATTCTCCCGCACCGAGTGTGACGAAAAGCGGCGCGAAGTGCTCGGTGCGGGGATGAGCCAGGCGCCCGGCCGGCGACCGGTCCTCGAAGTTGATCAAGGCGTCGACATCGACCGCCGCCAGCGCCTCGCTCCCCCACTGGTCAAACTCAGCCGACCACGCCGGCGGCGCCGAGTCGACCTCGGGAGCTTCCCGGAGCGCCTGCAGGTTGTGGGTGAAGAAGCCACTGCCCACGATCAACACCCCCTCGTCGCGAAGGGAGCTGAGGCGGCGGCCCACATCCATGAGACGCTCAGGATCCAGGGTCGGCATCGAGATCTGCAGCACCGGGATGTCGGCGTTGGGGTACATCTGAACCAGTGGCACGTAGGCGCCGTGGTCCAGCCCCCGCGAAGGGGCGTCCCTGACCTCCGAGCCAGTGCCTCCCAGCAACTGCTTGACGCGCTCGGCCAGCCCCGGCGCCCCGGGGGCTGGATAGGTGACCTGGTAGTAGCGTTGTGGGAACCCCCAGAAGTCATACACGAGAGGCACCGTAGTGGTGGCCGCGACCGTGAGGGGAGCGGACTCCCAGTGAGCGGAGACGACCAGAATCGCCCGGGGCCGAGGAATCCCAGCCGACCAATCTGCCAGCTGGCGCCGCCAGAGGGCATCATCCGCCAGCGGGGGCGCGCCATGACTCAGATAGAGAACTGGCATCCTGACTGTCGCCAACGCTTCCTTGGTCACCTGCCTTGCACCTCAATGCGCCTCGTCGCCGCTGTCTCCCCCATTGGATCGGAGAGACTCATATCATTGCACATACAACTACTTTGTACTAGCACGGCTGTGCCGCCAAGCCGACACCATCTGAGAGCTGCGGTCGCCGGGCTGACCTGTCAGCCGTACGAGTAACCACTCCCACCCGATGACGAGGAGCTGCTCGGAGACGGCGCGGGCGCGCTGTTCGGGCTCAGGCCAGGGGTCGCCACGTACCACTTGCCCAGCACCCCTTGGCCGTGGCTCTGACCCGGGCCGGTGTCGATCGAGTAGGTGTAGAGCGGATGGCCGTTGTATTCGACCTCTTGGCCGTTGGGCCCGCTGAAGACCGAGAATCTGCCGCTCACTCCCTCCGGGCCCGTCACCCGCCGTGTCGGGGCCACCAGGGGGGGCCAGATGGTTGAGCACGGAGTCCCGGTGGAACCGATCAGGCTGGACGTACAGACGGTGTGGCTGGCGCTGTCGGGGACAAAGTAGTACAGGGTGTAGCCGGCGGCGTTGGTGAAGACCTTGGCCGCTGTCCCGTTCACCGCAACAGTGGCGGTCTTGACGGAGATTCCAACCGGGATGCTCCCAGATGGTTTCTTGGCGGCGGTGTGGGCGACCGTGGCCCCGCACGCCGCCAGCAACAGAGCCGCGGCCGCCAACCCTGACGCCGGCGCCCAGCGACGCAGCGTCTGCAGAACTGATGAAGGGGTCGCTTCAGACATGATCAAACACCTCCGTTTGCACCTAGCGGCAACCTTACTCCGTCCGCGGAAGACTTGCAGACGAGGGTCGGGCCGGCCCTGATCGCAGCTATATGGGTAGGCATCGGGCAGGGACGCAAGTCCTCCCCCGGCGGGTCCAGCGATCGCCCCGCCGGGCTGGGGCGAGGCAATGCCAGCTCCACTGGACCCAGTCACCTCAGCTTGGACGTGCACCGCTGCTCTCCATACGACATAGGGGGGGCAGAATTTGGCAGTCTTAGGGGCGTGCCGGATTTGCAGCGGATCACGGGCGAGGACCAGCTTCCTAGATCCGTGCAGCAACTGGTGATCGGAGAGGTGTCTCCCCTGGTTGACTGCGGCCGCAGACCCGTCAAGGTCATCGAGGATGAGGTGATCCCGGTGGCAGCGAGGGTGTTCAGTGTCGGCCGCCTGGCTTTACGGGTGCAAGTGCGCTGGCGAAACTTGACCCCCGGTACCCGGCGGCACCCGTGGGGCTCAGCGCCGGCAAGTCCCCTGGCGTCCGACGTCGACGACTGGTGGCGGGGCTCGCTTCGATTCCAGGCCCGCGGCCCTGGTGAATATCGGATCGAGGCCTGGGAGGACCGGTTTGGCACCTGGCGGGCTGACGTGGTCCGCCGCCTCGCGGTCGGTGTGGACCCGGCTCCGGAGATCTCCGAGGGATGGTCGATAGTGCGGTCGCTGATCGAGCGATTAAAGGACCCCATCAAGGGAATGGCGGCGGCGGCGCTGGCCGCCGCGCCCAGGGAGTCGAGTCGGGAGCAGCTGGATTTTCTCCTCCTTGACCATCTGGCCCTGGCAGCGGCCGGGGTCCGACCCAGATCCGGCGTCGCCGAGGGCGAGGCGATCCCGGTCTGGGTGGAGCGGTCGCGGGCGATGTTCGGGGCCTGGTACGAGCTCTTTCCCCGTTCCCAGGGAGCCGACGGGGTGCGGTCGGGGACCCTGCGCGCCACCGCCGACCGGCTGCCCGAAATCGCCGCCTTAGGGTTTGACGTGGCTTACCTCACCCCCATCCACCCCATAGGGACCACCGGTCGCCGGGGCCCCAACAACAGTCCTACGGCCGGGCCATCCGATCCAGGCAGTCCCTGGGCGATCGGGTCGAAGGCGGGCGGCCACACCGCGATCAACCCGGAGCTGGGTACGCTGGCCGACTTCCAGCACTTGCTCCTTCGGGCCCGAGAGGTCGGCCTTGAGATCGCGATGGACTACGCGCTCCAATGCTCTCCCGACCACCCCTGGGTGCTCGAGCACCCGGAATGGTTTGCCCACCGGCCTGACGGCAGCATCCGGCCGGCGGACAACCCGCCCAAGCGCTATGACGACATCTACCCGCTCAACTTCGAATGCGCCCAGTGGCGTCGACTCTGGGAGGCTTGCTATCAGGTGCTGGACTTCTGGATCGCGCAGGGAGTCGCCATCTTCAGGGTTGACAACCCCCACACCAAGCCGGTTCCTTTCTGGGCGTATGTGGTATCCCGGCTGCGCCGGGAACACCCCGAGGTGGTGTTACTGGCCGAGGCCTTCACCCGGCCCGCACTGATGCGCGAATTGGCCAAGCTCGGCTTCTCCCAGTCCTACACCTACTTCACCTGGCGCAGCACCCGTGAGGAGCTGACCTCATATCTGACGGAGCTCTCCCAGGTGACGGTTGACTATCTCCGCCCCAACTTCTTTGTCAACACCCCGGACATCCTCACCGAGGAGCTGCAAGGTGGTGGCCCCGCCGCTTTCCGCCACCGCTTGGTGCTGGCCGCCACCCTGGCTCCCAGCTACGGGGTATACAGCGGCTTCGAGTGGTTTGAGCGCGCGCAACTGGAGCGGAGCAGCGAGGAGTATCTGGACTCGGAGAAGTACCAGCTGCGGCCGCGCCCCGGCCCGGGGGAAGCCCCACTGGCACCGTTGCTGGCCCGGCTCAACCTCATTCGCCGCCAGCACCCCGCGCTGCAGCAGCTCCGCCGCCTCAGCTTTCACTGGCCCGACGACCCTGCCCTGATCTGCTACTCCAAGCGCTCCGCCGACGGCGGCGACGTGATCCTGGTGGTGGTTAACCTTGATCCCCACTCCGCCCATGCCGCCACCGTGCACCTGGACCTCGACCAACTCGGCGTCGCGGATGGCGCCCCCTTCTTGGTTCATGACCTGCTCAGCGACGCCAGCTATCAGTGGGGGGGTGCCCACAACTACGTGCGCCTGGATCCGGCGGTCGGCCCCGCTCACGTCTTCTGGGTCCAGCCGTGAGCCTACGAAGCGACCCTCAGTGGTACCGCGACGCGGTCATCTACGAGGTCTTCGTGAGGGGCTTCTACGACAGCGACGGCGATGGGGTTGGCGACCTCCAAGGGCTCACCGCCAAGCTCGATTACCTCCACTGGCTGGGGATCAACTGCATCTGGCTCTTGCCGGTGTTCAGCTCGCCCCAGCGCGATGGCGGCTATGACATCTCCGACTTCTACGGCGTCCATTCCGAGTACGGCAGCCTGGAGGACTTCCGGCACCTGATCGAAGGCGCCCACGAGCGGGGCATCCGGGTCATCTCCGACCTGGTGATGAACCACACCTCGGACCAGCACCCCTGGTTCCAGGAGGCTCGAAGTGAGCCTCACGCCGCCAAGCGCGACTGGTACGTCTGGAGCGACACCGTCAACCGCTACCGGGAGGCCCGGGTCATCTTCGTGGACACGGAACGCTCCAATTGGACCTGGGACGAGCAGGCCGGCGCCTACTACTGGCATCGCTTCTTCCGCCACCAGCCCGACCTTAATTACGACAACCCCGAAGTCCAGGAGGCGATGCTGGAGGTGGTCCGCTTCTGGCTCGAGCTGGGCCTCGACGGACTCCGGCTCGACGCCGTGCCCTACCTCTTTGAGCGCGAGGGGACCAACTGTGAGAACCTGCCGGAAACCCACGCCTTCCTGAAGCGGCTTCGGGCCAACGTCGACCGCCACTTTCCCGACCGCGTGCTCCTGGCCGAGGCCAACCAGTGGCCGGCTGACGTGCGCGCCTATTTTGGCGACGGCGACGAGTGCCACATGTGCTTCAACTTCCCGCTGATGCCGCGAATGTTCATGGCCTTGCGCCAAGAGCAGCGCTACCCCATCACCGAAATCCTGGGCCAGACCCCAGCCATCCCGGAGAACTGCCAGTGGGGTATCTTCCTGCGCAATCACGACGAGCTGACTCTGGAGATGGTCAGCGACGTCGAGCGGGACTACATGTACACGGAGTACGCGCGCGACCCGCGGATGAAGTTGAACCTGGGGATCCGGCGCCGCCTGGCCCCGCTTCTGGGCAACGGCCGCCGCCAGATGGAACTCTTCTACGGTCTCCTCCTCTCCCTCCCCGGGACCCCAATTCTGTACTACGGAGACGAGATCGGCATGGGCGACAACATCTACGTGGGTGATCGCGACGGGGTGCGCACCCCCATGCAGTGGAATGGCGACCGGAATGGCGGCTTCTCGCGGGCGGATTTCGCTCAGCTCTACCTCCCTCCCCTGATGGATCCTCTGTACGGCTACCAGGCCTGCAACGTCGAGCAGCAGCAACGCAGTCAGAGTTCGCTGCTGCAATGGCTGCGCCGCTTCCTCCAGGTACGCCACGCCCACCCTGTCTTCGGCCAGGGCGAGTTCGAGGTGCTGGAAGTGAAGAATCCATCCGTTTTCGCATTCGTGCGATCCTCAGCAGAGGAGGTGGTCCTGGTGGTCAACAATCTCTCCCGCTTCTCCCAGCCGGCCGCGCTGGAGCTGGGACGCTTTGCTGGCAAGGTTCCCGTCGAGTTGGTGGGACGGGTGCCCTTCCCCCGGATCGAGGCCCAGCCCTACCCGCTGACCCTGGGGCCGCACGGGTTCTACTGGTTCCGGCTCGAGGAGTTGGCTTGAGCGCCGGTCCCGACTTGGAGCAACTCCAGGACCTCTTTTCGGCTCTGCCGGCGCTCCTGCCGGAGCAGCGCTGGTTCGCCGACAAGCAGCGCACCCCGGCAGGCCTGCGGCCGGTGGCCACATTCTGGCTTCGGCGAGAGCTCCCCGCCCTGGCGCTGGCTCTTGTGGACGTCCACTTCGACAGCGGGCCATCGGCGCGCTATCAGCTTTGGATTGGCGTCAGAGAGCTCGCCGACGACATGGCTGACATCCCCGCCGGGCTTAGGGTGGTGGTCAGCCGCCCTGACTCCGGGCTCGAATATCGAGCCTACGATGCGCTGGCCGACCCGGCCATGGGCCGCTACCTGATCGAGTGGCTGCGGACGGGCGCCCCGTTGATCAGCGAGAGCGGTGCCGAGCTGCATGTGCGCGCTCTGAGCGGTGAGCTGCCAGAGCTCGACGATGACTTCTCAAGTCATCCCCTCTCGGTCCAGCAGAGCAACTCCAGCGTGGTCTTCGGAGAGCAGTTGCTGCTGAAGGTGTTTCGGCGGATCTGGAGCGGCGTGAATCCCGAGCTCGAGCTTCTGGAGGCGCTTGCCCGGGCCGGCTTCGCCGCCATTGCCCAGCCCTGGATCGCGCTTGAGGCCACTGTCGGGACCGAGAGCTATTCGCTGGGCATGGTGCAGACGTTCCTGCGTAACGGCACCGACGGATTCACCCTGGCACTGACCTCGCTGCGCGACCTCCACGGCGACCTCCTGCCCGAAGCCGACGGATCCGTGCCCACTCCAGAAGAGTGTGACTCGGCAGTTCTAGAGCAGGGGGGGTCCTTCCTCGCCTCGGCGATCCAGATCGGGCAGTTGACCGCCGAGATGCATCAGGCGCTCGCCCGACCAGGCAGCGGCGCCCCCCTCGCCGCCCGTGAGCTGAGGACAGATGACATCACCCGTACCGCTGAGCGGATTGGGAACCACCTGGGTGAGATCCTGCTCAACTCCAACCCGGAGCTGGAGCCGCTGCGGGTTCATCGTCAGGGGATCCGCGACTTGCTCGAGCGCCTGGAACGGCTGCGTCCTTCCGGGCTGGCGATCCGGATCCATGGCGACTACCATCTCGGCCAGCTCCTGCGGACCGACGCCGGGTGGCATGTGCTGGACTTCGAGGGACGTCCCGCTGAGCCCATCGAGATGCGGCGCGCCCGCGCTACCCCGCTGCGCGATGTCGCCGGAATGCTCCGGTCGTTCGACTATGCAGCCGCAGTCGCGCTGCGACAGCAGGCTGATCCCGACGGGGCCACAGCCGGCACCCTGGCGCCTTACGGCAGGGCCTGGGCCCGACTGATGCGCGAGGGGTTCCTGGCCCGCTATCTGGAGGCGGTGGCCGGCGCCGGTCTGGTGCCCCATGACTCCGAGGACATGCTTCTTCTCCTCTCGGCCCTGGAGCTAGGCCAGGCTCTCTACGAGGTCGAATACGAGCTACGAACCCGACCCGAATGGCTCAGCATCCCGCTCGAGGGGATCGCCCGCCTCCTGCAACAGGCCAACCTGTGAGTGCGCGCGAGGCCGCTCCCCCGAGCGCCGAGTCGCTGGCCCAGCTGGCCGCAGGCCAGTGGCGCGATCCGCACCGGCTGCTGGGCTTCCACCGCCGCCCCGAGCTGGGCTGGATACTAGCCTTCCAACCGGGAGCTGAGGCCGTCAGCGTGGTGCTTCCCAGAGCTGAGATCAAGGCATCTCAGCACCCCGAGGAGCCAGGCTTTTTCATGGCTCGGCTGACTTCCGCCCAGGCCGACGAAGTGGAAGGCGCCCTCAGCTCCGGCGAGGTGGCGTATCGACTTCGGGTCGTGCTGCCGGACGCCAGCGAGTTGGAGCGACTTGATCCCTATTGCCTGTCACCCACCCTCGGCCCGACCGATCTGCACCTGCTGGGCGAGGGGAACGACCATCGTCTGTACCGCCACCTGGGCGCCCATCCCCGCCGCCACCAGGGGGTCGACGGCACCGCATTCGCGGTCTGGGCCCCCAATGCCGAGGGAGTTCGGGTAGTCGGAGATTTCAACGGCTGGGACTCGCCCGCGCTGCCAATGCGGAATCTGGATGAAAGTGGAATCTGGGAGCTGTTTGTACCCGGCGTGGGACCCGGGTCCCTCTACAAGTTCTGGCTGCGGCACCGCGACGCCGGCTGGGCCTATAAGAGCGACCCGGTGGCCCAGTCCATGGAGCAGCCCCCCCGCACCGCCAGCCGCGTCACTCTGTCATCGTTCAGCTGGTCGGACCAGGCATGGATGGCAGCTCGGGAGGGCGTCGACCCGCTCAGCCAGCCGGTGAGCATGTACGAGGTCCACGCCGGCTCGTGGCGCCACCGCGGGGAAGCCCCGGGCCAGCCGCTCAGCTATCGCGAACTGGGGGACCAGCTCGGCCACTACGCCGCCGAGATGGGCTTCACCCACGTGGAACTGATGCCCCTGGGAGAGCACCCGTTTGGAGGCTCCTGGGGCTACCAGGTAAGTGGCTACTACGCCCCCACCGCCCGCTATGGATCTCCCGACGACCTCCGACAGATGATCGACACCCTCCACCGCCAGGGTGTGGGTGTCATCCTGGACTGGGTGCCCGGGCACTTTCCCCGCGACGACTTCGCCCTCAGCCGTTTTGATGGCACCGCGCTGTACGAGCATCTCGACCCCCGGCTGGGGCTGCACCCAGATTGGGGCACAGCCATTTTCAACTACGGCCGGCGGGAGGTGCGCAACTTCCTGGTGGCCAACGCGCTCTACTGGCTGGACGAGTTCCACGTGGACGGGCTCCGGGTGGACGCGGTGGCCTCCATGCTGTACTTGGACTACAGCCGCAAGGAGGGTGAGTGGCTCCCCAATCGCTACGGCGGCCGCGAGAATCTCGACGCGATCGATTTCATTAGGGAGCTGAACACGCTGGTCTACGAGGCTCACCCGGGGGCGCTGATGATCGCCGAGGAGTCCACCTCGTGGCCAGGCGTCAGCCACCCGACCTACACCGGCGGACTCGGCTTCGGCATGAAATGGAACATGGGCTGGATGCATGACACCCTGGACTATTTCGGCCACGATCCCGTGCACCGTCGCTTCCACCACAACACCCTCACCTTCAGCATGGTCTACGCCTGGAGCGAGAACTTCCTGCTGCCCCTCTCCCACGACGAGGTGGTCCATGGCAAGGGGTCCTTGTTGGCCCGGATGCCCGGGGACGATTGGCGCAAGTTCGCCAACCTGCGAGCCCTCTACGGGTATCAGTGGGCTCACCCCGGCAAGCAGCTTCTGTTCATGGGATCGGAGTGGGGCCAGCGCGCGGAGTGGGACGCGGACCAAAGCTTGGACTGGTTCCTCCTGGAGCAACCACTGCACCGGGGAATGCAGCAGTTGGTCCGGGACCTCAACCGGGTCTACCGCAACGAGCCGGCGCTGTTCGAGCGCGACTTCGATCCAGCCGGATTTCGCTGGATTGACGCCAGCAATGCCGATGCCAACGTGATCGCGTTTGTCCGCTACTCGGCAGCCAGGGACCGACACTTGATCTGCGTTTGCAACCTCTCCCCGGTGCCCCGTTTCGGCTACCGATTGGGGCTGCCCAGCGGGGGCGCCTACCGGGAGGTGCTGAACAGCGACAGCCAGTTCTATGGGGGCAGCAACCAGGGCAGCCTGGGGCTGATCGAGTCGGAGGCCAATCCCTGGCATGGGCTGCCATGTTCCGCCGCCATCACGCTGCCGCCGCTGGCGACCGTCTGGCTGGTTCCCCAGGCCCAGGCCGGCTAGAGTGACTGCGCCGCAGGCAGCCGCCTAGAGCCGGCGGCGACCGCACCTAGGTGACCAGTGGCGGCAAAAGCCTGGGGGGTGGGCCTGACCGCCGCCCCGCTGTCTCGTCTGGACGCATCTGGTGGGCCGTGGCATGATGCCAGTCGAGATGGCGATGGGTCGACACGTCGCGAACTTGGGGGCCGTTGCCGGGCTGCTAGGGTTGGCCATCGCCACGGCGTCCGCCTCAGTTGGTTCGGGACCAGCGGCCCCCGTCGGCGCCGGCGCCCGGTCGAGGGCCAACCAATACGCCGGCCGAGCCTTGGCAGGTCGGCTACTTGCCTCGGCTTCCCTGCCCCCAGGATCAGTGCCGCTGCCGAGGGCCCCGACCAGGTCCCTGGCTGTCCCGCAGCAGGCGCCCGCCACTGGCGATCTGGTCGACGTGAAGGCGTACTTCCTGGTCCCGATTGGGGCCGCCTCCTGTCGCAGGTTTTTGGCAGCCCACCCGCCCCCAGGCACCGTTAGCACCGGAGGCGGAACCAGTGGCGGGCCAGGCGTACCCACTTTGCTGTCCATGACCTTCGGGCTGGCGCGCCTGCCCGCCTTCGCGCAGGTAGCCGACTTGGAGTACAGTCTGCAAGGCGCGCCGGGCCAGCGCGCCTACCTGCGGCTGGACGCGCAGGTGGTCTGGCGGCCGGTCCGCAGCCCCAGCACCATGATTCCCAGATCCGATCGAGTGGCGATCGCGGAGATCCGAGGAAGTGGCGGCGGCACGGGGCTGGAGCCGCGAATTCTGCTGATCCGGCGAGGGTTCTTGGCGAAGTTGATCGCCGATGTGAATTCCGAGCCAACCGTCGCGCCCGGGCGGGTGGGCTGCGGCCTGGTGGACCAGGAGGCCGACATCAACTTCTTCTCCCTGGCCCCCACTTCTCTCCCCAATGCGAGCATTCAGATCGAGGTCAACTGCGCCGCCTTCCAGCTCAAGACTCCCCGCGGAGCGGTGGAGCTGCAGAGCCAGCCCACAGTTGGGCTGCTGGCGACCATCTTCCTCGCTGGCGCGAGAAAGTACGCCTGAGCCCCTGCCCCCGGGTAAAGCCGGGAGGATTCCCATCAAGAACCGTCGCGCCCGTCGACCCTTGTCCATCCTGCTCAGCTAGGGAGAGTTCCCCATGGTCGCCACTCGGCTCGAACCCGCCTCCGACTCCTCTTTGGAGGACCTTCTGACCAGGTCGTGGCTTCGGGCTGGATTGGGAGTCCGGCAAGCTTGGCCCGCACCCACTCGGCTCAGCGCTGAGGAGGTGTTACTCTGCGCCCTCGGAGAGCGGTGCTGCGTTCTCGCGACCGTCACCAAGCGGGGGCACCCGAGGTCCCTACCGGTCTCCTTCGCTCTGGACCCAGCGGGACGCTTCTGGCTTCCGACGGTGGCCGGAGCCGCGAGACTGGCGGACGTTGAAGCCAACCCGCACGCCGCCATCACTGTCGGTCAGGGTGTGAGTGGAATCAGAGCGTCGTTGATCGCCTCTGGCTCAGCCGAGATCCTGGCTCCGGATGCGATCCCGGCGCCACTGCTCTCGATAGCCATCGAAAAGCTGGGAGATCTGAGCTGGATGGGCCACTGGATCCTGGTCCGCCCGCAGCGACTGTTGGGCTACGGCTTTCGCCCGGCAGATCATCCCGATGGCAGCAGCAGCCGTTCGCCAGGATAGATGTAGTCGCCGCTCAGATGGTTGGCGGTCTGGATGTTCATGATCGCCTGCCGGGGGTCCATCTGGGTGTACCTGGCCGCGGCAAGGCTCCAGAGGCTCTGACCCTCTCGGACCGTCACCCAACTCCCGTGGGTGCCCTGACTCCCCAGCACCACCTGGGTCATGAGCATCCCCAGGAGCACTGCTAGCACCACCACGCGGAGCGCCATGCGTTGCTCCCGACGCCAGGGCTGCGGTTCGCGCCTACTTGCCAGGCGGTTGCGACGTGGCGTTGGTGACGCTGAACTGTAAAACATCAGTTCGTATGATAGCGAACACCCGTGCCCTTGTCAAGTGCCGTCTGGAGTCCCCGTCCCCATATGCACACAGGGATGCCGGACACCGCCGCCTGAGTACGCATTCCGGAGAACACGACTGGCTGTGCCAGGTGAAAGCGGGCCCCTGTTCTTGTTTTCCGCTTCCTAAGTTGGCGAGAACATGGGTTTGCCGGGAAACATCTGCTCTGCTATCATCCGTTCCGACCATCTGTTCTGTGGTCCAGGACCGCTGGGCCCAACTTAGGAGGCAGCGAGATGAGCGAAGGCTTAAGCCGCCGGCAGCAGGAGATCGCCGACTACCTACGAGATCGATCCCGTAGGGGAGCTTACCCTCCGTCGGTTCGCGAGATTGGTTTGGCAGTCGGCCTCAGCTCTAGTTCGACCGTTCAGAACCACCTCAACGCCATGGAGCGCAAGGGCTTCATTCGCCGCGACCCCACCAAGTCACGAACCGTGAGCCTGACCGCTTCCGATGGTTCCTCGGACGGGGTTTTCAGGTTGCCGCTGGTGGGCCAGGTGGCTGCCGGAGCACCGCTGCTGGCCGAGCAGAACATCGAGGACCACCTCGGCGTGGGAGCTGAGATCGCCGGCGATGCCGACTCATTCGTCCTGCGCGTCAAGGGTGACAGCATGATCGGAGACGGGATCTTCAATGGCGACCTGGTGGTCGTCAAGCCCGGCTCCGACGTCTCCAACGGCACCCTGGCCGTGGTCAGGCTGGAGAACACCACAACCGGCGAGAGCGAGGTCACAGTCAAGCGCTTCTACCGTGAGGATGGCAAGATCCGTCTGCAACCGGCCAACGATGCTTACCAGCCGATAATCGTCAAGGACTGCTTGATTGAGGGCCGGGTCACGGCCGTCATCCGCCTCCTGCGACAGTAGCTTCCCGGCCGCGTCCTGAGCAGACAGCCAAAGTCAGGTGCCAGGGGCGTCGGTGATCGCGGCCCGGCCTGCGTTGCCGTCTAGGGCCGACACCGCAGCCACCAGTGACTGGGGCAGCCGGCCGGTGACGTGGACACCCTCGGACGTGAACTGCTCGCTCTCGATCACGCCATACCGCCGCCACCTGGTGAGCATCTCCAGACTGCCGTAAGGAATCGTCGCCTCAGCTGAATCCATGGAGCTGCCCAGGGCGGTTCCGATGGCGCTGCGGAGACCGTCCAAGCCCTCCCCTGTCACCGCGCTCACAAGCTGCGATCCGAGGTACCGATCCGGGGAGAACATCTCCAGACGGCGGCGACTCTCTGGTGAGCACAGGTCGGCCTTGTTGATCGCCAGAATCATCGGACGCTCCGAGAGCCCGAGCTCCTCTAAGGTGTGGTGGACCGTTTCCAGTCGGCTCTCCGAGCCCGCCCGGCTGGCGTCCAGAACGTGCACTAGCAAATCCGCCTCCTGGACCTCCTCCAGGGTGGCGTGAAATGCCGCCACCAGGTCGTGCGGAAGTTTCTGGATGAAGCCAACCGTGTCCACCAGCAGGCACGGTTGGCCGCCCGGCAGTCGCACCGCGCGAGTGGTCGGATCCAGGGTGGCGAAGAGTTGATTCTCTGCCCGGGCCCCTCCGGCGGTGAGGGAATTCAGCAGCGACGACTTCCCGGCATTGGTGTATCCGACCAACGCCACAGTCCGGAATGGCAGCCGGTCACGGCCGGCCCGATGAAGGGACCGCTCCTCCTGCAGCTGCTTGACCTCGCGCTCCAGCGCCCGAAGCCTGGTGCGTATCCGCCTCCGGTCCGTCTCCAGCTTCTGTTCCCCGGGGCCTCTGGTGCCGATCCCACCGCCCAGCCGGGAGAGGTTGTCGCCTCCGGTCAGGCGGGGCAGCAGGTGTCGCAGCTGAGCCACCTCAACTTGGATCCTGCCCTCTCGGGAGCGAGCGTGCTGGGCAAAGATGTCGAGGATCAGACCGGTCCGATCCACGATCGGAGTCCCCACCTCCTCCTCGAGGTTACGCTGCTGGCGCGGCGAGAGGTCATCATTGGTGAGGACAAGCCCGAAGTCCAGGCCCTCTCGCAGCGAAGAAACTTCAGCGACCTTACCCTTGCCGTAGAAGAGCGCCGGATCGATGTGGGCGCGCTTTTGGATGTCGGCACCAACCACCTGGGCCCCCGCGGTCTGGGCAAGCTCCTGGAGCTCAGCCATCTCTTGGTCGACCCGGTCCAGTGCCGACTCTGATGGCGCCCAGCCCAGCAGGAACGCCCTCTCACCGCGGGCCTGCATCGATTCGTCAAATACCTTCACACGCTCTCCTGGCCCCAACCAGACTCCAGCACCGGCCGACAGGCCGCCACCATACCTTGGATGTCCATCGCGGCGTCAATCCAAACCACCCCCGGCTGGGAGCGGAGCCAGGTGCGCTGGGTTCGGGCATAGCGCCAGGTCCGGTGGGCCAGGGCTGCCGTAGCTTGCTCTCTGGACAACTCCCCCGCCATCCACGCCAGAGCCTCCGCGTAGCCGATCGCCGCATCCGCAATGGTGGACTGGGCGAAGCCCGCGGTCAGGAGTCCCGCCACCTCGGTCCTGAGCGCATCGCCCATGATCCGCTCCGCCCGCCTCTGAATCCTGCGTCGAAGCTGATCCGCCTCTACCTGGCAACCGAGCTGGATGACGGACCAGGCCGGTGCCACTTGAGACGCCCGGGCTCCAGCCCGCGCCAGTTCCAGGGCCCGCTTGACGCGGCGCGGATTGAGCAGATCTACCCGCTCGGAAGCATCCGGGACAAGTTCGGTCAGCTCGGCTACCAGCGAGTCCAAAGTGGTGGGGCCGCGGGAGGCCTCTCCGTCGGTACCAAGTGGCGCCGGCGGCAGCCTCCCAAAGTCGTAGCCGCTGAGCAGAGCCTTGACGTAGAGCCCGGTGCCGCCAACCACGATGGGGGTGCGTCCGGCTGCCCACACCTGCGCCAGGACCGGCTCTGCCTGCTGGACAAAGTCGACCGCCGTGAACGGTTGCCCCAGGTGGCGCCAGCTGAGGCCATGGCAGGGGATACCACGCAACTCCTCGGGGGTGGGCTTGCACACCCCGATGGCGATTTCGGCTATCGCCTGGCGCGAGTCGGCGCTGATCAGCTCGCCCGAGATCAACTCCGCCAGCGCGACAGCCAGCTCGGTCTTGCCGGTGGCCGTGGCCCCGACCACGGCCAGCAGTTTGCGACCATCGCTGGCCCCAGCCTTTCCCATCATCACCGACGGTTGAAAGCGGCCAGGAGCTCCCTCTCGGATATCAGGAGCACGGTCGGACGGCCATGAGGGCAGGTTATCCCTCCCTCGGTAGCCGCCAGATCCTGGAGCAGCGCGGCGACCTCGCTCTTGTCCATGGGGTCGCCGAACCGGACAGCACTGTGGCAGGCGAGGGAGGCGGCTACCCGATGTCGGCGGCCCGCCTCCGTTGACCCTCGCTCCCCCCAGGAGGAGAGGATATCCACCAGAGTCGGCTCGAGAGCGGAGATAGGGAGGCCGATCGGAAGTGCGCTGCACCTGATGGTGCCGACTCCGAAGGCCTCTACCTCAAACCCCAGCCTGGCCAGCGCGCCTTGGGCGTCCTCCAATGCGTCCAGCAGAGCGGGTGGCATCTCGGCCAGCACTGGTGCCAGGAGGCCCTGGGCCGGCAGCGCCAGCGCTGGGTCCGAGCCCAACCTGGCTAGGTATCTTGCGTAGAGGACCTTCTCGTGGGCCGCGTGCTGGTCCAGTAGGGCCAAGCCGGACCCGGTCTCGACCACCAGGTAGCGGTTGTGCGCCTGGCCCAGATATCGCCACTGAGCCGCTTCGCTCAGCCGCGGATCTACAGCGGGAGACGAATTCAGTGGCTCTGATGAGAGGGGCCACAGTCCGGCCGAGCCCAAGCCCGGGAGCGCCTCGGCCCGAGCTTCGAGGTTCGCCCCGGGAGCGGGCGCTCGAGGAGCCCCGAGCGCCGCCAGAGACGGCGGCGCGCCAGCCTGCAGGGCGGTCCAGCAGGCACGCTGCACCGCTTCGAAGAAGCGGCCCTCGTTCTGGAGGCGCACCTCGCGTTTGGTGGGGTGCACGTTGACGTCGACCAAGGCGGGATCACAGGTCACATTGAGCACCGCCAGCGGATATCGCCCCGTGGGCAGCAGGCCCCGATAGGCTCCCTCCACCGCTGCGGACAGCCCGCGGTGCTGGACCCGGCGGCCGTTGACCATGATCACCATCGCCTGGCGGGTAAGGCGGGCCACCCCGGGGGCTCCCAGGACTCCGGTAACCCCCACTTCCCCACCGGGAGATTCGACCGCCAGCACGGCCTGCGCCGCCTCCGCCCCGAAAACCGCCCGCACCACCGCCGTCAACGAGGAGCGACCGGGCGTGCGCAACACCACCCTTCCCCCAGAGCGCACCTCAAATCCGATGTCAGGCCTGCCCAGAGCGGCCTCCTGAGCCACCCGGACACAGGCGGCCGCCTCGGTCCTGGGAGCGCGCAGGAAGGCCCGCCGAGCCGGCATGTTGAAGAACAGGTCCCGGGCCGCCACCACGGTCCCATCCGGCGCGGCCGTGGCCACCGGGCCGCGCACCTCCCCCGCGGCCAGCTTGATCTCATAGGCGCGGTGGGTTCCCTCGGCCCGGCTGATTGCGGTCACCCGGGACACTGCGGCGATGCTCGCCAGAGCCTCGCCACGAAAGCCGAACGTGCGCAGGGAGCGGAGGTTGTCGATGCTGGTCAGCTTGCTGGTGGCATGGCGCTGAAACGCCGCTGCGAGCTCGCCGGCAGCCATCCCATGGCCGTCATCGCCGACACGAATCAGCTCTGTTCCCCCGCCCTCTATTTCCACCACGATCCGGGTGGCACCGGCGTCCTGTGAGTTCTCGATCAGCTCCTTGACCGCCGCAGCGGGGCGGTCAATCACCTCCCCCGCCGCGATCGCCTCGGCGACCGGGGGGGCGAGCAGGTGAATGCGCCCCGGGTCGAGGGTCGGGCGCAATAGGTCCTCAGCCATCGCCCCGCCTGGCGGAGCGTTGCCAGTCCGCGAGCTTTTGCAAAGCCTCCATGGGAGTCATGGAATCGAGGCTTAGTTGCCGCAACTCCTCCACCATCGGTTCGGCAGCTGGCAGGGGCAGGGCCAGCTGCTCGCCAGCCCAGGCCTCGGCCGCAACCGGCCTGGCGGCCTCCAGGTCTGCCAGAATCGCCGCCGCTCGGGTCAGGACGGCAGGTGGCAGGCCGGCCAGGTGGGCCACGTTAAGCCCGTAGGAACGGTCCGCCCCGCCGGGGACGATGGTGTGGAGAAAGGTGATCTGAGCGGTGGCTCCCAGGCCCTCCTCCACCACCTCCGCCCGATAGTTGCGCAGGCCGGGAAGCCGATCGAGAGCCGTGAGCTCGTGATAGTGGGTGGAGAACAGGACCCGCGCAGCCACTGCCGGCGTGTCGTGGAGATACTCCAGAATGGCCTGGGCCAAGCTCATGCCATCGTAGGTGCTGGTACCACGGCCCACCTCGTCCAGGAGCAGCAGGCTGCGGGGCGTCGCTCGAGCCATGATCTGGGCCATTTCTGACATCTCCACCATGAAGGTGCTGCGACCACCGGCCAGGTCGTCCTGGGCCCCCACCCTGGTGAAGATCCGGTCTACTATCCCCCACTGCGCCGTTCGGCAGGGGACCAGCGATCCGACCTGACCCAGGAGGCAGATCAGGGCCACCTGGCGAAGAAAGGTTGACTTTCCCGCCATGTTGGGCCCGGTGATCAGCCAGATCCGCTCGCTCTCCCCGTCCATGTGGATGTCATTTGGGACGAAACGGCCCGGCCCGATGGCATCCTCGACCAGAAGGTGGCGACTCGACTCCAGGTGCAGGGAACGGGATCCATCGATGGTCGGAGCCACCCAGCCATTCTCGGCTCCAGCTTCGGCTAGGCTCTGGATCGCATCGAGCTCGGACAGGGCGCCCGCCACCTGCCCGAGCTCCGCCGCCATCCCAGCCACCTCGGTGACCAGGTCGGCAAGGAGCTCGTGCTCGCGCACCAGAGCCCGGTCCCGGCCCGCCAGGACAACGCTCTCTTGCTCCTTGAGCTCAGCGGTCACATAGCGTTCGCAGCCGACCAAGGTCTGGCGGCGAATGTACTCTGGAGGCACCGACTCCAGACCCGCGCTGCGCAGCTCGATGTAGTAGCCGAAGACCCGGTTGTAGCCGACCTTCAGGCCCTTCATCCCAGTCCTTGACCGCTCCGACGCCTCCAATTCGGAGATGTAGCGCCGGGCAGCCGAACTGGCCTCCAGGATCTGGTCGAGAGTGGGATCGTAGCCGGCCCGAATGTACCCGCCGTCCCGGGCCAAGACCGGGGGCTCGTCGACCAACGCCGAGTTGAGACGGGCGGCCAGATTGGGTGGCGCCTCCGAGAGCTGCCGCTCGAGCTTCTGGAGAAGCCCGCTGGAAGCGCCGCTCAAGGGCCCGCGCAATCTCGGCACCTGGTCCAAAGTGGCCGCTAAGCGAGTCAGGTCTCGGGGCCCGGCGATCCCGTGGACGCAGCGCGCTAGAAGTCGGTCAAGGTCTCGGCAGTCCCCCAGGCCCAGCCTGACGTCCAGCCTCATCGAGTCGGAGCCGGCCAGCTCCAGGACCGCTCCCTGGCGCTCCGCCAGCGCCCCAATGTGAGTGATAGGGGCTTGCAACCAGCTCCGAAGGCGCCTGCCTCCAGAAGCTGTCCTGCTCCGATCTATCAGGCTCAGCAGCGATCGTCCACCCGGAGCCAGTGGTTCCACCAGCTCCAGGTTGCGCCGAGTGGCAGGGTCAAGCTCCATGACCTCGTCCATCCCTCTCCATCTCGGTCTGAGCAGATCGGAGGTGACCTTCAGCTGGGCCTCAGCCCCGTAGCCGACGACTCCGGCCAGGGCGCGCACCACGGCATCAGCCAGCGGGTCATGGGGCGGGCCAACTAGGCGCCACCCGGACGGCTCCAGCAGCTCCGCGCCACGAGCGGCGTCGAATAGGGCTGACGGCTTGACCACCATGGCCAGCCCACCCAGGCCTAAGCTGTCGGCCTCATCCGCTTCTGGCAGGACCACTTCTGCCACGTCCAGCGCGGCCAGCTCATCGGCCAGTCCGGCAAGCCCTCGGTCGGTCGCCATCGAGGAGAGCCAGCACTCCCCGGTGCTGAAGTCCAAAACGGCGACTCCCAGTCCCTCCGGCACCCGGTACAGGCCGGCGCACCGCTGCGACCGGCCAGGGTCGAGCAGGGACTCTTCCACCAGGGTCCCGGCGCTGAGGATGCGCACCACCCGACGCGCGACCAGTTTCACTCCAGGTCGGGCGGCCTCGGTCTGGTCGCATACAGCCACCCTCAAGCCGGCGTCCAAGAGCCTGCGGGCGTATCCCGCCAGGCTGTGGTGAGGAACCCCGCACATGGGCAGCCGGCCCCGTCTGCCGAAGGCCCGGCTGGTCAGAGTCACGCCCAGGATGGGAGCTGCCTCGACGGCGTCCTGACCGAAGATCTCAAAGAAGTCGCCCAGCCGAAACAACACCAGGCAGTCGGGATGCTCACGCTTTGCCAGTTGGTACTGGCGCAGAGCCGGGGTGTCGGACCCGCCGCTGCCCTTGTCAGCCGCCTCCCCGACCGCCGAAGGCTCGGCCGCCGCCATCAAGCGGCGACTAGCTGCCAGGCGGTTGTCGCGACCACCGTGAACTCCCGAATGGACCCCGGATCCAGCGCGCCATCGACCCACACCAGGCGGCCCTGACGGCTTCTGCCGTAGGCTCTGCCGTCGGCGCCGCGGCCCTCGATCAGCACTTCGACCTCGGTTCCCACAAGGGCCGCGTTGCGGCGCTCGCTGATGCTGCGCTGGAGAGCCAGCACCCGCTGCAGGCGCTCGCTCTTGACGGCCCTGGGGACATCATCTTCGCGACGATAGGCGGCTGTGCCGGGGCGCGGCGAGTAGGCCTGGATGTGCACCGTGTCGAACTCCACCTCCTCCAGCATCTGATAGGTGGCCTCGAACTCGGCCTCGGTCTCGCCGCAGAAACCCACGATGATGTCCGTGGTCAGGGCCAGACCGGGAATCCGCGCCCGCGCTCGCTCCAGGATCGCCCGATAGTCACGAACTGAGTACTCTCGCTTCATCCGGTGCAAGCAGCTGTCGCTCCCTGACTGCACCGGCAGGTGCAGCTGCTCGCAGGCGGTGGGCAGGTCAGCCATGGCAGAGAGCAGTCGATCCGAGGCATTGCGCGGGTGGGAGGTCAGGAAGCGCAGGCGCTGAAGTCCGGGCACGCGGTCGACCTGCTCCATGAGAGTGGGCAGGTCACAAGCGGAGCTCGGATCCCAGTAGGAGTTCACATTCTGGCCCAGCAGCGTTATCTCCGCCACTCCCCGCTCCACCAACCGCCGCGCGTCCGCCACGATCTCGTCGGCGGGTCGACTCGACTCCCGGCCCCGCACGAAGGGCACGATGCAGTAGGTGCACATCTCGTTGCAGCCCAAGATCACCGGGAGATAGGTGCAGAGCCGGTCCGAGGCTGGCAGCGGCACCGGGCCCTGGAGTGCCCCTTGATAGAGGTCTCGCAGGCGGGCGAAGAACCCGTCTGGGTCGCGCATGTCGAAGACGTAATCAAGGTGACTGAAGCGACGCAGCAGATTGCTGCCGTGCTCCCCGACCATGCAACCGGTAAGCGCAATCGACCGCCCCGCCCGCTCTCGCTTCCAGGCCGCCAGCTCCCCCAGCTTGCCGGTGGCCTTGTCCTCGGCGTGCTGGCGCACCGCGCAGGTCACCAGGACCGCCAGGTCCGCTTCCTCAAGCGTCGCCCCGGGCAGCATCCCGATCTCGGCGAAGCTCTCCGCCAAAAAGTCGGAGTCGGCGGTGTTCATCTGGCACCCGATCTGCCAGATGTGGACTCTGGGCGCCCCCTCCCCGGCGACCACGATCGGGGTCCGCTTGGACTCCGCGAGCGGCAGCGGCAGAAACCGAGACCCCGGGCTGACCGCCGCCGTCAACGCACCTCCACCATGAGACGGATCCCGGTGCGCTCTTCCCCGTTGATCGAGATGTCGATAAATGAGGGGATGCACACCAGGTCCAACCCCCCCGCCACCACGTAGCCGCGGGAGATCGCGATCGCCTTGACCGCTTGGTTGATGGCACCGGCGCCAATGGCCTGGATCTCCACCCGATGCTGGGTCCTGACGACGCCCGCGATCGCTCCCGCCACCTTCACCGGCTGAGAGGTGGCGGAGACCTTAAGTACTTCCACTGGGGTGGCGGCGCTCCCGCCGATGGACGAGGGGTGAATTGTCAAGTTCAGCAATGCCAAAGAGTGTGATGGGGATTCTAAGGCTCCAGAGGCAGTGGCGGGTTGCCCGGTGGCCAGTTGGCGGTGCTCCGGTAGAGAAAAGCGGGTCGGGAGAGCGTCGCCAGCAGGCAGAATGCGACCGCCGCTGCCACCAGGAGATAGAAGAAGTCCTCTTGACCGAGGTGGCTTGCCCCCCAGGCTCCGAGCCCGGCTCCCACCGCGCGTCCCAGGAACTGAAACCAAAGCGCCGAGCCGAACGCCTGACCGATCCCGTCCCGAGGTGTCGTGGTCTGTAATCGGTTGAAGCCCCAGACCTCCTGAAGGGCGCCGGTGCCGGCGAACAGGATGAGTGCCCCTACCACCACTACTGGACCCAGCAGGCTGCCCACCAAGATGGCGACCACAAGGTGGATATAGCCAATCACCACCAGCCCGCGTCGTCCCACCTGTGGTTTGCGCAGGGCCAGGAGGCTGCCCGCCACGGAAGCCCCTCCCACGATCACGTACATCAGGCCGACCTGGTTAGTGGGAAGGTGGAGGGAGCGGTGGGCAATGGGTACGAAGTAGACGGTAATTACTCCAGCCAGCATCGCGCCCATGCCAGCCTGAATTGCAAACAGCGAGATGGTGCGGTCGAGAAGTAGCAGATCGAAGCCCCGCCGAAGCTGCCTCCAGCCCTGCTTTGCGGTGGCCACGCTTCCAGTCCAAACGGACGGCTGAGCGCCGACCCTCGAGAGCAGCAATGCCGACATCAGAAAGGTGCAGCCGTCGATGAAGATCAGTACGCTCGGACTCACAACCAGCA
>DATKSV010000055.1:0-9318 GCA_035531535.1 Candidatus Nanopelagicaceae bacterium | reverse complement strand
GCCGGGCTGGCCGCCGCCGGCGCCGGCACAAGCACCTCGTCGATTGGGATCTACTCCACCAGCTCCCAGTGGGGCACCATCGTCGGGACCCAAAACGCCGCCACCCTGGGATCTCTTGTCGGCCTGCCGGACTGGATCCCTGGAGCCAGCAGCCTGACTGGGGCCCAGACCAGCTGCAGCCTGCCCACCTTCACCAGCGGCAAAGTGGCGGTCACCCAGTGGTTCGGATCCCCCTACGACGGAGACTGGTCCTGTTCCGCTTCGCCTAGCTGAGCCCGGCCGGTTCGGCCTCACATACCCCGGACGGGCGAGGTCGAACCGGTCTGACTTCGGGGGCGGGACAGCGCGTCTGAGGGGGAGGAGGTGCCGGCCATGGAGCGGCGGCCTAGCGCCGCCGCACCGCCTCCAGGAGCTGCCCCATCCGGCTGACGCGCCGCTCCCGCTCCTGGCAGAACCTCTCTATCCCGGCGAGGATGTGCTGGGCTGACAGGTGGGCCTCGTCCATCACCTCCTCGACGCTGCCGCCAGTGCGCCAGCGGCCGTCCCAATCGGCGGAGAGCGAGTACTCAGCGGCCAGCTCACTCGAGGCCCAGTCCGCCATCAGCTTGAAGGCGCCGTTGGTGATCACCATCGCGTCCCAACGGTCGGCCGGGGAGATGGTCTGCTCCCGGTAGGCAACATCCTGGAGCTGGAAGAGCTGCGGGCTGATCGCGGCCACCACCTTGACATTGAGGCCGGCTCGGTCCAGCTCCGGGAGCACCGAGACCAGGTTGGCGGTGGGCACGCTTCCCCTTATGAAGACCGTCCCCAGTCGGGGCTGGTCCGGGCGGAAGGGCCGCAGCACGTAGGCCCCGCGCGCCGCCTCGAAGTGAGAGGGCATGCCGAGCTTCTCCCGGTCGGGGAGCTCGAGGGCGGGCCGGGTCAGGTGCAGGGCGATGATGGGAGCCGAAGCTCCCAGGGCCGCCCCCAGCACCACCGGCACCTCGTTGTACTCCCAGGGGTGCAGGTCGATAACCTGGCCATCCGGGAAGAGCTGGGTCACCCCCGGCGCGAAGACCCCGAAATGGGTCCTTGAGTCCTCGGCTGTCTCCGGCCCGGAATGGCCGGCGACCCAGATGACCTTGCCCACCTTGAGGTCGCAGTCCTGGGCCAGCTGGCTGAACAGGCGCATCTCCCCGTACTTCAGGTAGCTGAACGAGCCGTAGGTGGAGCAGGCCGACCAGAAGCCGTTGAAGGCCTGGAACGGATCCTCGGCTAAGTTGACAGTCGCCAGCCCCACCGCGATCCCAGCATTGGTGAATTCGGTTATCTCCTGGGGCAGCACCGTGCCCCGCGGATTGCGGTCCCGCTCGTACCAGCCCCAGCCAGGCCACTCGCCCCAGTCCTTGCCGAAGCCGCTGATGTTGGTGGAGTCGGCCAGGTCGGCGGAGCTGACGATGAAGAGGGGTCTGCCGTACTCCTTTTTCGCATAGGCGTTTATCCAGGCGCCCCAGCTGGCGAGGGCGGCCCGGTTGGGCTGCTTCTCCCCAGGCTGCCGGTAGACCTCCTTGGGATAGGAGCGAAAGTCGGTCAGCCGGGGGTCCTTGAAAATGTCCTTCCCCTTCCCCCCCAGGTTGAAGGTTTCGATCCGATCGGGCACTGTGCTCGCTATCTCCAAGAGCCGCTCCGAGAGGTGGTCGACCAGATTGGCGTCACGCCGCAGCACGCCCACGGCGATCTCCAGGTTGGCTCGGGCCTGCTCGGTTTGCGCGGCTGGGTCGAGGGGCGCGGGCTCGTCCACCCCCTGATAGCTGACCCCGTAGCGGGCCATGAACTGCTTGCGTACCGCCCAGAACTCCGGGCTGTTGCGGGGATGTGGGGTGCCGTGGGAGGGGGCGTCGTACTTGCCGTAGCCGCGGCCCTTGCGGGTCTTGAACCAGGCCACCGACGGGGTCCTGTCTGGGTTCGGCCCCTGGGCCGCCTCCAGGACGGTGCGGGTGACGGGCCCCCACTCCATCCCCTGCTCTGTACCCAGGACCCGCCAGCCATATGGCTGGAACCACTCGGCCGGGCCCCCCGAGACGACCGAGGAGGCACTCCGCAGGTCGATCCCGAAATCGTTCCAGTCCAAGAGGAAGACCAGGTTGGACAGGCCCAGCCCCCAGGCCGAGTTCTTGGTCTCGTGGGCGGCCCCCGGGGTCAGGCCCCCCTCGCCCTCAACCGCGAAGACCTTGACCGCGCCGGCCCCGGCCAGCTTGAGGGCTAGAGCCTCGCCGGCGGCCGGTGGCATGCCATGGCCGGAGGGACCGGTGTTGAACTTGAAGAAGAGGGTCTTGCCCGCCATCTCCGCATGGCCTGGAAGCCCGCCCCGGTGGCGCAGCCCCAGCAGGTCCTCCCAGGTGAGAGCGAAGCGACCCCCGTCGGGGAAGGCGAAACGCTCATCGTGGTCGCGCTCGTGACGGGCTCGCAGGGCCTCGTTGAACAGCGCCAGGGTCGAGTACACCAGGGGCACCGTGTGCCCGGCGGAGAGCACGAAGCGGTCTCCGAAGGGGCGCCAGGGCCGCTGGATGTCCCAGCGCATCGCCCCCGAGAGCAGGGTGGCCAGGAGCATGTGGACCTTGGAACGCGAGCCCCCCGGGTGGCCGGACTGGCGGTAGTTGAGCTGCAGGTCGATCAGCTCGTCGACCAGGTCCTTGACCACCTCCCAGTGATCAAAGGTGGCCTCCGCGACCGCGTACATGTCGTCAACTGGCGTGCGGGCCAAGGGCTCCACCAAAAGCCTCCCCTGCGATTAGTCCCCCACTCCCCGGCTCCACCTCGGCAGCCATGCCTCTGGTGGGGGCTGCGTTGCTGGGAGTTTAGCGCCCGTGCTCTGGGGCCGACGCGGGGCGAAGCCCAGCCCTGGGTGGGCGGGCTCCCACCTGCCCCGGGCGCGACAGGGGCGCCAAGATTTGCTACCCACTTGTCATCAGGGCAACGCCCGGGAAGGCAGACGCTGTACCGGCCCCGGGTCCACCCGGGCGCCGGTCTGACTGCGATGCAGACAGGTCGGGGACGCGTCAAGGGCCGGAGTCGCACCGGCAAGGCTCGAGGAGGAGTGCCCGTGCCCCGCTACCGCTTGGGGGCGGATGCCACCCGCTCCAGGGCGCCCTTGGGCAACTCGCAATTCCCCCTCTTGGCGATGCCGCCCAAGGAGCCCTGGCGGCGCCGACGGCTCACCCAGGCGGCCACCCTCGTGGCTCTGCTGCTGAGCTTGGCGTATCTCACCTGGCGAGCGCTGGACACTCTCAACCTGGGGGTCTGGTGGATATCGATTCCGCTGCTGCTGCTGGAGGCGCATGCGGTCCTGGGACTGGCCCTGTTCGCCAGCAGCCTGTGGGACCTTGACACTCTGACCCCAGCCCTCAAACGGTCCCGGACCGGGTTCCGGATCGCGGTGCTGATCCCCACCTACAACGAGCCCGAGGAGATCCTGCTGCCGACCATCGCCGCGGCCATGAGCATGCGCTTGCGCCACGAGACCTGGGTGCTTGACGACGGCGACCGGGTCCAGGTGGCGAAGCTGGCCGGGCGGCTCGGTGCTCGATACCTGGCGCGCCCGACCCACGAGCACGCCAAGGCCGGCAACGTCAATCACGCCCTGCCCCACCTGGACGCCGACCTGGTGGTGCTCCTGGACGCCGACCACGTCGCTTCTGCGGACTTCCTCAGCGCCACCATCGGGTACTTCGACGACCCCCGGGTGGCTCTGGTCCAGACGCCCCAGGACTTCTACAACCTGGAGAGTTTCGAGCACCGGGACGAATTCAACGAACAGCGGCTGTTCTACCGCGCCATCCTGCCCGGGCGGAACCGCTGGAATGCGGCCTTCTGCTGTGGCACCGGCTCTTTACTCAGGGTCACGGCGCTGCGCGAGGTGGGAGGCCTGGCGGTCGAGACCGTGACCGAGGACATCCACACCACCATCCGGATGCACCGACACGGCTGGAAGACCGTCTACCACAACCAGGTGCTCAGCCACGGCCTGGCCGCCGGCGACGCTGCCCAGTACTACAGCCAGCGCTTGCGCTGGGGCACGGGTGCGATGCAGGTGCTGCGCACCGAGAACCCAGCCTTGGCGAGCGGCCTGACGGTGATGCAACGGATAAGCTACCTCTCAACCCTGCTGGGCTGGTTCGATGCCTGGCGCTCCCTCGGTTACCTGCTGGCCCCGATGGTCGTGCTTTGGACTGCGGCGGTACCCATAAGGTCCCCCCTGCTGGTCTTCGCCCCCATCTTCCTCATCACCTTCCTGGCCCAGCGATACGCCCTCCACCGGCTCTCGCGGGGCACCTCCCCACAGCTGATCGGAACTGTCTTTGAGCTGGTGAGAATGCCGGCCAGCCTGCGCGCTACCTGGCAGCTGCTGGCGCCCCAGAAGGCTGCCTTCCGGGTCACCCCCAAGGGCCGGGTGGGCGAGCGCCGGAGCCGCATGCCGGTGCCCGCGCTGCTGTGGTGGTTGCTGCTGGTCTCCCTCATCACCGTGGCCTGGACGGTGGCCACCATGCTGGGCCTGACCCCCCTGCACTACAGCGTCCCCTGGCTCGCCTACGGCTCTTTGTTCTGGCTGCTGGTGAACTCGGGGCTGCTGGTGGCGGCCATGGCCCGGATACGGTCCAAGCGCTTCGGCGCCGAGCGCCGAGCGGCGGTGCGGTTTGACGTGGATGCCGCCGCCCGGCTGGGCAACCGTAAGGTCCACCTGATCGACGCCTCGCTCACGGGCGTGCGAGCCACAGTGTCCGGCTCGGTCCGAGTTCCCAAGGTCGGAGATGTGGAGACCCTTCGCATCAGCCTGCACCACCGGACCTACTCCTTCGTGGCTTTGGTGCGCAGCACCTGGCCCGGGTCGGACGGACCGGCCGGCCGGTCCCATCGCATCGGGCTGGAGTTCGTCCGCGGCCAAACGTCGGAGCGGGCGGCGCTGGCACTGGCACTGTTCCAGACCGGGCTTCCACCCGTCATCGGGGCCGACGCCGACCTTGAAGAGGACCACTGGTACGCCCGGGCGCTCACCGCCAAGGGAGCTCCTGCTACCGCGGCCCAGCGCTGAGACAGATGCGTTCATGGATCGGGTCATTGACCACCTCCAACGGCCAAATCGGGCTCTGCGGCCGAGGACAACTCCACGACCCGGCTGGGCCCTGACAGTTCCCCCACCCCCCCTCTACCATTTCACGGCCCGTCTCGCGCCGGCCCGCGGTCCCCGTGTGCGGCAATCGGGCCTCATTTGATCTGGTTCTCAATCTCACCTTCTCACCTTGGCCCTCTGGAACCCCGATCCGCCGACCATTGGCGAGGCTGAGCTGGCCATGTTGTCCATGGACATGCGAAAGATCGACGAGGCTTGGGCAGCCGAGTCGCTGAGAGCTCATCTGGAGCACGTCTGAACTCAACTGGGCCATGGCCACACCGGCGTTGCCAGCAGCGCCAACCGTAAGCCGACGATCCACCGTGGCTTATTGCACTGCCAGGATCGACCCGCCCGCACGCGTTCTGAAGTTGGGAAGGCACTGCTCCCGCCTTACACCCCAAGCCGGTGCGCGCGGCCAGAGACCGTGAGCCACTAGCCCGGATGCCGCACCATTTGCGTCGTGGTGATGATCCCGACCGTGTGCACGAGCTGCCAGACCCCCGGGGCAGCGGTCAGCCTGGACGGCCAGGTCCTCTGCGACCGCTGCGCTGACCGGCGTCTGGCCTCCATAACCGGCTGGCCGGAGCTGCCCCCACCACCACCACCCGAGATTATTGCGGGCCCCGACGGCCGCCACCACACCATCCTCTATAGGATCATGCGCTGGCCTGGTGGGATCACCGCCAGGAGCGAGGAGCTCGGCCTCGGGCTCGACGAGGGCTATCGCCTTGACCTCTCCATCGATCATGAGGACGATCCGGGTCCGCTGCTCGCCCGCCTGCGGGCCGCAGTGCGCGGGATGATCGCTCATCCCTATCTGGAGCCGCAGGAGTGGCACGGATGGGTGCTGCGGGCAGAGAAGGCCGGCGGGCGGCTCACCGAGGATGACGAGTCGGACCTGCCTCGGGTCGTCATCGATGGCCACTCTCTCGCCTGGGAGGACTACGGCCGGCTCCTCACGGCGTATGTCGGCTGGTCCTTTCACCTCCGGCTCGGAGTTGAGCCGTGGGCCGGTGAGGGCGAGGTCGGTCTGGCCAGCGCACTCCCGGCGTCCGAAGACGACCTGGCCAGAACCACCGGGGATGTGACGGCGTTCGTGATTGACAGCTCCCACTACCCATCCCCTGACCAGTGGCGGCGCCGCGACCGCCGTGGGGACGGCTGAATCCAAGTCTCACACCGTCTACGAACCGGGCCGCTGGGCCGGCGCGCCCCGGGGAGATTGACCTAGCGAAGCAGCTGCCCTATACCGGCGGGGCCAGCCGCCAAGCCGACTGCGATTCCGGCTCCGCATGCTCCTTCGGTCCGTCGCCTCACCGCGGCTGTCGAACCCATCGATTCCCTGTCTGGCGCCGAATCGGGGAACTCAGCGAGGTGAGGCTCGACGGCCCACCCCCCATCGTCCAGCCGGCCCATGTACGGATGTCCTCCCCTCTGCACCTGATCCGGACTGCGCGACCGACCGGAGGCGACTTCGGCCGTGACGAGTAATCGGCCCGCCCGGCCAACGCCGCCCCAGACGTGGCAGCGGAATCCGCAACTCACGCAAGTTTGGCAACGGCTGGTGGCATCCGATCCGGGTAGTGGGGATCCGGCCGCGATCGTCCCCTGCCATTTGCCCGCGATCCGTCGACGCAGCGCGCGGGTGCCCACCCGAGGGGGCGAGGAATTGCAAGGTGGCCAGGGTCACTGCGGCCAGGCGCCGCCTCGAGACGGTCGCCTGCGACCACGCCTCGGGAGCAATGCGGCAGTTTGCCGGCCCCGCGCCACTGGCCGTGACCCCGTGTACCCTGTCGTTGACCGCTTCCGCGCGGCCCAATGCTTGGGACGGCCCGTGCGGTAGGCAGCGGTTGTGCACGCTTGGCCCGGGCCACTCCATCGGAGCGCCGGTTGAGGCGCTTGGCGATCCGAAGCACCGAACGGCGGCCCCAGGGGCGGTGCTGTAAGCCAGATCCGCGCCCCCGCCCGAGCGCCCGCTCCCGCTCACCCCTCGCGGACTCCGAACTGGCGTCAGCATGCCCGGAATTCCTCTACTGTGCCCAGTTTCAGGCAGTTCTCGGGCTACGGCATCCCCCCACCCCAGTCATGGCCCGGCGGCGACGCCGCGGCCAGCCATTCCGTCGCCCTCGACCGCTCACCTGCCCACCCGCGCCGCTCCCATGCACCTGGTCGGTGGCTGGAGGTTAAGACGTCGGCCTCAGCGGCCACGACCCGTCCACGTCCCGCGGCACAGCCCCCTGGCGGCGCAGGTAGGCGGCGAAACTGGCTGCCTGGTCGAGGGCCGCCCCGATCTGTAGCTGGTGCACAGAAGCTGACGTCAGGGAGGCCAGCTCTGGGTATCGGGCAGCCAAAGCCCGGGCCACTCCCAAGGCCCCCAGGGCGTCGCTGCGCGCATCGTGGGCCGCCCGCAGCTGCACCTGGTACACCCGGCAGGCGTCGGCGAGGGTGCGCTTGCCCGGGCGGTAGCGGTCCACGTGCCGATCCAGAACCAAGGGGTCCACGATGGGCCCAACCGGACGGCCGATCCGGGACTCCAGCAAACGGACCCCGTGACGGCGGCACTCCCGATCCAGCAGAGTGAAGTCGTAGCTGGCGTTGTAGGTCACGACGGAGGCCCCGGCCCCCAGCGCGGCGGCCAGCGACTCCACTATCTCCGCGACAGCGTCCGCGGCGGGCCGTCCATGCGCTCGTGCTTCTTGCGTGGTGATGCCGTGGACGGCGGTGG
The DNA here is from genome assembly GCA_035531535.1 of Candidatus Nanopelagicaceae bacterium. Classification (GTDB taxonomy): domain Bacteria; phylum Chloroflexota; class Dormibacteria; order Aeolococcales; family Bog-877; genus AG-12. The sequence continues at coordinate 1,444 of DATKSV010000055.1, read as the reverse complement.
CCTCGGCGGGGATTGGGATGCCAGGATCGACCAACCAGCTCCGCTCACCCTCCCCCCCGTCGCCGAGGTAGGCGGTCACGATCCGCTCTTTGTCCACATCCAGGCCCGTGGTCTCGGTGTCGAAGGCGAGCAGCGGCCCCGCCGCCCAGCCCGTCACGCCGCCCTCGCTCTTGGGCCCGGCCAATGATCACCTGCCGCCGGCCGCGCACCGCGCCATCTTTGGATTGGTCTACCTCCGAAGCGAATGGTCAGACGGTAGCACCCTGCGGCTCGTCGCGGGAGATCGAGGCCATGACCTCCGCGAGCTGCGCTGTGTCCGCTGACCGCTCCCTGACAGCTGCCGGCAGTGTATTGCAGTATCCAGGTTTTGTATGACAAACCAGTCAAGCGGAGCCGCAGCGGATCCGGTTCAAAGGGCCCCGACAACGTCATAGGGCCTGCCTTCGATTCGGACGCGCCCACTGGGACGGTTACTCGTATCGGGAGGGCAGCCTGGCCAAGGCAGACCGCCATCCCGATAGACCTTCGTCACACGGGAACGATCTCAACGAGCTGCTCGATCCCAGCAAGGTCCCCCGAGTTGCGGGTGTAGAGCCGGGCCGAGTGCGCGTGGGCTGTGGCAGCGATGAGGAGGTCCATTACCCTGGGTCCGGGTTGACGCCCGGCGGCTGCCACAGCTGCTGCAAGTTGGCCATAGCTGTTGGCCACGTCGGCGTCGACGGGAAGAGGGTCGAACTGGCGCTGCAGGGCCAACAATCTCCGGAGACGCTCAGCCCGGACTGCCGGGTCAGCGGTGACGAGCACTCCAAAATGGAGTTCGGCAAGCGTTGCCGCACTGACGGCAAGCTCTCCTGCCAACAGCGGCAGGCCGGTGGCGATCACGACACTGGTGTCCAGGATTGCCTTCAACGACGGCGCTGCCACGGGTTGGCGACCGACTGGTCGATCAGATGTCTATCCCGCTGCCAGTCCGGGTCGGGCGGGCCGCTGAACACATCGGCGATCCCGTCCCACCGCCGCCACCGTTTCGGCGCGGCGGGCACCAAGCGGGCCGCGAGTCGACCGGCAACCGTGATGTCGATCTCCTCGCCCCCTTCAACTCTCCGCACGAGTTCTGATGCGTCCTGGCGCAGCTCTCGAAGGCCCACGGTTGCCATGCCCCCGTGGTAGCACACGTGCTATCTCCGCACTGGGCACCAATGTGGCCGCCAGATGACGACGATCGAGGCATCTGGTCCCGCCAGGACTGCGCCCTTCTGCGGGCTCCCTCCCGCGGATGCGCCGCGCCGGCGCCGGGGCCTACGGCACGGTTGAGCCGGCCGCTCCCAATCAGCACTATCGCCATGGTGTTAACGCTCACGCTGTTTAGCCATGTGATGGCAGGATGGCGTGAGGCCAAAGGAGCCAACGGACCATACCTACCGGCATGGGCCTTCGACTCTGC
>DATKSV010000054.1:0-3284 GCA_035531535.1 Candidatus Nanopelagicaceae bacterium | reverse complement strand
CCGGGTCCGGCGCAGCCAATCACCGCCAACCCCGTCAGGTCCGGAAGGAAGCAGCGGTACGCGGAGAGACTGGAGTGCCGTCGGGCTCCCCGGCCTGAGCCCAGTTGTCGACCGGCGCCGGGGATGTCTCAACGAAGAGGGGTGCGCGATCATCTTGACCAGAGTGAACTCAGTACGGCAGAGCCTCTACCTGAAGTATCGGCCCCGGCGCTTCCAAGAGCTGGTGGGGCAGGAGGTGGTGGCCCGGACCCTGCGCAACGCCATCCGGGAGCGCAGGTTGGGTCACGCCTACCTCTTCACCGGAATTCGCGGGACCGGCAAGACGAGCGCGGCTCGGATCCTGGCGCGCGCGATCAACTGTGAGCATCCCGACGAGGGCGAGCCATGCGGCTCGTGCCACGCCTGCGAGTCGATCGCCGCCGGCCGTAGCCTGGACGTGATCGAGATCGATGCGGCCACCAACCGGGGCATCGATGAGATCCGCGACCTGCGCGAGCGCACCCAGTTCTTGCCCAGTGAACTGCGCACCAAGGTCTACATCATCGACGAGGCCCACATGCTCACCACCGAGGCGGGCAATGCCTTTCTGAAGACCCTGGAGGAACCCCCCGAGCACGCCTGCTTCATCCTCGCCACCACTGAGCCCCAGCGGCTCACCGAGACGATCCTGTCGCGCTGCCAGCGCTTCGACTTTCGTCGGATTCCGGCCGCCGCCATGGCGGCCCATCTGACCCAGATCTGCCGCCAGGAAGGGATCGAGGCGGTGCCAGAGGTCATGGCCCTGGTCGCGGAGGCTGGGGCCGGCTCGCTCCGCGATGCGGAGTCGCTGCTGGACCGCCTGATCGGCCTCGACGAGGGGATCCTGGCCCTGGACTCGGTGCGCGCCGCGTTGGGCATGGCCGACCCAGATGCGATCGGACGGTTGGTTGCTGGGCTGCGGGGTGGGGCCCTGGCTGAAGCCTGGGCGGAACTGCGACGTCTGGAGGGGGCCGGAGTTGACCCCCGCCAGCTGCTGCGCTCCCTGGGAGCGCAGGCCAGGGAGCGGCAGTGGGCAGCGCTGGCTAATCCTGCGGCCGATCCCGCTGGCCGTTTCTGGCTCGACCTGATGGACGCGTGTGCCCGCGGCGGAACTGAACTGCGCCGAGCCGACGATCCCTGGATGGCTCTGGAGGTGATCCTGCTGAGGCTGGCCTCACCGACTGCAGTGGGCGCCAGCGCGGCCCAGCCGGCTGACGCCGCTCCCGTGACCAGGTCCAGCGCCAAGGCTTTGCCGGTCGAGGTGCCCACGCCCTCCGTGCTGGCCTCCCCGAGGCAGCCCATGGATGCTCCCTCCGGGTTGGCCCCGAGAGGGGCGGAGGCCGAGCCCGGCACCCCTGCGGCCGGGCCGGACCCAGCGCCGGTCGCCGCTCCAGTGACCGCTGCGACCGGCGACTCCGCCGCGGCTGACGGTCCGGCTCGGCCAGCCAGTGCAGTCGCGAGCTGGCAGGCGCGCTGGCCCGAGGTGGTGGACTGGGCCCAGCGCAACCACCCCGGGCCCTTTACTGCCCTGGCGCGGGAGACCACCCCGGTGGCCATGAACGACGGTACCCTCACCATCGAGGTGCGGTACCAGTGGCATCTGGGCAAGCTGCGGGAGCCCCAGTATCGATCCCTGCTCGAGCAGGCCTGTCGCTCGGTGCTGGGGGAGGGGATCTCGGTGGATCTGCGACCCACCGGCCAGGGTCAGCCTGCGCCGGAGGATGGCGGTGGCGAGCGCCTGGTCGGGGGCGGTGCCCTGGCCGCGGCCCTGAAGCATTTCCCCGGGAGCACCGTGCGCAAGGTGGAGTTCCGTGATCGGCGCTGATCGCGAGCGGCCCCGGCCGCGGAGGTGCGGCTCATCCCTAGAATGAGGCACGATTCGCAAGGAGGGAGTCGCGGTGCCCCAGTTTAACCCCAAGCAGTTGCGCCAGCTGCAGCAGAACATGGCCCGGCAGTGGGAGCAGGCTCAGGACGATCTGGCCAACCACGAGGTCGAGGGCAGTGCCGGCGGCGGGGTGGTGACGGTCCGCTGCAACGGGCAGCAGCGCTTGACCGGGGTGACCTTGGACCCAGCCATCTTGGAGGAGGGTGCCGAGATGGTCGCCGACCTGGTTCAGGCCGCTGTCAATGACGCGCTCGACCGTTCGAGGGAGTTGGCCGCCCGGTCGATGGAAGCGCTGCTGCCCCCGGGCATGATGCCCCCCGGGATGCGCTGACGCCAGCTATCACCTACGGGGTCTGACCATGGGATTGCTGCCGACGCCGGTGGAGCGCTTGGCTGCGGAGTTCTCCCGCTTCCCCGGGATAGGGCCGAAGACCGCTCAGCGGCTGGCCTTCCACGCCTGCCGGCTTCCGGAGCCGACCCTGCTGGGGATGGCCACCACCATCTCCGCCATGGCCGAGTCGGTGGGGCTCTGCTCGGTCTGCTTCTTCCTCAGTGAAAAGGGCGAATTGTGCACCATCTGCCGGCAGCCCGGGCGCGCGCGCTCCCTGATCTGCGTCGTCGAGGATCCCAGTGACGTTCTGGCGATCGAGCGGACCGGCGAGTTCCGCGGTCTCTATCACGTGCTCGGCGCTGCCCTCTCGCCCCTGGACGGGATCGGGCCCCGGGACATCCACGCCGACGAGTTGGTCGCCCGAGTGGCCGAGGGAGGGGTGGAGGAGGTCATCCTCGCCACCGACTCCGATGTCGAAGGGGAGGCCACCTCCGGCTATCTACAGCGCCGTCTGGAGGGGCTGGGCACCAGGGTGACCCGCCTGGCTCACGGGCTCCCAGTGGGCGGCGAACTCGCCTACGCGGATGAGCGCACCGTGGCCCGGGCCTTCTCGGGGCGCCAGCTGCTCTGATGCGCACAGCCTCCGGCGCGTCCTAGCTGGAGGGGACGCCCACGATCCAGAGCGGAACCGCCCCGCCTGCCCTCACCCCGATGCCGTGCAGCTGTCATCTAGCGGGGTCGCGAGCCACCGGGCCAAGACGGAAAGAAGGCCCAGCTACCCTATTTTGAGATCGGCGTTGACCCGCGGCGGGCTCTGAGGTATACTTCACAGTCCGCGCTAGGCCCGCCTGGGCGAGCGCCGGTCCGCCACCGTGGCGGTCCCGTCCGCACCTTGACAATTGAAGAGTGGAGACGATTTCACGTCCACATGCCCCTTGGGAAGGGGCCCAAATGAATTCTTTGCCACCTTCCCGGCTTCGGCCGGGTTGGTCTGACGGAGAGTTTGATCCTGGCTCAGGATTAACGCTGGCGGCGTGCCTGACACATGCA
>DATKSV010000053.1:0-10128 GCA_035531535.1 Candidatus Nanopelagicaceae bacterium | reverse complement strand
CATAGCGGAGATCCTTTACGAAGAGCGTCCGAAGCGGGCAAGAATCGGCCTTCATGGACGGACAGGGTACAGCGATGAGCCGCACTTTGCCCTATTAGGTGGCGCGAGCAGCCCCGGCGAGCGATGAACTGGAAGTCGTTCTAGCCATGGCTGTAGGTCGCCGACCGGCCTCTACCGGGATGGACTCCCGGCTACCTCAGGGAGCCATCAGTAGGCCCTTGGGGGTCGCGGGCTGCCCTTCGTGCCTGGGACCAGCAGACCAGGGCCGGGCCCTCGCAAAGTCAATCGGCCTCGTCCTCGGGCAGGTGCATCTCATCGAGACCCATTGGCCCACTAAGCCCATGATGCTGTCCGCGGTCGCGGTCACCTGCGATCTGCACCCAGGTGCTGGGTTCCGAGACTTGGTCGGAGACCTTGGCTGGAAGGGGGAGTGAACTGCTTGGCCGGCAGTCTTTGGAGGGAGTACTCAGGCCGAATGTGACCCACCGAAACTTATCGGGGCTGGCGGGCGGGGGGGCGCTCCCGGGGTGGTGGCGTTAAGGGCCGCTCTCACCCGGGCCAGCTGAGAGCCTGTGAGCTGGCCATGGATCGACTTCACGTAGCCCCGGCTGTTGGGGTGGCGGACGAGGACCAGAAGGCGATCTTTCCCCACCACTTCGACTGGGCCCAGCACGTGGTCTTGAACGTCCCGGTGCAGGTGCTCTGAGAAGGCGAAGCGGGCCATCGATCCGACCAGGACCACGACTCGAGCCGGCGAGGCCGCCAGCACCCTCTCCCGGTACCGGGTGGCGCGGTGCGCAGGGTGGACCAGATCTGTGGCTCCCCTGGGCTCGAGCAGTGGACCACCTCGGTGAGGGCGTATCCCGGCACGGGGACCACGGGCTGGGGCAGGTTGCTCAGCGCACGTCTTAACCCAGCCCCGGTGGTGGACCCACTTCCGGCGCTGGCCGTGGCGGCGCCCGCCAATCCCTTTGACCCCCGGTGGGCCGCCTACTTCAAAGCCCGGTCCGTGGGATGGCCGAGCGGGGCTGCTTCCGCCGAATGTCTTCGTGGCGGCGGACCCGGGCAGATCGCCCAACCTTCTGTGGTGCAACGTAGTAGTATGTAGGTGTGCCCCGGCTGGATTGGAGCAAGCGTGCCGAGTATGTGCGCTCGCGCCACGGCGTCGAACCAGCGTGGGCCGACGAGGCTGTCGAAGACGACCACGCCGTCTGGCTGACCCCGGACCCGGCAAGTCGGAGTGGCCAATCGGTGAGGGTGATCGGCTACTCGATCACAGCTCAGGATGTGCTCACCGTGATCTTGGTGGCCGCGGATGTTGAGGCGACGGAGCGCCCCGCTGGTGACTGGTGGGGCAGCAACGCCTGGGTGGCGAGCCCGCGAGACCGACGTCTCTACGGGAAGGAGGACTGATGACCAAGAAGAGCAAGAAGATCGACGAGGTGCTGGCCGAGGAGGGTGCTGCGGCAGAGAACTACGAGATCCCGGGCGCGCTGCCCGAGACTGTCAAGGTCAGCCGCCCCAACCTGGGACGGCCCACCGTGGTCTCGGTACGGCTGTCGGCGGACGAGTACGCTCGACTGCAGCGCGCCGCCGAGCAGGCGAACCTTCCCGTCTCAACGCTTATTCGCATCTGGACGCTCGACCGGGTACGCGTCGAGGCTGAGGGAGGGGCTGCTAGTTTGGCGCAGCGCCTCGCCCGACTAGAGCGGGCCGTATTCCAACGCTCCGCCTGAACGAACGAGCAGCGGCGCGACGGCGTCGACTCCGAGTCCCGCCCCGGTCGGGTTGCTCGGGGCCCGGCGCCGGCCAAATTGGATGGGCGCCCGCCCCGGGCTGCTGCACATGCGGAGACCGTGACCAGCTCCTTGGTGAAGCTCGTAACCGATGAGTCACTCCCTCGGACAGCATTGGCTGGGGGTCAGCACCATCGAGCAGGCGTCGGATTGGGTCCTCGATGAGGGTGCGAACATCCCCTACCGGACGGCCAGCTTCACTTCCAAGATGGCCAGTGCAAAGCCCGGTAGCTGAGTTGCCGCCGACCACATCTCGGTGACCGCAGGGGCAACTCAGCGGCCGCCGCACCCGGGCCCCGCCGTCACGTTCGGCGAGCGGCCCCGACCTTTTCGTCGCCTCCACCGGCCGCAACTGATCGGGGACGACGGGCCGGCCAACGAGGTAACCCCAGAATGCCTGGTCCCGCGGAAAGCCGGCTGCTGCGGCTGCTGGTGCAGCCGGTAGGAAGCGCAGCTGAGCCGCCATCAATCCAGTAGTGGGGCCATTACTCCGCGCCAGCTGAAACCCCTTCATCTCCCGCTAAGAAAGGTTAGCGTTAGCTTGAAGAGGGATTCTTGTTCCCTGCCAACGGGGACCTCGGGAGGAGGCCCCGAGTTTTCCTGCCCGTTCTCTCCGGCGATCCCGCCTACAGGCGCTGGCGTGGGTCCAGGGGCGATCCGACCAGCGAGGGATAGGGACCGGAACCCGCCCCCGACCGAGGTGAGCGATTTGCTCCACCGGTCTTGATCCGAACCAGCTTTGGTTCAGCATCATGATGTATGATGCTCTGATGCGGACTACAGTGAACCTTCCCGAAGACCTTCACAGGGTTGCCATGTCGCTGGCCCGCGACCGCGATCAGAGCCTGAGTCAGACCGTGAGCGACCTGCTGCGAAAGGCACTCGGCCCCGGGATCGACGGCGAGCAGGTAACCCAAGACCCCGCCACTGGTCTGCCTCTGGTGCGGCTCGGCCACCTGGTGACCACCGAGATGGTGCGCGCCGCGACCGACGACGAGTGACTCACCTCCTGGACAGCAACGTCCTGGTTGCGCTGGCAGTCCTTGACCACGTCCATCACGGCGCCGCCGCCCAGTGGTGGAACGCCACGGAAGAGCCGTTCGCAACCTGTCCCATCACCCAGGGCGCCTTGATCCGCCTGCTCATGCGTGAAGGACTTAACGCCAGCGCAGGAAAGCGAGTCCTCGGCCTGCTGACTGGCCATGGGCGCCACACCTTCTGGCCCGATGACATCGGCTACGGCTCGATCGACCTGAGCCGGGTGCTCGGCCACGCCCAGGTCACCGACTCCTACTTGGCTGCCCTGGCCCGGCACCGGCAGGCGAAGCTCGCCACCTTCGACCGGGGCCTGGCCAGGGACGCACCCGATGTGGTGATGCTGATCCCGGTCACCTGATCGCAGCCCTGGCCGGGTGTGGGGTGCCGGCATGTGGTCCCGGACTCCAGAGCGCGAGACCAGCCGCCCACAAGTTCCGAAAGGACATCCTTGGGGAACCCAGGATCAAGCCCCGCCCGCGAGGTCGCCGGCGGTAGCGGTCGGGGGACCAGCTTTTGGGAACGGCGTCAGTGCCCCCATCTTCTCCGATCAGGATCCCCTTGACCTCTTCCACCGCCTGATCGAGCGGGCCGGGCGCCACCTCCTTGATTGGCCCCCGGGCCACAACCGCTGGCCCAGCGGACATAGGGGGAGATGGCCACCCCCACCCTCCTGGAGGCGATCGAGCTGCACGCCCTCCTTCGCCCGAGCCCGGCCACCCAGATGGAGAACCGCTACTGCTGGCTGCGGCTGGCCCGCTTCGCCGCCACCCAAGGCGAGCTCAAATGCGCCCAGCTCTCGATTTTGACCGTGCTCTCGTTCCAGGCCCAGATGCAGGGCCTGGCACCCTCCACCCTGCGCCACCAGCGCCTCCTGCTGCGCCAGCTGCTGCAGCGGCTGGAGGAGGCGGGCTGGACCCAAGCTGGGCTCAGCTCCCAGGTGCTGGTGCCCCGGCTGGCGCCCCGCCTGCCCCCGGCGGGGCTCCCCATCTCCCAGCAGCGGCGGCTGCTGGCGGCCCCGCCCGACCTGCGCTCCCAGGCGCTGGTCTACCTGCTCTGCTTCACCGGTGCCCGCTGCGGCGAACTGCTGGCGGCCGATGTCGGGAGCCTTGCTGACGGGGTGCTGACGGTGGGCGGCAAGAGCGGCACCAGGGCCCTTTTGCTCCCCTTCCCCTGCCGGGTGGCGGTCGGCTCATACCTCCTCTCCAGGGGAGGCCCGCCCCCCCAGGCGCCGCTGCTCGCCAGCCGCCAGGGCCGGCTCTCCCGGCGCCGGGCGCTGGAGGAGCTGCGCCTTTGCTGCGAGCGGGCCGGGATCCCTCCGGTCACCCCGCACCGCCTGCGCCACTCCTGCGCGGCCCGCTGGCTGAGCGCCGGCGTTCCCCTGGCGCTGGTCGCCCAGCAGCTGGGGCACCGCCGCCCCTCCACCACCCTGGACCACTACTCATCCCTGCTGCCGGTGGATCTGGAGCGGGGGCTCCGGGCCGACCCCCTGCTCTGGGAGGAGGGCGAGCCGGGCCCGAAGACCGACCGGCCAGCCGGCTTGGACTGGAATTGGCAGCTCCCGCGCCGATGAGGCAGCTCGCCTGGCCCGCGGCGTCCCGGGCCCGGCAACCGCCGCGACCGGGGCTCGATGTCCGCCCCGGGGCGGGACCCGGGGCCGGAGGGACCAGGGGCGGGGAGCCGGGCTGCCATCCGGGAGCGAGCTGGCCCGGCCCACCAAATGGGCGCGGCCAAGGCGCCTCCCACGAAGTCCCCGGCGGCTGGGTGGCACCCCGGCCGGGCAGACCCGCTCGCCGGCCGGCCCCTCCCTGACCGGTCAGGGGCTGTGGGCTCGCCTTACAGAACTGGCCAGATCGGCCCGATGACCCGCCGTCGCAGGGCCCATGCCCCCCACCCCTCGCCAGTGACGGGAGCCGGCGGGTGGGGCTCTGGGCAGTCGTCAGGGCTGCCTCCGATACCGGCTGGCCAGGTACTCGGCCAGCCAGGTGCGAGTGCTGCGCCACTGCCCATCCGGGCTCCTCTGACCCTTGAGCCGGCCGCGCTCGATCGCCACCCGCAGACTCACCAGGCTGTGCTCGCGGCTGGCGAGCGAGGCGAGCGGCACCAGCAGGTTGGGGCCCGCCACGGCGGGCACCACGAACCGGTAGAGGTTATCGGTGACGGCCCGCGCAACCAGTTCGCCGAGTGGTCCCGGATCGCCGGCATCGGCCCGGCTAAGGGCTTGCAGATACCTTGTTCGATCCCGCGTGTAGATGACCGCCGGCGGGTAGCCGGAGCGCACCAGGAGCAGATTGAGGAGAAGCCGCCCCGTCCTGCCATTGCCGTCGAGAAACGGGTGGATCCTCTCGAAGGCGCCGTGAGCCGCGGCCAGAGACTCGACTGGATTGTCCCTGGCCACGACCGCCGCGAGCGAGCGGGCCCAGTCGGTCATGGCGGCCTGGACCCGGACCCAGGAAGGGGGCGCCATGCCTCCCGGAAAGGGCTCGAGATCATGCTCCCGGAAGCTGCCGGGACGCTCGCTGGGGCGAGCGTTGGGATGCGGAGCCACGCCCCATACCGGCCCCAGCGCGAGCTCATGAACATGGCCCACTTCGGTCAAGGTGAGTGGGGTCTGGGCTGCCCAGCTGCCTGAATTGAGCGCCTGACCGTAGACCCACTGCGCCGCGGCGGCATAGCCAGTCACCTCCAGGTATTCGCTGAGCTCCTTGTTTCCCACTGCCCGACCCTCCGCCAGGAGGGCCTCCACCTGCTTGAGCACCAGCGTGTTGCCCTCGAGCGCGGTCGAGTGGTGGGCGTCCTGGTACCAGATTGCGGTCCAAACTCGCTCAGCGTCGGCGGGCGAGGGCAGTCCGCCCCTGCGCTGGCGTAGCTCTGTCATCGCCTCCTCCAGCCGCTGGTAGACCAGATGCCGAGAGGGACGGCCCCGCCGAGAAATGTTGTGTGTCATGCATAATAATCCCAACACAACACTTTGGCGAATTTGTTGTGTTGGGATTGCTTGCCATTCGACGCTACAACTCCGCCTCCGCCCTCTCGCTCCCGAGACCATGGCTGGTGGGCCGAGCCTGGTCGCCGGTCCAGGTGGCCCAGGTGGTTAGGCCGGGGCAAGTACCCGGGATCGCGGGTACTGGAGGCTGGCCCACGAACGAGCTCGCCGCTGCCGCCCGCCTCCACCGCTGAACTGCTCCCACCCCCAGGGCCCACCCCTTCCCACCGGCTCGGCGCCGTGGCGCTGCGCAGCTGGTAGTTTCCCGGCCCTAACGCCGACCGCGTTTAGTTCCGACCTGCCCCAGCTGATCGGGGATGGCGGCTGGGGCCTGGCCCTACCCCACCACCGCCTGGCGCAGCCCCTCCATCTGATCCTTCTTGAGATGCCGACTGAGGGGGACCTGGCCGCCGAAGCTGTTGGGATGGGGAACGACGACCAAGAGGCGCTTCTTGTCCCCCACCTTGATGGGACCCAGGAGGTGGTCGGGGGATTCCAGGTTGAGATAGTTCTGGAACGCGAAGCGGGCTTTGGTACCGACGGCGACCACCACCTGGGCTGGTGTGTTGGCGATTAGCAAAAGTGCAATGACCTGATCACGACAAGTGCAGAGCTCTGCGGCAGGCAGGCCCGGAGCCCTCTAGGAGAACAAAGAGAAGCGGCCCCCGGGCAGGCTGCGGGTGTGGTGTCCGCGCCTGGTGGAGGCGCCCGTGCAGTGTGAGGAAAGTGGGATGAGTTTGCGAGTCCTGCGAAGTCATGGCTGGAGCATTACCGCTCTGGCCCGCCGACGACGGATGCCCACGCTCTCCAGTCCCCGCACCCGAGCTATCGGACCCTTTGATGAACAATCGAGGCTGGTTGGTCGAGCCAACCGCACCACCACCCCCGCATGCCGGGGACTTGACTTCGGTCGGCCTCGCAACTAAGCTCCTGAGCGCAGTCGGCGGCAAAACCGGGGAAGCCAATGCCCTGCCTGTCTCGGGATGGCGTTCGGATCCACTACTTCGACTCCGGGAGCGGTCATCCGGTCCTCTTCCACACCGGTGGGGCCGGCGATGGTCGCATGTGGGCTGGGGCCGGTTACCTGGAGCAGCTTCCCGGCCTTCGCCACCTCGTGATGGACCACCGAGGGCACAAGCAGAGCGGCCTGCCCCCGGGGCGGGAGGCAAACCGCCTGCAGGAGTACGTCGCCGACTGCCTGGCGGTGCTGGACGATGCCGGAGTCGAGAAGGCGGCAGTGATCGGGTATTCGAAAGGGGGCAGAGTCCTCTTCGAGCTGGCGGCACGGCACCCCACCCGGGTCGCGGCGCTGGTCAATCTCGGCGGAGTGGCCCACCCTGATGAGAGCCAGGTCGGCCGCCGTGAGGCGGCTGGGGCGTTGAGGCGGTCCGGGCTCCGTTCCACGCTCCAGGCGATCGCCGAGAGGGAGACCAAACCACCGCCGGACTGGCTGATGGGGAACCTCTCGGTAACCGACGACGAGATGTCTGCGCTGGAGATGGAGGCGTGGGCTGATGCCCCCACCGAGTGCGGGATGTTCCCGCAAATCCAGGTGCCTGCCCTCCTCATCGTCGGAGAGCTCGAAACCCCGGACCAATCCGCCCAGCTGGCCGCCCGGGCGCTGCCCCGCGGGGAGGTGATGGTGCTGCCCAGGGCCGGACACCTGGAGGTCTTCTGGAAGACTGAGCAGACGGGGCCGCGGATCCGCGAGTTCCTGGATCGGGCGTTCTCAGGAATGGTGGATCGAGAGCGCCGGCCTGAATCTGCCCCCGGGACGCGTCAGCGACTGGGGCCGCGGATCGGCACCGGGCCGCCAGGCGTCACGGAGGCGCTTGCCGAGGCTCTTGGCCATAACTGGCTCTCTGGTCTCAACCCCTCGCTCCCCGCAAGGCGGTCGGCTGAGGATGGTTCCAAGGTTCCTTCTCGGGGCCAAGTCAGGAGGCGCAGACATGAGCAAGACGCCGCAGCGGCCCGCAACCGTCCGGCGCGGGGCGGGGGATGCGCCGGAGGTGCCCCAAGGTTCGCCCAACCTTACCCAGACCACCATGAGCCGACTGCGTCGCTTCAACCTCTACATGGCATTGCTGCACACGGGACAAGCCCTCCTCATGATCTGGCTGTCCTCGGGGTTCGCCCTGCCAGTGACCACCAGCTTCCTGTACTTTGACCAGGCGTCCCGCTCCCTGCGGCCTCGGCCGGAAACCCTCTACGACCTTCGGATCGGACCCGCGGTGGCGGCCTTCCTGCTCATCTCTGCCCTGGCCCACTTGGCACTCGCCTCTCCCCTCCTGTACCCCCGCTACTCGCAGTGGGCGGCGAAGGGCGTGAACCCGGTTCGCTGGGTCGAGTACTCGCTGTCCTCCTCCCTGATGATCGCCCTGATCGCGATGCTGGTCGGGATCTATGACCTGGCGGCATTGATAGCCATCTTCGGAGTCAATGCCTGCATGATTCTTTTCGGCTGGGCCATGGAGCACTACAACCAGGGCGATGCCCGACCTGACTGGCTTGCGTACTGGTTTGGAGTCTTCGCCGGAGCCGTCCCCTGGATCGCTATCGGCATCTACCTCTTCGGTGCCGGGGTCGCTTCTGCCTCCCCTCCGCCCGCCTTCGTTTACGCCATCTACGGCTCCCTCTTTGTATTCTTCAACGTCTTCGCGCTCAACATGGTCCTCCAGTACCGGGGCACGGGGCCCTGGCGACGACCAATGTTTTCCGAGCGGGTCTACATGATCCTGAGCCTGGCGGCGAAGTCCGCTCTCGCCTGGCAGGTTTTCGCCGGGACCCTGCGCCCGATGTGATCGCGGCTCGGGGCTGTCCAGTGCTGGTGCCCCCAATCCCGTCGCACCCTCCGGGGTCGGGCCGACCTGGCTCGCAGTGGCCTGCGGGGATGGTTGAGCCATCGCCCCGGTAGCGGGCGCCCCCGACCGCGAGGGCCGGGGATCGGCTTCCCGTACAGCAGAGCCGGACCGGGTGGGTGCCAAGAACCGCGTCGCGCTTTCCCTCGCCAAGTGGATCGGGGCGGGAACTGGCCACAGGCGAGGGGCACAACTCTGATGCCAGTCTCTCGGTCGGTCTCAGGCGCCGGACGCGGCCCGATCTCGGGCTGGTTCCGGTCCCCGCCTGCGTCGACGGCACGACGAACCTGCAGGAGCACCCCAGCCGCTACCTGGAGGAGGTGAAGCGGGGTGGGCGGATCACTCTGGAACCAGTCGAGTCGCCCCCGGGGGCGCCGATCTGCAGCACGCGCTACCGGAGGGCGCCGGGGACAGCTGGCATCCCATGCACGAAGGGGCCCCCCTCGCCAGCGACCGCTTCTAGGTCCCATCCTCCCTCTCCCAGTAACTCCGGGGATGCGGGAGATGGACGCTCCGGTGGCGGGGAAGGGGCGCTCTGAGCTGGTACCAGGTCCCGGCGCACGGAGCTGCTCAGGCCGGTTCTGGTTCAGGGCATTCCCAGGGTGGTGCGGCAAACTTGGGCAGTTAGGTCTTGGTGCCGCCCGGCACCCAGGGCAGACGAAGACGGCATGAGCAGGAGTTCGCCATGGCGCGGCCGATCGACTCGGAAGCGGAGCCGCTGGTCCTGGTGCGCCCTGACTCCAGTCCAGTTCGGCGGCCTTGCGGGGGCCGGGTGCTGATCGGATTGCCGGTGTTACTGCTGCTCCTGAGTGCCTGCGGGTCGGTGCCGGCTGGCGCCTCCGCGGTCAGATCGCCAGCGGCCACGAACACCCCGACCCGAAAGGAGCAGTCGCCCACCACTCAGGGCGCCGAGCCCAAGGTGTCCCCAGCCGGGAGTCCCGCGCCCAGCGCGGCTCCCTCCCCCAGCGTGAAGGTGAAGCTGGAGGTCCGAATCGAGCTCGAGCCCAATGACTACCTCCATCGCAACTACTGCGTCGAGGGGGCGATCGCGGTCCTGCTCTCCACCTGGACCACGGCGCCTCCCTCGATCGATGCCATTGGGGTCGCAGCCCATGTGGTGGAGTCCTATGGCACCACCGGGATAAACGCCGTCCAGGCGATCAACTCCTACCTGGAGCAGATCACGGGTTCGTCACGCTACGCGTACTCGGGTACCCACGTCACCTCCCTCGCCGTCTTTCGAACCGAGCTGGAGGCCGATCTGTCGGGGCTGGGGCGCTTTGCCATCGCCAAGCATGGAAGTCCCGTTCTGGTGCACGTCATGACCGCCACGCTGCCCGGGTGGGATGGCTACCAGGCCCAGCACATGATTGCGGTGTTCGGCTACAACTTCACCGCCGGGACCCTGAGCGGCGACACCGTCACCTACGTCGAGAGCGCCGGGTCGGTGGCC
>DATKSV010000052.1:0-20264 GCA_035531535.1 Candidatus Nanopelagicaceae bacterium | reverse complement strand
TCAGAGATCAGGCGTCGGCGTAGAGCATGAACTCGTAGGGATGCGGGCGGAGCCGGACCGGGTCCACCTCCCGCTCGCGCTTGAGAGCGATCCAGTTCTCGACCAGGTCCTCGGTGAAGACTCCCCCCTCGTAGAGGAAGTCGTGGTCCTGCTCCAGGGCCAAGAGCACCTCCTCCAGGCTGCCGGGCAGGTCCTTGATCGCGGTGGCGGCATCGCCCTCCAGCTCGTAGAGGTCGGCCTCGATCGGGGAGGGCGGCTCGATCTGGTTCTTGATCCCGTCCAGGCCGGCCATGAGCATGGCCGAGAAGGCCAGGTAGGGGTTGGCCATGGCGTCGGGGGAACGGAACTCCAGCCGGCGCAGCTGGGGCCGCTCGCTGTAGGTGGGGATGCGGATGCAGGCGCTCCGGTTGCGGGCGCTGTAGGCGAGCTTGATGGGGGCCTCGTAGCCCGGCACCAGCCGCCGGTAGCTGTTGGTGGTGGGGGCCGCGAAGGCCAGCAGCGCGGGCGCGTGGGCGAGCAGGCCGCCGATGTACCAGCGGGCCAGGTCGCTGAGCAGGGCGTAGCCATTGGGGTCGAAGAAGAGCGGGTCGCCCTGCTTCCAGAGCGACTGGTGGGTGTGCATGCCGCTGCCGTTGTCCCCGAACAGCGGCTTGGGCATGAAGGTGGCGACCAGCCCCTCCCGGTAGCAGACGTTCTTCACGATGTACTTGAAGGTGAGCACCTTGTCGGCCATCGACACCATGGTGTCGTAGCGCATGTCGATCTCGGTCTGGCCGGCGGTCCCCACCTCGTGGTGGTGCACCTCGACATCGATCCCCGCCTCGGCCAGCGCCAGGCTGATCCGGCTGCGCACGTCCTGGAGCTTGTCCACCGGCGGGACCGGGAAGTAGCCCTCCTTCAGCCGGGGCCGGAAGCCCAGGTTGGGGGTCCCGTTCTTGCCGCTGTTCCAGATCCCCTCGGCGGAGTCGATGTGGTAGTAGCCCTCGTTGACGTTCTGGTCGAAGCGGATGGAGTTGAGGATGTAGAACTCCATCTCGGGGCCCCAGAAGCTGGTGTCGGCGATCCCCGAGGCCCGCAGATGAGCCTCCGCCTTGTGGGCCACGAAGCGCGGGTCGCGGCTGTAGCGGGCCTTGGTGACCGGGTCCACGATGTCGCAGATCAACCACATGGTGGGCACTTCCAGGACCGGGTCGATGCAGGCGGTCCGGGGATCCGGCAGCAGCAGCATGTCGCTCTCGTGGATCTGCTGGAAGCCCTTGATGCTGCTGCCGTCAAAGCCGATGCCCTCGGCGAACAGCCTCTCGGTCAGCTCCGACAAGGGGATGCTGAAGTGCTGCCATTGCCCCAAAAGGTCGCAGAACCGAACGTCGACGAACTTGACTCCCTGGTCACGAGCGAACGCGATCACCGCTGCGGGATCGGTCAGCGGACCGGTCCCCAATTTACCCTCTACCGCCATGGCCATTCAGCTCCTCCTCTGGACCCTCGGTCCCGGTGCCGTCTTCGCCCAGGCTAGCAGCCGGAGCCCGCTGAGACACCGTGTCCTGAACACGACAGAGCAGGTCATTTAGTAGTGGCAGATACCCCAAATAGTGATGCGGCAGGGAGCGATGGGTCAGGCCGGCTCGACCGGGATCGCCACCTTGACCGCGACCTTGGCCCTGGCCTCCTCGCGGTCGGAGAAGTACTCCTTGTTGATGGCGGTGTACTCCCCCCACTCCGAAGGCAGATCCTCCTCGGCGTAGATGGCGTCGACCGGACAGGGATCGACGCAGGCGCCACAGTCGATGCACTCCTCGGGGTCGATGAAGAGCATCCGGTCCTCGTCGGCTCCGATGATGCAGTCCACCGGGCACACTTCGACGCACGACTTGTCCTTGACGTCGATGCAGGTCTCGCCGATCACATAGGTCATCTGAGCGCCCACTCCTCGAACCAAGGCCGGGACCGCCCGGCGGCTGAACTGCTCCGGATCTGAGGATAGCAGAGGGCCCGGAGGGCCCCGAGGTCAGGGACGGCGGCGCCTACTTGATGCCGTTCGAGATGTTGGAGTACATGTCCGTGACATGGCCTCCCAAGACCGTGAGGATGACGATGAGGACCAGAGCTACCAGCATCAGCATGAGCGCATACTCGACCATTCCCTGCCCCCGGGAGCCGCTCCGGAGACGCCTTTGGGGCTCATCCCGCCGCGAACGGCGGGGCCCAACCAAGAACGCCTTCAAGAGACCCCATGTGGGCTTCTGCATAGGCCCAGGCTAGCCGGTCTCCGGCCGCCCCCAACCGGCTTCGCGAGATTGTTACCGTGCCGTGGAATGCGCTCCTGGTCCCGATCTCACGAGCTTGCCCGTAGAATCCACCAAGAAGGGGTCGAAGCGCCACGAGGCGGGGGCCGCCCCCAAGAGGAAGGACCAGGTGTGAATCAGATGCCGGCGTACGGCAGGCCGCGGGCTCTTCCCACCTGGCGGCGCCTGGGGGCAGCCTTGGTCGACTTCGTGGTGCTCCTGATTCCCGAGATCATCGCCTTCGAGCTGATCGCCGGGTCGGCGATGAGCCGGGCGCTCAACTACTACCAGGCCCACGTGAGCCAGGGCCCCAGCGCCGCGGTGGCCCACTCCCCCAACTACCAGCCCGCCCTGTACCACTTCTACATCGCGGTGGAGGCGATCACGGCCGCCTACCTGATCGCCTCCTACCTGGGCTGGTCGGCGACCGTCGGCAAGCTCGTCTTCGGGCTCCGGATCACGAGGGTCGACGGCCATCCGCTCCGGGTCCGCGACGCGGTGCTGCGGTCGGTCCCCTTCTGGCTGCCCCTCCTGATCGTGCCCCTCAGCGTGCCCCTGCTGTTCTTCGAATATGTCGGCGGCACCATCCTGATCTTCGCCCGGCCAGATCACCGCGCGCCGGAGGACCTCCTGGGCGGTTCGATGGTGGTGGCCAAGGAGTTCCAGGGGCGCTCCCTGAAGGAGCTCATGCAGATGGCGCCCCCCACCCGGCCGCCGGTGCAGCCACCACCGCCCAGCAGCGGCCACCTGCCCGGCTGGGAGCCGGTCTACTCGCCACCGGAGGCAACCGAGGCCCAGGCTCCCAGCGAGCCCGAGGATGACGGCAGACCGGCCGAGGAGGAGGAGCGGGCATGACCCTGATCCAGACCCTGCAGCTAGAGGCTCCACCGCAGCTGGTCTGGGACCTGCTGGTCGAGCAGAGCGGCGCCCTCCGGCTGCTGTCGGGGCTGACGGCGGGCCCGGACGGCCGAGGCACCCTGAGGGTTGCTCTGGCCGGTCACTCAGTCACCTACCGGGGCTACGCCCGCCAGCACGTGGAGGAGCCCAACCACCGGGTCACCTGGACACTCAGCGGCCGCGAGGTGCGCGGCACCGGTCGCGGCCACGCCGAGATCAGGGCCAGGGTGAAGGAGCTCGCCGGAGGCGGCACCGACCTGCGCCTGACCGTGCTCATCGAGGGGAAGGGGCGGCTGGCTGAGGTGACCGAGGATGACCGCGAGCTGGCGGTGGCCTCCCTGATCGGGCGCTTCGGGAAGAACCTCAAGAGCGAGCTCCCGGCCCCCGAGGCCCCGGCCGCCGAGCGAGAGTGGCGCGGGTCCGGCCACGAGGCGGCTCCCCAACTGGAGATCGTGCCCCCCAGCCTCCCCAACCGAGGGACGGCGGCCAGGGCCGCGGCCCTGGCCGCAGCCGGTCTGCTGGCGGGGGCTCTGGCGGTCCTGGTGTGGAGGGCGCGCTCCCGGCGCTGACGAGCCCGTCCGGCGGGCCTGGACCGAGACGCTACTCGCCGGCCCCCCGCTCCGCCCCCTGGCCGGCTCGCGGGCGGCGGCTGCGGCGCCGGGCCGAGAGGTCCTCCGGCGAGGGCTCCTGAATGAGCTGATCCACGGGCAGGGCTACAACTGTGCCGCTCTCGGTCATGGTCACCAGCACCTGCTCCCTGACCAGGCTGATCTCGGTCACGGTGGCCGTTCCACCCTCCACCGTCAAAGCGGTCCCGGGCTTGGGCAGGTGGCGCTTGAGGTCGACGTACTGCTCGTTCTCGTACTGGAGGCAGCACTTGAGCTTGCCGCACATCCCGTTCAGGCGGGTCGGGTTGAGGGGCAGGCCCTGCTCCTTGGCCATCTTGATGGTGACCGGGACGAACTCCTTGAGCCACGACGAGCAGCAGAGCCGCTGGCCGCAGGGGCCGTAGCCGTCCTGGATCTTGGCCTCGTCGCGGGCCCCGATCTGGCGCAGCTCGACCCGGCAGCGCAACCGGCCGGCCAGGTCCCGGGCCAGGTCCTGGTACTGGGTCTGGCGCTCGGCAGTGAGATCGAAGAGGATGCGGGTGCCGTCGAAGCTGATCTCTGCCCGCGCGATCTTGAGGGGCAGCTTGCGCTCCTCCACCAGCTCCCGGGCGACCCGCATCGCCTCGGGCAGGCGCCCGTCCAGATCCCGGCGCTGGGCCAGGTCCTCGTCCGTGGCCCGCCTCAGAATCGGCGGCAGCGGCCGGGGCAGCATGGCGGGCTCGATGTCCGCCGCGGCCATCACCACCTCCCCGATCTCGACCCCACGGGAGGTGTCGGCCAGGACCCGGCTGCCCGGGATCAGGTCCTCACGGACCGGGTCGTAGTAGTTGAGCGGTCCGTGATGGCGGAACTTCACTCCTACGGCTAGCGTCATCGGCATTCCTCCGGTCGCGCGGGAAGCCGCTCACCCAGCCGGTCACAAGGACGGCGGGAGCGGAGGTTCGCCTCCGAAGGTGAGCAACAGAAATCGATCCAGCACCAGTCGCGCGGTTGACCCCTCGGCCAGGCGGGCCAATGAGTCGAGGGCCAGATCGTAGCGCTTGAGGCACCCCGGCAGTTGCAGGGCAGCGGCCCAGAGCGCGGCAGGCTTACTCCAGAGCGAGAGGCTGGCCAGATCAGGGGCCCCGGCGGCGAAGCAAGAGCAGTCCCTCAGAAAGGTGGCCCAGGCGCGCAGGGCGAAGACCGCCAGGTCCCGCTCCCGACCCCGCTCCGCCAGCTCACGGCTGAGCTCCAACCAGCTGGCCGGACCCTTCCCCGCGGCGCCCAGCAAGGACTCCATCGCGGCCTTGCCCCGGCTCTCGAGGCCAGGGTCCTCGACCATCTCCAGAGCCAGCCCCGGACGCCCCTGGGAGAGGGCCGCCGCCAGCTCCCCGGCCTCCCTGGTGCAACCGGTTCCGGCGCTCAGCCAGGGAGCGATCATGGCCACCTCCACCGGGCCGAGAGAGATCTCCTGGCAGCGGCTGCGCAGGGTGGCCGGGAGGTGCTCCGACTCGGGCTTGGACGTGGTCAGGCAGAGCACCGACTCGGCCGGCGGCTCCTCCAGGAGGCGGAGCAGGCTGTTGGCGGCGGGAGGCGTCAGGCGCTCCGCGTTGGCGATGACCGCGACCTTGGCCCCGCCGGCGAAAGCCGAGAGGCTGAGGAAGTGCTGCAGGGTGGGCCCCTCCGGCGGGTCCGCCTCGCTGCGCCGGATCCGATCGATCACCAGCGACCCTGCCCCATCGTCGAGCCAGAGGTCGGGATGGGCCAGCAGGCCACCGGGCCAGCCCTCGGCCGAGAGCAGCGCGCCGGCCAGGCCCAGGGCCAGGGTTGTCTTGCCCACCCGCGGCGGCCCCGAGATCCAGTAGGCGTGAGCGACCGCGCCGCTGGCGAGCTGGCGGCGGAGCCGGGCCACCTGGGCCTGGTGTCCGACCACGGCCGCCAGACCGAGCTCACCTGCTTGGAGCTGGGTCATGGCGCCCAGTAGGAGTCGCCATCGGGCGGCTCGGGAAGTTGAGCGCCGAGCCTGCGACCCAGCTCGCGAGTCGCGGCGGTGACCGCCCTGGGGTCGGAGCCGGTGATGTTGACGTGTCCCAGCTTGCGTCCCGGCCGGGGCTCCTTACCGTAGAGATGGAGGTGGGCCCCGGGCACCCCCAGAACCAGCCGGGGATCTGGCAGCTCCCCCAGCAGGTTGATCATGGCGCTCACGCCCCTCGGCTTGGTGGACCCGAGGGGCCAGCCCAGGCCCGCTCGCAGGTGGTTCTCGAACTGGCTGGTGTCGGCGCCATCCATGGTCCAGTGCCCCGAGTTGTGGACCCGGGGCGCGATCTCGTTGGCGAGCAGCCGCTCTCCGACCTGGAAGAGCTCCACCGCCAGCACCCCCTGGTAGCCAAGGTCGGAGAGGATCGCCTGGCAGATGCCCTCCGCCTGGGTTTGCAGCGCCGGACCCAGGCCCGGCGCCGGCGCCAGCGACAACCTCAGCACCGAGTTCTGGTGGTGGTTCTCCACCAGCGGATAGAAGGCGGTCTCACCCCCGGAGCCACGGACCCCGATGATCGAGACCTCGCGACTGAAGGGGACGTCCCGTTCCAGCAGGCAGGGGACCCCGGCCAGTTGCGCATACGCGGCGGGCGCCGACTCGACGGCACCCACGGGGACCTGGCCGTGGCCGTCATAGGAGAGGCGCCGCGCCTTCAGTCGCGAGGGTGTTCCCAGCCGGGCCAGAGCCGGTCCCAGCCCGGTCTCGTTGTCGACCGGAACGAAGGCGGCGGCGGGAATTCCCAGCCTCTGGAAGAGCAGCTTCTCCTCCAGGCGGTCCTGCCCGACCAGGAGCGCCCGGGGTGGGGGGAAGACCGGGCATGAATCAGCCAGCGCCCGGGTCGACGCCTCCGGCACCGACTCGAACTCGAAGGTGACCAGGTCCGAGTGCGCCCCCAGCTCCGCCAGCAGGTCCGGGTCCCCATAGTCGCCCACCAGCTGGTCGGCCACCTGGCCCGCGGACGAGCCGGCCTGGGGCTCGAGGAAGGTCATGGCGATCCCCAGCGGATACCCCGCCAGCGCCAGCATCCGGCCCAGCTGCCCCCCGCCGAGGCAGCCTATGCGCGCGGCCAACTACCTGCGCTCGGCCTCAGGGTCACGGCTGGGGTCGGGGTCCGCCAGCACCCGCTCGGTCTGGGCGGCGCGGAACTCCAGCAACCGCGCCCTGAGGGCGGGGTCGGACAAAGCCAGCACGGCCGCCGCCAGCAGAGCGGCGTTGATGGCCCCG
The DNA here is from genome assembly GCA_035531535.1 of Candidatus Nanopelagicaceae bacterium. Classification (GTDB taxonomy): domain Bacteria; phylum Chloroflexota; class Dormibacteria; order Aeolococcales; family Bog-877; genus AG-12. Next base: position 13,233 of record DATKSV010000052.1, on the reverse strand, counting down.
GAACGCCCCACCGCCAGGGTTCCGACCGGCACTCCCGCGGGCATCTGCACGATCGAGAGCAGCGAGTCGATGCCCCGCAGAGCGGCGCCCTCGACCGGAACCCCCAAGACCGGGAGATGGGTCTTGGCGGCGAGCATGCCGGGCAGGTGGGCGGCCCCCCCGGCCCCGGCCACGATCACCCGGATCCCCCTCCCCTCGGCGCTCTGCGCATAGCGGAAGAGCAGGTCTGGGGTCCGATGAGCGGAGACCACCCGCGTCTCGTGGGGGATCCCCAGCTGGCCAAGGGTGCTGGCGGCGTGCTGGAGCGTCTCCCAGTCGGAGCGAGAGCCCATCACGACCCCCACCAGCGGAGTTGGCGGAGCCGGCTCTGAGGTCATCTGAGGTCAGGAGAACAGCTGCTCATCAGCGCTAAGCGTAACCGGGTGCCGGCCCGACCCGAGGTGCCGCTCAGCCCCGGAGCACATGGTCGGCGGCAGCGCCGGTGCTACCGGCCGCCAGGGCTGACTCCGACGCCAGCTCCTGACCGGTCAGGGCCTGGATCGAGGCCATGATCCCCTCGGTGGCCGAGCGCAGCCCACCCGGGCCGGGGCCGGGCTTGGGATGCCCGTCGGTGAAGAGTGGGGGGCCGAAGTGGACCTCCACATGGGAGCGCCGCGGCCAGTGGTAACCGCTGGGCAGGGCGGCGAAGGTGCCGACCACCCCGACCGGGACCACCGGCACCCCGGCCGCCGCCGCCAGGTGGGCGATCCCGCGCTTGCCCCGGTGCAGCCGCCCGTCGGCGCTGCGGCCGCCCTCGGGAAACACCACCAGATTCCAGCCCTCCTTCAGCAGCCGCCGCACCAGCTTCATCGACTGCCGAGGGGGGCGCTCGCGCTCCACCGCGATCGCGCCCACGGCAAGGGCGAAGAGAGCCCCCTTCCAGGCCTCGTCGAAGAAGTAGTCGGCCGCCGCCGCCACCAGGGTGTGGCGCCGCAACCGGGGGGGCAGGGCCAGCAGAATGGCCGGGGTGTCGAGATGGCTGGAGTGGTTGGCGGCGAGCAGGAAGGGCGGCCTCAGCCCGCGCAGGTTCTCGAGCCCGAACACCGAGGGCCGACCGTAGTACCGGAAGATGGGGCCGACCACGAAGTTGAGCAGGCCGGCGCGGACCGCGCGGGCGGCTGGGCTGCGCGCCCAGGGCAGGTCGCGGTCCCGGCGGTACCCCTGCCTCCAGAGCCTGGGCCGCTCGGCCTCGCCGTCATCCAAGGTCAGCGCCTCCGCATGCCGAGGGCCGTGTCGACCGTCTCCCGGGCCGGCTGAGCTGAGTATAGGTCGGCGCCCCCTTCAGCTCACGCGCCCGGCTGCGAGGGCAGCCAGCTGGCGTCCCGGATCAGCCCGGAGCGGGCGTACCACTCCAGCGTGGCCCGTACGAATTCGGCCATCGGCAGGTAGCTGAAGCCAAGCTCAAGGGCGGCCCGGCCGCCGTCGTAGATGTGGCCGTGGAGGAGGGTGCGCACCATGTCCGGGCAAACCGGTGGCCGGCGGCCGAGCAGGCGGTAGCCGCCGTCCGCGGCCACGGCCCCGGCCATGGCCAGGGAGCCCGGCAGGTAGCGCACGGGATGGCGGCGCCCGGTGACCCGCGCCACCAGCTCGATCAGCTCCCGGATCTGCAGGGTGCCGCCGTTGAGAAGGTAGCGCCGGCCGGGCACTCCCAGTTCCGCGGCCAGACGGTGGGCCCTGGTGCAGTCGTCGATGCCAAGCAGGCTGACCCTGGTGTCCACCATCCAGCGAAGGCGCCCATCCGCATAGCGGATCAGCCAGCGGGCCGTACCTCGGGTGCGCCCCCGGCCCTGCACCGAGGAGGGGTTGACGCAGATCACCTCCACCCCCAGCTGGGCTCCGAGCTCGAGCACCTTCAACTCGGCCAGGTACTTGGAGCGCTCGTACTGGGACAGGAAGTGGCCGCGATGGGGGCTGTCCTCGGTGGCCACGGTGCCGCGGCGCTCGCCCAGGCTGGCCGCCGACGAGGTGTAGACGACCCGGCGAACCCCCGCCCTGGCGGCGGCCGTGATCACGTTGGCCGAGCCCTGGACGTTGACCTCGAAGAGCCGGCCCGGCTCCCTGGGGCACATCGAGTTGAGGCCGCCGGCGTGATACACCAGAGAACACCCAGCCATCGCCTGGCGCAGGCTTTGAGGGTCCAGCAGGTCGGCCTGCACCGGGTGCGCTCCAGCAGCCCGGATCGCCTCGGCGCCGCTGCGGACGGCGGCTCGGACCGGGACCTGGTCGGCGACCAGGCTGGCCAGGATCGCGCCCCCGATGAACCCGGTGCCGCCGATGATCAGGGTCTGCTCTGGCACCAGCTCAGGCCGAGCTCCCGGAGCGACCCATGACCACCCGCGAGAAGCGCACCAGGTAGTCGATCCCCGAGCCCATGGTGATCAAAACCGCCAGCGCCATGACCCACTGGTCGATCCCCATCGGGCCGATCAGGTAGCCCACGTTCAAGATCGAGAGCAGGATCGCCAGGAACTGGACGGCGGCCTTGACCCGGCCCAGCTGGGAGGCGACTATGAGGACCCCCTGGGCGGCCGCCGACCCCCGCAGGCCCATGATCACCATCTCCCGGCCCACGATGATCAGGGCGGCCCACGCGGAGGTCCGCGAGATCGCCACCAGCCCGATCAGGGCCGCGGTCACCAGCACCTTGTCGGCGGTGGTGTCGAGGAAGCTGCCGGTGGCGGTGCTCACTCGCCAGCGCCTGGCGAAGTACCCGTCCAGGTAATCGGTCGCCGCCGCCACCGCGAAGAGCGCTCCGGCCAGGGGATCCCAGCCGGCCATCAGCAGCGCCATGACCACCGGGGCCAGCACCAGCCGCAGGCCGGTCGCGGTCGCCACCATCCCGGTCTGCCAGGGGCCTCCGCGCGCCTCGGCGAGATCGACCCTGGGGGCTGTTGCGGAACCCGCCGGCGACAGCTTGCCCAGGCTCATCCGGTCAGGCCCCCGAGCCGTCGTGGCCACCCGCCCGAGCGGATCACTGCCCGAAGCGGCCGCGAGGGAAAGGGGGTCACGCGGCGACTCCCCGCCTGAGCAGCGCCTCCCATGCTGGCTCCTCGACTGTTTGAGTCGAGTCCGCAGCCGACGGCGAACCGTTGCCATCTGAGTGAACTTGAGTCAAGCTCACTGCTGTGGCACCCCTCGCGGGGTTCCTCCCCCATTGCCGGGTTCGGTTCTGGCCTCACCGCAGACCGCCCGCGCCGAAGCGCTGGTCTTACGTCCACTCCCCAGGTGCCGAGTGACCCGGCCTCTGCGCCGCCGCCTGTACCATCTCGAGATGGCCCGGGAACGAACGGGGCCGTGGCTCCAACTGAGCCACAACTGGCATGGTCCGGCCAGTCGCGGAGGTTTCGGGCCGCCTTGACATCCCGGTTGACCAGTTCCCCGGTGCCCGCACACACCAGCATCTTGTCGAGCGTGTGCTTGGCGACCAGTCGGCAGCCACAGCCGTGGGGCACCTGGCTGGAGGGAAACCGGCGATCAGCGACGCTGAGCTTGGACCCGGCTCGCTCGACCTTGTAGGCGAGCATGGGTCGGATTTGGCCCAGGGCCGTGTCGCTGACCGAGCGACGGAATGCCCTTCTACCCATGCTCTTCTTCATGGCGGCGAGATCGAGATCTTCGACCACGACCTCGCTGTAGCTGTCCGCCAGCCAACGCGTGAGCTGGTGGTGGGACTCCTGGCGCAGGTTCACGCACCTGCGATCGAGACGGGCGAGCTTGGCTTTCGCCGCCCGATGACCGCGAGATCCGGGGATGCACCTGGAAAGCTGCTGCCCCGTCCGGCGCCGCTCCGCCAGGCTGGCTCCAAGGGGCGCCGGGTTGGGGAAGATCGTGATGACGCCCTGGGTGTCGGCGACAGTGGCGAGATCTCTCATGCCGAGATCGACTCCGGCTCTCGACCCCGGCTGCGCCGGAGCACTGGAAGGACTCACGACCTTGGTCCGCACCGCATAGTTCACCGCCACGAACAGCCGGCCCCATCGCTCGGAGAGAGTCATGGAGAAGAGCCGGGCGTTGCCCCTGGCGAGGTGGCGCTCGACCCGGCGGATGTTCTCCTTTGAGCGCAGCGGGCCGATGACCGGGACGACAATGGTCCTGCGATCGGGCTCGAAGCGCATCGCCCCGGTGGTGAAACGCACCCGTGGCTGATCGCGATTGCGGGACTTGAACTTGGGGAACCCCACCTGGCGCCCCTTGCGCTTGCCTCGCTTGGACGTTGACCAGTTCGCCAGCGCCTGCACCAGATCCGCGATTCCCGAGCCGTAGCACTCCTTGGAGTTCTCGGCCCACCACGGAGCCACCTTGTCTTTGACCTGGTTCCAGCGCTGGCGCAGAGCCTCCAGCGTCCATGGCACCGACTCATGCTCCGGATTGGCCTGCTTCGCGTCCATGTCGGCTTTCACCTGGGCCAGCGCCCAGTTGTACGCATACCGCCTGGCCCCGAAGTGAGACCGCACCCGGGGAGGTTGCTTGGGCCACTGCACCTCGAAGCGCGCCCCCGTCACGGTCCAGCCAGAGGGCGCCGGGACCCCGTCATCGGTGCAGAGACCGAACCAGACGGTGACGGCCTCGACCGCCGCCCGGTGAGCCTCGAAATCGCCGGTGAGCTTTACCCGGCGCGAGAGCTTGCCCTCCTCTTTGGCAGGCAGATGCACCCCACCGGTGACAGCGGCGATCCTCGCCGCTTCCTTGGCGGTGCGGGCCTCCACTATCACGCCAGCACCTCGGAATCGCAGGCGGGTTCCATGGCTCGCCTGGCGCGGTTCACGGCCGCTCGCCTGCCGTCCACCCGGGCGCACATCGAGGTGGGGATCTCGGTCACGTCCCGCACCAGGTCGTCGTCGACCTCGGCGGAGTCGACCAGCTCCAGCCGGCGTCCCGGCGCGGACAGCGCGGCCTCCACGTATTCGACGCCGAAGCGCGCAAACCAATCCCTGTGCTCGACCACGATCGTCGCCGACTCATCCCGCAGCAGGGCGAGGAACCTGCGCCGCTTGCCGTTGAGCGCTGAGCCCACCTCGGTCACCACCGGGCCGACCGAGAGATCCTCGCCCGTCGCCCACGCGGTGACCCGGGCCACCTGCCGGTCGAGGTCGGAGCGCTGGTCCGCCGACGAGACTCGGGCGTAGACAGCCACTCTGCCCACTGCCGCGGCTGAGCCCGGAGCGTCGACCAGGATCAGGCCCCCGACGCGGCGCACCGGCCCCGGCAGCTTCCCATCCCGGAACCACCGGGATGCGGTCACAGGATGTACGCCTTGCTCCCTTGCCCACTCCTTCAAGCTCATCTCCGCTCACTGCAGCGCATAGTACGAGCAACTGTTCGCGCCGTGTCGACTCCGAGCTTGCATTCTGCGCCAATCAGGTCGGCGCGTCACCGCCAATCTCGGCCCTTCGCTGCACCAGCAGCCGACGCACCGCGGCAGCGCTGGGGAGGCTGAGCGCCCGCTCGGCGAGCTGTCGGGCCGCCGCCGAGTCGACTCGGCGGACGGCGTCCTTGACCGCCGCTACCCTGACCGGGGCCGCGGACAGCTCGGTTATCCCCAGGCCGATGAGGAGCTCGGTGGCCAGGGTCTCACCCCCCAGCTCACCGCACACGCCCACCCAGCGGCCGGCGGCCTTCCCCGCCGCGGCGGTGGCCTGGATCAGCCTGAGCACCGCCGGGTGGAGTGGGTCGGCCAGCCCCGCGACCGCCGGATTGACCCGGTCCGCCGCCAGGGTGTACTGGGAGAGGTCATTGGTGCCGAGCGACATGAAGTCGACCATGCCCGCCAGCTTGGATGCCTCCAGGGCGGCGGCCGGGACCTCCACCATGATCCCCACCTCGAGGGCGGGCACCTTGCCGCTCCGCTCCGCGGGGGAGATCGCCTGAAGCACCTCCCGGGCCGCGATGATCTCCTCCTGGCTGGCCACCATCGGGAACATCACCCGCACCCGGTGAGTGGCGGCGACCCGCACGATGGCGCGCAGCTGGGTCGCCAGCAGCTCGGGTTGGGCCAGTCCCAGGCGCAGCCCCCTCACCCCCAGGGCCGGGTTGTCCTCCTCGGCCCGGGGCAGATAGGACAGGGGCTTGTCGGCGCCGACATCGAGGGTGCGGATGGTCAGCGGCCGGCCCTTCAGAGCAACCGCGATCGCCTCGTAGGCAGCGGCCTGGGCATCCTCGTCAGGCATCTCGGCAGCCGCCTGGAAGAGGAACTCGGTGCGGAGCAGTCCGATCCCGTCGGCGCCCGCCTCGGCGGCGGCCACGGCGTCGGCCACGGAGCCGATGTTGGCCCCCACCTCGATCGTGATCCCGTCCTTGGTGACGGCCGGTTGGTGGGCGGCCTTGGCCTCCTCGGCGGCCGCCTTGCGGTGCGCCAGCTGGCTGGCCTTGGCCGCTCTGACCTCGGCCGGCAGAGGGTCCGGGAGCAGGGTCCCCAGGTCGCCGTCCAGCAGCGCCATGGTGCCGGTGGGCAGCCCTAGCAAAGCCGGGCCGATCCCGACCACCGCCGGTATACCCAGCGACCGGGCCAGGATGGCGCTGTGCGAGGTCGGCCCGCCCCCGGCGGTGGCGATTCCCAGCACCTGGGAGGGGTCGAGGCCGGCGGTGTCGGTGGGGGAGAGCTCCTCGGCCACCAGCAGGCCCCTGCCGGTGGGGGCCGACTCGGCGACTCCCAGGATGTTGGCCAGCACTCGGCGCGCGACCCCGTCCAGGTCGGCCGCCCGCAAGCGCATCCTGGGGTCGGTCATCTGCTCCCAGCCGCGGCGAACCTGGGCGCTCGCCTTGGCCCAGGCGGCGGCCGCGCCCAGGTGGCCGGCGCTGGTGTCGTCCCGGGCCGCGCCCACCAGCTCGGGATCCTCCAGAAAGAGGAGGTGGGCGTCGATGATGGCCGCCTGGTAGGGGCCGGCTCGCTGGGAGGTCATCTCCCGGAGCGCTTGGAGATCGCGCCTGGTCGCCTCCAGAGCCCGCTCCAAGACCGCCATCTCCTCGGCCGGCGGCCGGGGGGCGGCCTCGGGAATCTTGAGCTCGCGATGGCCCAGATGCATGAGCGGGCCGACCGCGGTGCCCGGCGACGCGGGAAGGCCGACCAGGCCGCGCCCCAAGGGAGCCGGGGGTGACGGCGGCGGCTGCCCCGCCTGGTCGCCGCCTGGGGCCTGGGTCTGGAGCGGCTCGTCGAAGTTGCGGCGGGCGAGCTCTTCGACCGCCGCCAGCACCTGCTCGGCCGCGCGGCCCCTGGCCCGAACCAGCAAGCGCTGACCAGGACCGATCTGGAGCCCGGCGAGCCGGTTGAGGCTGCGGGCGCTCACCGGCCCCAGGCCGGTGCTGGCATTGCCCGCTTGGACCTCGGCCTCGAACTTGGAGGTGGCCTGAATCAGGCGCGCCGCCGGCCGGGCGTGCAGTCCCAGGGGAAGGTCCACCGCCACCACAGTCTCTCGCCAGCCCTCCTCCTCGGTCGCGGCCTGCGGCTCGGCCGCCGGGGCCGGGGGTGAGTCCCCGAGCTGGGCCTGCTTTCCCTCGAGTCCGCTGAGGGCGGCCGCGGCCACCTTGTCGATGGGGTCCCCCAACTGGGCCGAGACCGCCGCCTGGACCGCGCCTTCGACCAGGGGAGCCGAGCTGAGGTGGATGCCGGCTCGATGCGCCGCCGGGATCAGGTCGAGCGCCAGCTGGGCCGACAGCAGAGCGCTGCCCAGGTCCATCAGCACCAGGACGCCCGGCTCCGCCCAGGCTTCCTCGATGGCGGCGGCGATCTGGGCGGCATCGGTCCCCAGCGCCTGCTCGGGGGGCGCCATGCCACCGGCGGCCACGATGATGACGTCGGCGGCCATGGCTCGAGCCAGGTCGGCGGCGCCCTCGGCCAGCCGGGCGCTGTGGGAGACCAGGACCAGCCCGACCAGACGCCCGGCCCCCTCAGCTGCCGCCATAAGCTCGGTAGAGGACCTCAAGCGGATGCACCGAGGTGACCCCGGTCGCCTTGGCTATCTGCCAGCGGCAGGTCTCGCTGTCACAGGCCACCAGATCCGGGGAGGCGTCCTGGATGTCGGCGAAGAGGGGCTCCCCGACCCGCATCGCGATTTCGTACTTCTCCCGCTTGGTGCCGTAGGTCCCGGCGATGCCGCAGCAGTAGCGGTCCAGCTCGACCAGGCGCAGGCCAGGGACCAGGGCCAGGATGTCCAGGGCCGGTTTGCCGATCTCCTGGTTCTGCTGCTGGCAGGGAGCGTGGTAGGCGATCGTGAGCGGGACCGGTTGGAAGTCGGTGCGGAGCTCGCCGCGCTGGTGGAGCTCGAGCAGGAACTCGAAGATGTCGTAGGTGCGGCGGCTGACGTCGCGGAGATGCTCGTCATCGACCCCCAGGATCTCCAGCCCCTCCCGCTTCAGCATCAGCCCGCAGCTGGTCGAGGAGGCGATGACCGGCAGCTGCTCGGTGCCCGGAACCGAGAGCTGGCGGGCGAGCCGGGTCACGTACTGCCGGGCGGCCGGGTAGATGCCGTTGGACTGCAGCGGCAGGCCGCAGCAGTCCTGCTTGGGCGCGATCACCTGAAAGCCGTTGTGCTCCAGGATCGCCACCACCTGCTTGCCCACCTCGGGCTCGAAGTACTGGGTGCTGCAGCCGTGGAAGTAGATCACCTTGCGCCGCGCCTCAGGACTGTGACGCCGCCCCATCCAGTAGGAGAAGGTGCGGGTCACCACCCTGGGGCTGGGAGCGAGATGGTGGATGGCCACGGTGCGCTCAGCCAGCAGCCTCATGGCGGAGTTGCCGATCGCCCAGTTGAACAGGGGCGCCACCGGACGCCCCAGGCGGCCCAGCACCCCGGGGCGGGCCAGCATCTGATCCCGCAGGGGAATGCCGCGCTCCGCCTTCAACTGGGCCCGGGCCCGCGAGTTGATCTCAGCGATCCGCACCCCCTGGGGACACACTCTGGAGCAGACCCCGCACCCCGAGCAGTAGTCGACCGAGGTGTCGGGGGAGTGGGCCCCGGCACGGAACCGCTCCGCCTGCGGCCCGACCGTCTTGGGTCCGGGGAAAAGCTCGGTGACAGTGGCCACCGGGCAGGCGCTCTCGCAGATGGTGCACTTGATGCAGTGGTCCAACGAGGAGCGCACATCGAATTCGACCAGGGGGGCTGCCCTCAACCAGCTCCCTCCAGGATCACCGCCGCGGCCCGGAAGCCGGTGGCCAGGCTGATCCCGTCCCCGGACTTCTCCCGCCACGGCGTGGCCCCGAAGAGCGCCGCCCCGGCGGCGTGGAGGTTGGAGTACGCCGGAGCGCCTCCGGGGCCCAGGGGGCGCAGGTGGGCATCCACCATCAGCCCCACCCGGTCCAGTGGTTGGGGGCTGAAGTAATGATCAGCGTAGCGGGGCTGGCCATCCGGGGGCGCGCCCGCCAGGGGCAGTCCGAAGATGCTCTCCCGGAGCTGGCCCCCCGGCGGGATCGCCACCCCCCCGGTCCCGATGCCCCCGCTCGCCAGCACGAAGTGGCCGGCCTCGAGTGCCATCTGCCGAGAGGCCTGGTCCACCACCACCGCCTCCACTCGGCCGTTGGATGCGGTCGCTCCGGCCACGGTCGTGCCCATCTGGAGCCGGCCCCCGGACCGCCGCAGGGCGCGGGTGAGAACGGCCATCAGCCTCAGTCCGGGCTGGGAGGGAGGCAGGGTGGGAATCTCGAACACCGGGAGCCCGACCAGATCCTCCAGGTCGCTCCAGACCTCATGGCTGTGCTCCAGGCCGAGCACGGCGGGAACTCCGACCGCCCGCTCATGGGCCAGCTCCGCCCGAATCGCGCGGCCCAGGCTGGCCCGCACCGCCTGCACCTCCAGGCTTCTGGCCAGCAGTTGGGGGCGGAGGGCCCGGGGGTCGCCGGCGATCCCCACCTCCACCGCGCGCGCCTGGATGGAGCCGGCGCCGTCGAGCGAGGCCGCCGCCAGGTTCTCGGCCACCAGACTGGGATAGAAGTCACGGTACCCGGTGAAGCCGACGATCAGGAGATCGCCGCCGGCGGCCAGGTTGCCGGCCCGCATCGTCTCGGGGACCAGTGCCGTCGGCCGCAGAGCTCCCAGCGCGGTCGGCATCAGCTGGTTGGCCTGAAGCGAGCCGCTGTAGGCCAGCGGCGCGGTCACCTCCTTGAACCAGTCCACCGCCGCGGCCAGGTCCGCCAGACTCACCTTGGCGTAGGGGTGATCGGGATGAAGGTCGACGAAGCCGCCCATCTCGGCTATGGGATTGCCGACCCGCTGGGGAGCGTATCCGAGCACGTCGATCACGCCGGGCGCCAGCGGGATGCCGCCCTGCCCGCTGGCCAGCACCAGCACGTCGAGACCCGCTTGGGCGAGCCGGACGCCCGCGGCCATGCCCGCCATCCCGGCCCCGATCACGATCACGTCATGACTCACCGATGAGCCCTGCCGATTCGGGTGACCCCAGCTGCCCGGCCGTGCCGGCCGGTCACTCGGGAACGTGCTCCAGGTCGAGGACGCCCTGGAAGATCCACTCGTCCAGCCTGATCTGGCGCGCCTGGTCCCCCCAGGAGATCGGCTTGACCCCCTTCCAGCGCTCCTCGACGAACGACCTCAGGGACTGGTTGGCCGCGGTTCGATCGAAGTGGCCATCCTGATGCAGCAGGGCGGCCACCCGGAAGGCGCAGAAGCCCCCCTGGCAGGGGCCCATGCCCACCCTTAGGGCCCGTCTCAGGTCGTCGAGCTGCGCTCCCGGGCGCCGGGCCACGGCCACCTGCAGGTCCCGCCGGGACACCAGCTCGCACTCGCAGATCAAGGGGTCGTCGGCCGCGTCTGCCTCCATCTCGGCCTGGCGAGCGCCGATCCAGTAGTAGTGCTGAGACTCGCTGTCCGGCAGCGGTTCGGTCGCGGTCCGGCACTCCAGCTCGCGGCCCAACTTGCGCCCGACCAGGTTGACCGCGTCCTCGGCCATCAGCCGGAAGGTCGTGAACTTGCCCCCGGTGATGGTCACGAAGTTCCCCACCCCGTCCCGTTCCGCGTGGTCCAGGACGCTGTGGGAGCGGGTCACGTCGCGGGTGTCCTTGACGTCGCCGCCGGGGCTGGATTTGGGCAGCAGGGGCCTGGCCCCGGCCCACACCCGCAGGGCGCGGCTCTGGCTGAAGCCCGGCACCAGGGCCTCCCCCGCCTCCATCATCGAGGCCACCTCGGCGGGGGTGGCCTCGATGGCGTCGGGGTCGGTGACGGGCACGTCGGTGGTCCCGATCACGCACACGGTGCGGATGGGCACGATGATGTCGCCGTCACCGGGCATGGTGCAGCGATTGACCACCGTGTTCACGATCCGGTGGTTCATCGCCACCATGATTCCCTTGCCGGGGACCACTCCCACCTCGCAACCCGCCAGCTGGGCCACATGCCCGCTCCAGGCCCCCGAGGCGTTGACGGTGCACTGGGCGTGAATGGTGACCTCGGCTCCGGTCTGATGGTCGCGCAGCACCGCCCCTTGGACCGCGCCGGCTTCGACCACCAGCCGGACCACGCTGTGATAGGGCAGCACCCGCGCGCCCAGGGCGGCGGCGCCGCGGACACAGGCCCAGACCGTCTTCCAAGCGTCGACCGACGCGTCCGGCACCGTGAAGGCGCGGCTGATCCTGGGGTTCAAACGGGGCTCCTGCCGCAACGCCGCCGCCACCGGGACCTCCTCCGCCGGGATGTCGGCGTCGCGGCAGCCCTGCAGAAACCGGTCGGCGTAGGCGGGGTCGTCCAGGGGGGTGGTGAGGAAGAGCCCGCCGGTGTCCTCGATGCAGTCAGCCGCCACCCGGCGCAGGATCAGGTTCTCCCGGGCGCACTCCCTGGCCGAGGAGGGGTCCTTGACCACGTAGCGGCCCCCGGAATGGAGCAGGCCGTGGAAGCGGCCGGTGGTGCCGGTGGCCAAGTCCCCCCGATCGACCAGGGTGACGTGGAGACCCCGCAACGCGGAGTCCCACGCCACCCCTGCCCCGGTGGATCCTCCCCCGATCACCAGGACTTCGGTCTCGAATTGGGTCATTATCGACCTGAGTTAGCTCTTTGGGGGCTACTCGATCCACCCGAAGGTGCGGGTCACAGCCTTCTTCCAGAGCGCGTACTCGGTGTCCCGCTTCTTGGCGTCCATGTGAGGCTCCCAGGTGCGGTCCACGCCCCAGTTGGCGCGGAGCTCGTCCAGCTCCTTCCAGAACCCGACCGCCAGGCCGGCCGCGTAGGCCGCCCCAAGAGAGGTGGTCTCGGCGACCTTGGGCCGGACCACCGGCACGCCCAGGACGTCAGCCTGGATCTGCATCAGCAGCTCATCGTGGACCATGCCTCCGTCGACCCGAAGCGAGGTGAGGGCCACTCCGGAGTCCTTGTCCATGGCGTCGACCACCTCCTTGGTCTGCCAGGCGGTGGCCTCCAGGACGGCCCTGGCGATGTGTCCCTTGTTGACGTAGCGGGTCAGCCCGGCGATCACACCCCGGGCGTCGCTGCGCCAGTAGGGGGCGAAGAGGCCCGAGAAGGCGGGCACGAAGTAGACCCCGCCGTTGTCCTCGACGGTGGCGGCCAGCTGCTCCACCTCGACCGAGCTGCTGATCATGCCCAGGTTGTCCCGCAGCCACTGCACCAAAGCGCCGGTGATGGCGATCGAACCCTCCAGGCAGTAGACCGCCGCCTGGTCCCCGATCTTGTAGCCGAGGGTGGTCAGCAGACCGCTCTTGGACTGGACCGGGGAGGTCCCGGTGTTGAGGAGCAGGAAGTTGCCGGTCCCGTAGGTGTTCTTAGCCTCGCCCGGGGCGAAGCAGGTCTGCCCGAAGATGGCCGCCTGCTGGTCGCCCAGGTCACCGGCCACCGCCACCCCGTCCAGGGGGAAGACGCACTTGCCATAGACCGCGCTGGAGGACCGGATCTCCGGCAGCATGGCCCGGGGAATTCCCATCAGGGCCAGGATCTCGGGATCCCAGTCCAGGGTCTTGAGGTCCATCAACATGGTCCGGCTGGCGTTGGTGACGTCGGTCATGTGGATGCCGCCATTGACCCCGCCGGTCAGGTTCCAGATGCACCAGCTGTCAACGTTGCCGAAGACCACTTCCCCCTTCTCCGCCCGCTCGCGAACCCCGGGCACGTTGTCCAGGATCCACTTGACCTTGGGGCCCGAGAAGTAGGTGGCCAGGGGCAGGCCCACCTTGGCCCGGAAGCGGTCCTGGCCGCCATCTTTGGCCAGCTCGTTGCAGATGGTGTCGGTCCTGGTGTCCTG
>DATKSV010000051.1:0-7284 GCA_035531535.1 Candidatus Nanopelagicaceae bacterium | reverse complement strand
AAGTGGTGAGGCGTCCGTTGTAGAGCTGCGGGTGGAGGTTGGAGAAGGTGATAAGGCGTTCGTCCAGCGAGCGGTAGTGCCAGAGCAGCGTCTGTGTTCCCTTCGGGGCCGGGAGCACAGTGGCCATCGCGTCGAGCACCGACTCCAGGTTCGTGGTCAGGGGACCGGACTGGCCTCCGGTGGTCCTCTCATCCTCAGAGTCGTCGGGGTCGGCTGAGACCTGAAAGAAAGTGGTTGGGGACAGTTGCTTGGAGTCACCCGCGACCACCAGTTGCCGTCCTCTCAGGATTGCTCCTACGGCGTCGGCCGGGGGTACCTGACTGGCCTCATCGAAGATCACGACGTCGAATAGCGGTTGAGCGGGCAGCATCTCAGCCACCAAGAGCGGGCTCATCGCCCAGCACGGCTTCAGGGCGGTCAGGACATGTGGTGCCTGGCTGAACAGCTCTCGTACCGGCAGATGGCCGCGCTTGCGGCGTGCCTGGTTGAGGATCAGCTGGGATTCCTCTGGGTAGGTGTCCCGGGCGATGACTGTTCGCTCGGCAACTTGGCGCCAGACCCGGCCAGGGCCGCTGCGCACGTGCTCCCGGTCGCAGGAGCAGAACTGCTCTTGGCGGCTGCTCTGGAGCTCGCCTCTGAATCTCCCAATCACGGATTGCTCGCCGCTTATCCGCTCCAGCAGCGAGATGGCCCAGACGTAGCGAAAGCGGCCGTACGCGTGGCGCCAGACCGGATCGTGCCCTTCGAAAGACTCGAGCAGGGGCAGGAGCCCTCGACCCTCAAGCGACCGGCGCAGCCGGAGAAGATCTGGCAGTGCCGCCAGCGACTCCCGCGCCTCGAAGAGAGCCAGTACTGGACCTGCCCAGTCACCTACCTGGAGCTCTGCTAAGGTCGGCAATGCCGCCAGTTGGGCGAGTTCGTGAATGGCGGAGTCCGCAACCTCCAGGCGAACCCGCAAGTCCCCGCCCACGGCTGACAGCGGTGGGGGCGAGTCGCCGAGCGCAACCCGCCGCCACGCCTCCAGGAGATCCCTGGCGGCCACGAGCTGCGCCGCTAACTGGGTGGTGCTCAGCTGGGCTGCATCTCGAATCAGCCCAGACGCTGTGCGCTTTGCCGTCCGGTAACCAGAGTAAAACCACCGCGCGGAGACCTCGGATAGCAAGCCGTGACAACCGGGCTCTAGGTTTCGCAGAAGCTGGTCGATCGGCGCGGAGAAGACCTCCCCGCCCAGGCGAGAACAGGCTTCGGCGATTTGAGCGCAGATATCGAGCCGATGGCGCCATTCCGTGGTGTTGGCGCCGGGAGCGAAACCGGCACCCAAAGCGGTCCTCCTCAGTTCGGATACCAGGAGTTTGCCGTGTTGGTTGAGTAGGTCCGAGATCAATTCCCGAGCTCGATCCGCAGCGCTGGTAGTGACAATGGTTTCTGCCTCCAGAGCGCTGGCCCAAGGGTCGCCGGAACCTGGTAGGCGGACACCACCCAGTTCGAGGTAGGTGTGAAGTTCTTCAACCGCCTCTTGCAGGGCCGAGCCGTGAAGTTGGTCGAGCGCATCCCGACTCAGCCGCAGGGACGACTCCGCCATGCTGCTCCCGCTCACTACATCGGCCTGCAGTTGGTAGACGCTGAGGCCCCACGGCTGCTGGAGCCGGTGTAGCTCGCGAACGTATTGGGAGAGTTGCTGGCGGGTTTGCAGGAGGGCGCGCTGATTACTCTCAGCCTGGGGGCGAGCCGTGGCCCGCACCGTGTCCAGAGACCGAGCTAGGTCCTGGGCGAGCTGTTTGCGACTCCCGTCCCGGGAGTGCAGGTCGAGGACCAGATCCTTGAGGTCGACTCCATCCAACCGTCGGAGTACTGCGTCGATGGCCGCGCGTTTCTCCGCCACAAAAAGTGCCGTTCTCCCGCTGGCCGCGAGCGCGGCGATGAGGTTGGCAATAGTCTGGCTCTTGCCAGTCCCAGGCGGACCCTCGACGACCAGGTTGGACCCTTTCAGTACCGCGTCGATCACGGCGCTCTGGCTGGCGTCGGCGTCAAGAACTAAGAATTCGCTCTGCGGTGGAATCTCGTCGGGGGGCGTGGGGGCGAGCGACGACTGATGTTCGCGAAGGTCGGCCAGCGCCGAGTCGTCGTTGGCAATAGCCGCGATTAGTTCATGTGCCGCAAAGGCTTCCGCTGCGTTCTCCAGGTCGCGAACCATCGGCAGCTTGGCGTAGGAGAAGTTACCGACCACCAATCGGTCCAAGACTTGGAACCCGGGGACCTCGGCCGCGAGACGGAGAAGCTCGGCGAGTGTCTTGGACAGCTGGGCAACTGAACCCGCCTCCTGGGACAGGCCGAGTTCCTCGTCAGAAGGTAGAACTAGCGCGAAGTCCAGTTCCAGGTTCTGGCGGAGAGTGGGGTTCAACTCGAAGGGTCCCTCCGGAACCAATTCGAAGTCCTCAGCTCCACCACCCTTGGGTCGCAGGGCTAGTGGGCGCAGCAGGACCGGGGCCAGGGGAGGGGAAAGGCCCACCCGAGGGTCCTTCCACGAAGCCATCTGAAAGACCAGATAGAGCGTGCTGAGGCCGCGCTCCTCGTAGTTCTCCCTGGCCTTGGCAGCCATGACGCGGCAGCGCCGGGCAGCATCGGCCAGGGCGGCCGGCTCGCGAAAGATCCCGGAGAGGCGGAGCTGGATACCACGCAGAAGTGCTTCCGCTGGTGCCCAGCTCATTGGTTCCTTGGTCCAAAGGTCTGGTGTCGCCGTGCGGAGGTCAAGCGTTCCCCTGGTCAGGTCGTGGTAGTGGAGAAGCGAGTTGCGCCCTCCGAGGTCGACCAATTGATTGCGCCACTCATGGATGGCTTGTCCAACTTTGGCGGCCCGAGCGCCAGGGTCACCCGCCGATGGTGTAGCCCCCTCCGCTCCTGAGAGAGCTGGCTGATCCTGCGCCAAAGGTTCGGGGGGAGGCTCCATCAAATGGCTCACGTTAGCTCGGGCTCGCCCGGGCCCGTCGGGCAAGGTGGTAGCGATGGGATGACTGGCGCGTCACTTGCGCTGGCAAAGCCGGCTACTGTGGCGAGCCCTCGCTGGTCGCTGGCCATCAGGAGCAGACGTCCGCCATCAAGCAATTTCAAGCGCCCGGTGCTGGAGCGAAAAACTCGGTGGCGTTGTCCCAGTGGCCCCGCGCCTCCGGCCAGCTATGCGTGGGAGCGAGACCATGGGCCAGATCGGCCAGAGCCTATCTCCGACCCGGGCCATCTGAGCTGGTAGGAACAGGCCCAAAGGTGCCAGGGAATTCTGCGCGTGGGTTCTCCCGGAGGCGGTCTCGGGAGCTCGCTCACCCATGGTCCACTGGGCCACCTGCGGTCCACATGGCCTGCTCAGAAAGCAGACTCAATGTTGTGGCCAACTGATTTACCTCGCCCATCAGCTCCGTGACCGGCTTGTCGAGATGCATCGCCCAGGTGGAGATAGCGGTCTTGGTATTTATCACAACACATCGTCCGGGCGTCTGCTGTCCGGCAGCGTAGACGAGGTGGCCGGCGCGTAAGCCAAGGACGGTGCAGTAGGCGAGCATCTGGTAGAGATCGGGGTTCGGGCCGACTCCCTCCGGATGGAGGGATTTGTACTTGGCGTCCACGACCCCTGCTGGCTTGCCCCCACGCTCCCAGACCATATCGGGCCGCAAAGAGATTGACTTCCCCACGTCCAGATGCCCTGGCCATTGGGCTCGGAGACAGCCTCCGTAGGGAAGCAGTGCCTCACGGAGGGCCGCGCTCAGCCACTGCTCGAACACCAGGTTGAGATCAAAAAGGAACCCTGCCGCGGTCGTCGCCCCGGGCGGCTGTTCGAGGCTCTTCCCAGCGAGGATCAGGCGAGCTAGGAGAATTGCCGGCCGGTAGTGGCGGTTCAACTGGTCAAACCGGGTTGTGGGCAACTGCTGCCCAGGGATGAGCGGGGTCACTTCACCCATAAGCGCGATCAAGCGGTGGAGTGCCGCGCGGGTGTTGGGAGGCAAGAGGGACAGGTGGCGCAGTCGAAGCGCGGCGCTCAGCAGAAGCTGATTCTCCGGGATGTCGACTGTGTAATCGTCGTACCTCACCTCAAGGGGAAGGGCGACTGAACGTCTCCGGCGGACCTGGTCACTCTCCCGTAATCTTCCTCGCAGGGTGGCGCTGGCTTCCTCAATTACCTGGTAGCCACGCAGCAGCCCTTGAGCCAGCGCCCCGGTACTGGCGGCCACGAAAGACACTGCCATTGCCGCTACCAGGTCGTCGATTTCCTTGAGATCAACCTGTTGCTCGTCCCGCCAGCCCCTGGGATCGCTGGCGTAGCCGATCAGCCAGAGCAGACGGTGGATCTTCAGCTTCGGAGTTATCCGAAGTTCCATTTCGCCCGCTCGCACGACCCCAACGTAAGACGTGGAGGTGAGCTGGGTCCGGCCCCGGAGGTCCATGGTCACCCCGACAGCTCCAGTCTCCGCAAGAGCTCCGGCCGCGGCTGCTGGCAGCCGCCGGTAGGCCCTTGTGCTGTACTCCGGGATCGTGAGCAGCCTCAACCTAACTACTCGCCCTCCTCCTGCTCGACAGGGGCGACGGCCGACCCCGGATAACCAGGGATCGAAGTGGCAGAGTCCAGGGCGTCGACGCCATACCACCCACGCACATCCACTCCCTCGCCAGCGTGGCGTTCCTCCAGCAAGGGAAGGATCTGGTGCTCCCAGATGCGCCGGATCCCCAAGTCGTCCTTCGCCCGTTCGGTCATCAGGTAGGACGGCCCAACTTTGCCATCTTTGTCCTCAATCTTGGCATTCAAGGCATCCAGTAGGTAGGCTGCCCTACCGGGCAGGTTGTGGAGCTTCAGCCAGCGACGCAGCAGATCCTTGACGGGTGGCTGGTCGGGGAACAGGGCCTGCCAGTTGAAGCGCCGCCGCATGGCGGCATCGACCAGCGCTATTGACCGGTCCGAGGTGTTCATGGTGCCAATGACATAGAGGTTGTTGGGGAGTTGGAACCACTCCCTGGGCGAGTACTGAAGGCTGACCTTGCGGTCCCGGTATTCCAGTAGGAAGTACAGCTCCCCGAAGACCTTGGCCAGGTTGGCGCGGTTAATTTCGTCGATCACCAGGATGTAGGCATGTTCGGGATTCGCCGTGGCTTCGGCGGCCAGCATCTTGAAGGGTCCGGGTACGAGCTCAAAGGAGATCGTGCCACTGTGGTCCCCTGGTGTGGGGCGAAAGCCCTCGAAAAAGTCTTCGTAGGAATAGGAGGGGTGGAACTGGACTAGGCGGTACTCGCCGTCCGTGGACTTCGCGAGGTACTCAGCCAACGCCTGGGCCAAGTAGGTTTTGCCGGTGCCGGGCGGTCCGTACAGGATGAGCTGGCGCTTCTCGCGCAGAAGGTCGATCGTCTCATTGAGCCACGACTGGTCAACCAACAGCTTCGCTGCCAATTCTGAGGTAGCATCCGGCAGATTGCGACCTGGAGGCGGAGGTGGTGGAGGTGGCGGCGGGTGCCCGATCGGATCCCAGATGGCTCGGATGTCGTCGTCGTAGAAGCTGATGGGTCTGCCCCGGTCGCGCTCCAAAGAGCCGCGGATCTCCAGCAGCTGTTCATCCACATTGGCGTCGGAGCTGGTGATCAACTGACCGAAGGCTTTGGCGATCTGGCTCTTCTGCTTGTCCGACACGGTGTCCTGGAAGAAGTCTGGGAATGCCAGATGGAGGAGGGCGTTCCGCATGCTCTGAGCGGACCGAATAGGCACGTCATCGGCGAGTGCTCGAAACATTCGGGGATCTCGCGCGGACGCCACTTGGCGATCTGCGGGGAGCTTGCGGAATGCGATCAGAAAACGGATCAAGTAGGAGATCTGGCGGTCACGCTCGGTGTTGTAAGCAGTTCCAGTGCTGGCGAACCCCCCATCGAGAGCCTGGTCGAGATCGGCTGGCACCACCACCGTCTCCGGGGAACACTCCAGCGTCTCCTGTAATAAGGCCCGTTTCTTCGCAATCCCGATGCTTTTCGAGACTGGGGGCAGCAGGTACACGTAGAGCAGTTCTGCAGCCAGCTGGGCGGTCGCTCGAGGAGCATTGTCCAATTGCCTCTTCAACTTCACCATGAAGCTGTCCTTGCCCACGTCACCCTTGGTGATAAAGCGATCTTGGAAATCCTCGGCCGTGGCGAGGGTCCAAACTGGATAGCCCGGAGTGAAGAGAGAGTCGCCCTGCCTGAGCCCTAGGTCCATCATCTTGGCCGCCGCATCGTAGAGCGGCCCCTCATGCGCCATCGCGGAGATCGTACACCTCGGCTTCCCACTCGGTGCTCCTGGCCGACTTGAGTGCCACGAGGGGGCCCGGTCCCTGTGGCCACGAGATTCCTACCGAATGCTGGCGGTTACCAGGCCGCCGTAGTGGCCTGCGAACCTTGGAGTGGAGACGGGGCCGGTGCCTTGCAAGGTGGTGGACCCGCGCACACAACCCGATGCTCGGCGATATGAGGACACGCAGCCATGCCTACTGGCCGCATGCGGGGATCGGCGTCCGCCACGTCCGCTAGGAACCTGGGCTGCACTTGGCCCAATCAGCGCTCCGATGCCGGCCAGTCCAAGCTCAAGAAGGGGAAGTAGGGCCCCACCCCCCGCAACCTGCGGGGGACCGCAACCTTCTCGGGGCGCAGCCCGAGGGAGCCACGGGATCCGGGGCGGGCCTGGGCCGAAACGGCGGCCAGATCAAGCTTCCACCGCAGTTGCGGAGCGGAAGCCGAGCTACGACGAGAGAACCCGGACAGCGGGAAGGGGCACGCCCTCCTCGACGATGCGACAGCCGATCCCTGGCCTAAGAGTTGAAAGCTCTGCTCGACACCAGCCGCCGGGACCGATCGCTGTGCCATTCCCCAAGCGGAGCCCTCGACGGGATAGCGCCGCGGTCCGAATCGCTAGCCCGTTCACTTGCTCAGTTCACCCCACTGACTTTGACACGAACATAAGGGGGGATAGCCAGGACGCCACTTCGGCCATTGGGGGCCGCAGTATGCCGTCAAAAATCAGAAGCAGGCACTGAGAGGCACTTGAACACTCGTGGTCGTGGCCGTCTCACCGCTCGAAGATGGCCCGAGTATCCGATCTCAGAGCGGTTCCAAGACCGGGGCGAGCATGGGGCAGGGGAGAGGGCCTTCTCTCGATGGGACAGACAGCGCCCACACCAACCCTACGGAGGGGGCTGGGCGCACTTGACCAGATCGTCGATCATCGCGCTCGCTTCCATCTTGGTCAACCCCGGTGGAATCCCAATGCCAGCTTTCTGGAGCCGCCAG